>CAZWIB010000001.1:0-32603 GCA_964634225.1 Candidatus Woesearchaeota archaeon
AGAAGATGGGACTTTGAATATTAAAGGATATGAAGGTTTGAAGATTAAGGGAGCAAGGAAAAAGATTCTTGAGGATTTAAAGAAAAAAAATTTGATTAAAAAACAAGAAGAAATAAGTCATGTAGTTAATGTTCATGACAAATGTGGAACGCCTATAGAATTTTTGACAACAGAACAATGGTTTATCAAACTTTTAGATAAGAAAAAAGAATTAATTAAGCAAGGTAGAAAAGTTAAATGGTATCCTGAATTTATGCGTAAGAGGTATGAAAATTGGGTTAATGGTTTAGAATGGGATTGGAGTATTTCAAGAGAAAGACATTTTGGAGTTCCTATTCCTGTTTGGGAATGTGAAAATTGTAAAGAAATAATTTTGCCAGATGAAAAAGAATTACCTGTTGATCCATTACAAACTAAAAAAATTTGTCCACTTTGTCAAAAAGTTGCTAAAGGAGAACCAAGAGTTTTAGATACTTGGGCAACTTCTTCAGTTACACCTCAAATAGTAGATGGATTAGTTAAAAATAAAATTGGTTTACCTTTTTCTTTGAGACCTCAAGCACATGATATAATTAGAACGTGGGCTTTTTACACTATTTTAAAATCTTATCTGCATGAAAAAGAAATTCCTTGGAAAGACATCATGGTTTCTGGTTATGTTACTTTAGGCGGAAAAAAAATGTCTAAGAGTAAAGGAACTGGAATTCAACCTAAGAAAATTTTAGAAGAATATGGTGCAGATGCTTTACGATTTTGGGCTGCTGGCAGTAAACTAGGAAATGATTTGAATTATCAAGAAAAGGATTTGGTTACCGGAACAAAATTCATTAATAAATTGTTGAATGCCTCTAAATTTGTTTTTATGAATTTGAAAGGATATAAAAATCAGAAACCAAAGAAATTGGAAGAATTAGATAAATTATTTTTAGAAAAATTAAATTCTTTAATTAAGACTTGTACTGAGAATTTTTTGAAATATGAATATTCAAGAGTTAAGCAAGATGTTGAGCAGTTTTTTTGGAATGATTTTTGTGATAATTATTTAGAGATTGTTAAGAAAAGAGTTTATCAAGGAAAAGGAAATAAGAAATTATCTGCGCAGTATACTTTGTATAATTCTTTGTTAAATATATTAAAAATAATAGCTCCCATTATGCCTTTTATTACAGAAGAAATTTATCAAGAACATTTTAAAGAAAAGGAAAAATCAATTCATATTTCTAAATGGCCTGAATTTAAGAAAGAAAAAGATTTTGAAAGTTTGAATTATCTTTATGACCTTGTTTCTAAAATTAGACAAGAAAAATCAAAAGCACAAAAATCTATGAATACAGAAATTGTTTTAACATTGGAAAAAGAAGTTTTAGATAAAGTTTTGGATGTGATTGAAGATTTACAAGATGTTACAAACGCAAAAGAGATAAAGGAAGGAAATTTTAAAGTGGAGTTTGAATAAAATGATATTAACAAAAGACGAACTAGAAGAAACTATTGAAGAACTTAAACAACACAAAGGTAAAGCTACAGAATTGATTACTGTTTATATCTCTGAAGGATATGATGTGAATACTGTTCAGAAACAATTAGAGGCAGAAAAATCAACTTCAAAAAACATCAAATCAACTTCAACAAGAAAAAATGTTACAGAAGCTTTAGAGAAAATTGTTAGGCATTTGAAAGAATTTAAGAAAACTCCTGAACATGGAATAGCTATTTTTTGCGGAAATGTTGCTAAGACTGAAGGCCAAAGTGATTTGAAATTATGGAGTGTTGAACCTCCGTTACCTTTGAAAGTTAGATTATATAGATGTGATAAAGAATTTGTTTTAGAGCCTCTTGAAGAACAATTAGAGGTTGAAGAGATTTATGGTTTATTAGTTATGGATAGAAAGGAAGCAACAATTGGAGTTTTAGAAGGGAAGAGGGTTGAAATACTTCAAAAAATGACTTCTGGAATTCCTGGTAAAGTAAAAGCTGGAGGGCAATCAGCCCAGAGATTCCATAGAATTACGGAAGGTTTGACAAGAGATTTTTACAAAAGAATTGCTGATGAAATGAAAAAAGAGTTTTTTGAAAATCCCAAGTTAAAAGGAATTATTATTGGGGGTCCAATTCCAACTAAGGATGAATTTGTAGATGGAGAGTATTTAACTACAAAACTTCAGGAAAAAATTATTGGAAGATTAGATATTGGTGGAAGTGATGAATCTGGAATAAAAGAACTTGTTAAGAAGGCAGAAGATATTTTAGCTAGTCAAGAAATTATCCATGAGAAAAAAATTTTAGAACGATTCTTTGAGATTTTAGGTAAAAATCCTGGTAAGGCAGTTTACAAAGAAAAAGATTTGAAAAAAGCATTAGAATATGGTGCTGTTGATGTTTTGATTTTATCTAAAGATTTAGATAAAACTCTTGCAAAAGAATTAAAGCAAGTAGGGAAAGATATTGATTCTACTATTGAAATAGTTTCAACAGAAACAGAAGAAGGAAAACAGTTTTCTAACTTATCTGGTATGGGTGCTATTTTGAGATATAAGATTTAGAAATAAAAATGAAACCAATTTGGCAAAGTTCCTGAATTTTCACAATGATAAACCTTATGAATTACTTGGTTAAATCTATATTTTAAGTTTAAATTATTTTCTTTTATTAATTCTTTATTTTGCTTGCTTATGAATAAGTAAGGGGGTTTGAATTCAGTTGGTTTTTGTCCAAAACACTTTTCAAATTCAGATATTCCTTGATTAAGTTCTTCTTGTGAAATATTTTCTCTTTTGAATTCTCTATAAGTATGTTTGATTCCATGCATACCAAGAGTTTTATTTAATGATAAAAGATATTCACATACTTCTGGATTTTCTGAAATTGGTTGATTATTAAAAAGAGGAATTACCCAAAGAATGTCCACTTTGTCTAAAAGTTTTTGTTCACAAGGAATTTCAGGAGAAACATCATCTATTTCTCTTGGACTTAAAAGTCTAGTAAGAAATAGAATTAAAATTAAGATAATTATGACAATTAAAAGGATTTTAACATTCTTTTTCACAATATAACTAGATTAATCAATTTTTTAAACTTATTTTACTCCTTTAATTTATGCAAAGCAAGACTATTGAAGAAATAGAGGGTGTAAAACAAAAAGAAGATTTGAAGAGTCTTGAAGCTATTTTCTTTGTCTCTGGAAAGTTTTTGAATATGCAGGAATTGATTGCCCTTACCGATTTAAATCCTGTTATTCTGCGTGATTTAATTGATAGATTAAAAGATAAGTATTCAAAGGAAGATTCTGCAATTGAAATTGTTGAAAAAAATGGGATGTGGAAAATGGATGTTCGTCAAGAATATTCTTATATAGTAAACAGATTAGCAGCTGGTAGGTCAGAATTCACTAAAGCAGAACAAGAAACATTAGCAATTATTGCATTTAAACAACCAATGAAACAATCTATTATAATCAAGATTAGAGGAAATAAGGCATATGATCATATAAAGAAATTTAGTGATTTGGGATTAATAAAGAAAAAGAAACAAGGACATACTTTTGAATTAAGTTTAAGTGATGATTTTTATGATTATTTTAATGTTGCTGATGCTTCTAACCCATTACAAGAATCTTTAAAAGAAAACGAATAGGATATTTATTATGGACTTTATCTCAATTGTATTTTTAGTATATTCATTTATTGCATTTTATTTTCTATTCTTATTTCTATTAACTTATTATCAAAATAAGAAAGAATTTCATAGTGTTCCCCCTATTACTAAAGAATATTCTTTGAGTATTGTTATTCCTTGTTGGAATGAAGAGAAATCCATTGGAGCTACAATAGAAAATCTTTTGAAAGAAGGATATAAAGGATTAAAGAAAATAATTGTGGTTGATCATGGAAGTACAGATAATTCTTATAAAATTATAAAAGCCTATGCAAAAAAATATTCTCGTGTAATGGTTGTTAAGTGTCCAAGAAAATGGAAAAATGCAGCAGAAGCAAAAAATTACGGTGCGAAATTTGCCAAAACTGATTTAGTTGGTTTTACTGATGCAGATTCTTTTCCTGAAAAAGGCGCTATAGCAAAAATGATTGGATTTTTTGATGATATAAAAGTTGGGGCTGTTACATCTACTGTTTTAGTTAAAAATAGAAATAATTTTATTTTAAAACTTCAATCAATTGAATATAAAGTTATTAAATTTTCGAGAAAACTTTTAGAATTTTTAGATGCTATTTATGTTACTCCTGGTCCTTTAGCTCTTTATCGTAAAACTGCTTTTGATAAAGTTAAAGGTTTTGATGTTAATAATTTGACAGAAGATATTGAAATTACTTGGAATCTGCAATATCATAAATATAAAGTTAAAATGTCTGTTCCATCAAGAGTTTATTGTGTTTCTCCTCATAGAGTTAAAGGATGGATTAATCAAAGGAATAGATGGAATATTGGGGGGTTACAAACTATTAATAAATATAAGAAAACTTTTATGAGAAAAGGAATTCTTGGGGCTTTTATTTTGCCTTTTTTTATTTTGTCTTGGTTGGTTGGTTTATTTGGTATTTTTATTTTAGGTTATAGAATTTTTAGATTCTTTCTTTTAAACTATCTTTCTACTAGTTATTCTATTCAGGCTCAAACGGCTGTTCTTAGTTTAAACGACGTTAATCTAGCCTTAAGTGCTTTGGTGTTTTTTGGTTTAATTGTATTTTTCTTTAGTTTGTTTTATACTATTCTTGCATTATCTAATGTAAGAGAGAAACAATATAGGAGAGAAAACTGGTTTAGTGTTGGTTTTTATATGATCTTTTATCTGCTTGTATACCCGATAATTTTAATAATGTCCCTTTACAAGTTCTTAAAGGGAGATCTTAAATGGTAAATCTATGCTCAAAAAATCTATAAATAGATTTTGGCTAAAATATTTATAAAAAATTAAAAATGTTAGAAAATAAAAAACGTGTCTTTTGGGAAGCTTTAATCTTAACTGTTTTAATCTTTGTGTTGGGTTTTTTAATAGGAATTCTTTTTGAAGATAAGCGAGTAGATATTATCCAAGATTATTATGTTGCATCTGAAAATTCTTTAATGGATGTTATTGCTTTGAATAATTTTGCTAGTTTAAACAATATTAGTTGTGACGCTTTAATTAATTCCAATGTTGATTTTGCAAATCGTATTTATTGGGAGGCAAAGACTTTGGAGGATTATGAAGATTCTGGTAAAATTACAGATAATATGGCAACAGAACATAAAAAGTATGATATAATGAGAACTTTCTTATGGATAAATACTATGAAAACTGATGAAATATGTGAAAATGATGTCCACACAGTTGTTTATGTATATAATTATGATACGGATGAATTAACTGAAAAAGCTCTTAATGGTGTTTGGTCTAAAATTCTTAATGATTTGAAAGGAAGTTATGGAGATGGGGTTATTTTGATTCCTGTGGCGGTTGATAGTGGGGTGACTTCTTTACAATCTATATTAGATAATTTTGAAATTTCTACATATCCTGTGTTAATTATTGATAATGAATACGTGCTTGAAGAATTAACTTCAGTTGAGGATATTGAAGGGTATTTTTCTTAATCTATATTCTAGCATAGAAATATTAAAAAAAGCCTTTTTATTCTGCTTTCTTATGGAATGTTTCATCTGTGGAGTTAAAGGTGAGAAAACTATGCTCTTTGGAGCTATTGTAAGGGAAGGAGTTGTAAAAATTTGTGAAAGTTGTTCTATTAATGAAAATATACCTATTGTAAAAAGAATAACTGATTTACAACTTAAAGAATCTGAAAAGAACCAGACAGTTTATGAAAAATTGTCTAAAATGGCTGGATTAGATCCTAAGGAGCATAAAGCTAAATTTGGAAGTGGTGTTGAAAGATTAGAACAACAAAACCAGAGTTTGAGAAAGGTTGTTGAGGAAAGGCAAGAATTGTCTTTTCCTAATCTAAAAAAAGTTGAAGTAAATTCTAAAGATGATTTAATCCATAATTATCACTGGGCGATTTTTAAAGCTAGAAGGGCTAGGAGATTAACTCAAAAACAGCTTGCAGAAGCTATTTCGGAATCGGAGGCTTCAGTTAAGTTAGTTGAAAGAGGTATTCTTCCTGATAATTATCAAGCCTTCATAAAGAAGATTCAGACTTATTTGGGAGTGACTATTCTTACCAAACCTGTTAAACAAGAATTGAGTTTTGATGATAATTCAAAGGGGTTGACTGTTTCAGATTTAAATGAGATGGAAGAAAAAGCAGAAGTTCCATATTGGAAAAAGAAATTTGGTTTTCTTTATAAGAAAAGAGAACAAAGATTAGAAGAATTAGACGAAGAAATGCCTGTTGAAGAAATTAAGCCAGCAAAAGAAGGAGAAGATGTTGATGTGGAAGAAATTAAAAAAGTTTTAAATTCTAAACAAGAATCTGATAGGGGTGAATTAAGCCAAGAAGATATGGATAAGATTCTTTTTGAGGATAAATAAGAAGTTTTTTAGGCCTCACTTATTGAAGTTCAACATATAAACTTTACAAGTAAACTTTATAAACTAATTTTAGATTAAATTAATATGAATATTAAAATCCTAGAACAAGAAAAGGATTCTATTAAAGTTGAGATTGATAGTTTGACAATTGCAGAAATTTTAAGGGTTTATTTAAATAAAAATTCTAGTGTTAGTTTTGCTGCTTGGAGAAGAAATCATCCTACTGAAAATCCTATTCTTTCTGTGAAAGCAAAGAATCCTAAAAAAGTAATCAAAGATGCTGTATCTACTATTACAAAAGATTTAGATAAAGTCTCAAAGGATTTTTCTGGATTGAAGTAGTATAATAATTCTTATTAAGGTTGTTTATAGTTTATTTTTATGAAGAGAGCAATTAATTTGGCAGATATAAATCAAGATGGATTACTTATAGTAAAAAATAAAAATGTTTGGATTTTGCCAGGGGGTAAACCTGAAAAGGGAGAATCTGATTTAAAATGTTTATATCGGGAATTAAAAGAAGAGCTGTCTGTTCGTCGTAGAAGAGTTACTATTCATACTTGTTATGATGTTTTTGTAGATAAGACTCTTTATCCAAATGAAGATTTAGAAGCAAAGGTTTATTTTGGGAGTATAAAAGGTTCTCTTGATCCTAAAAATGAAATTTCAGATTATGCTTGGGTTAGAAAAGATAATATGGATAAATATAATCTTTCTTTTATTACTAAGAAAATAATAAATTCTTTGATTAAAGTTAAATATTTAAAATGAGGATTTCAACTGGAAGTTTTGATTTAAACAAATGGCTTGAAGGGGGTTATGAAAAGGATATTATTACTATGATTGCTGGGCCTCCTGGTTCTGGGAAGACTAATTTTTGTATTCTTGGTGCTTGTAGTCAATCTAGGCAGAATAAGAAAGTTATTTTTATAGATACTGAAGGAGGATTTTCTATTGAAAGGGTGAGACAAATTGTTGGAGATAAATGTGATAAGATTTTAAAAAATATTTTTTTATTGAATTCTACGAGTTTTGAGGAACAGAGAAAATGTTTTAGTCAATTATTAATGAAATTGAAAAAAGAACAAATTGGTTTGATTATTGTTGATGGTATGGCTATGTCCTATAGATTAGAATTAGGTGATGCTATTCAATCTAAAGATGAGTTGAAGATTAAAAATATTAATCGAGAAGCTGCAAGGCAAATGAGAATTTTGTCCGAGATTTCTAGAAAACAAAAAATACCTGTTTTAATAACTAATCAAGTTTATGATTCATTTGTTTCAAATGATGATTGGAAAAAAGGCATTAAGGGAGAAGTGAATATTGTTGGAGGTGATTTGTTTAAATATTGGAGTAAATGTATAATTGAATTAAAAAGTGATAGAGGCCGTAGAGCTATTTTGTTGAAACATAGGAGTTTGAAAGAAAAAGAAATGAGTTTTGAGATTAAGAATGAGGGAATATTCCGTAAAAGGTGGTTGTGATGCAATATTCCATGGATATAAATCCATACATGATTTACATAAAGGAATATTCCGTAAAAGGTGCATCTAGAGTATAGATTTATTTTTAAATTAATTTTTTTAAGAAATAATATGAGAAAACAATCTTTAAAAAAAATAAGAAGAAATTCATACATTGATTTGGGTGAGCTTTGTAAAGATTTCAACATAGCCTTATTTGATAATTCCTCTCTTTGGGGAATTTTAGAACGTGATTATAAGTTTAAAAAAGGAGAATTAGGGGAAGCATATTTGAGAAAGGAAAAAGATATTCTTTTATATTTTTACAAGAATATCTCTAATTTCTCTCAGATATATTTAACAGAAAAGATATTTAAGGAAGGAAGAGAAAAAGAAAAAAAGAAAAGAAAACCTGTTGGTTTAAAAAGATTTAAGGGTCATAATCCCCATACAAAATATCAAAATGCAAAACATTCTGTTAAAAAAATAAAAAAAAGATTTTTAAAAGAAATAAAAAATAAAAATAGAATAATAATTTTAGAAGATTGCGAAAAGAAACTTTATAATGAATTTTTTTACAAGCATAAAAATTTAGTGAAACAGAATGATTTAAGTGTGCCTGATTATGATTTTTTAATTACTGGAGTAGTTTTAAGTTTAAAAAGAAAAAACACAGCAATTGTGACAAATGATTTTCCCTTGCTTCGTTCATATGAATTAATTATTAAAGAAAGAAAAATTAGTCCAACAAGGTGTGGAGCATTTATACATGCAAAACAAGGTCTTTTCTTAAAATATAGAATATAAATTCATATAAAGTATAGTTTCTTTAGTGTATTAAATGGGTGATTTGAAATTTGAGGTGATTAAAAAGATAGCTGAAACTAATTTTAAAGTCAAAGATTTAAGTAAAATCTACAAAGTTGATTCTCTTTCACCTCCAAGTGTTTTTATTGGTTCTAAATTAAGATACCCTGAAGTTAATGTTGGTATTTTGAGTCCTTTGGAAAGAGATGAAGAGGCTTGGTTGTATGATGATGAGAAATACTGGGCAAAGCATAATTTTGAAATTAAGCATGTTCTTTATTTGAGAAATAGTTTATTGAATTCTCGTTTTAGAACAAAAGTTACTGATGCACGAATGAATAAAAAATTTCTTGATATTTCTAAGAATGTTGCAATTGCATCTAAGCCAGTTGATGTTGAGATTGGATTAAAAAACAGAGTTCAGGTTGGGAGAGACAAAGACAAGGTTTTAACTCCCTTGGGGATGAGTGCTAATTTAGAAAGAGCTAAAATTGTTGGAAATGTAAAAATTGATAAACATGTTGATAAAGTTGTTAATGATGAACTTAAGGCCTCTGAAAGTGTAGATATTTTATATAAAAAAAATTTTGATGAATATTTTTTAAGTAAAGTTTTGAGTGTTGGTGTTTTGGGTTTGAAAAAAGACCGTAGGTTGGTTCCTACGCGTTGGAGCATTACTGCTACTGATGATATGATTGGAAAGCGGTTATTAAAAAATGTAAGAGATTATCCATGGATTGAGAATTTTGAATTATTTTATGGGGAGTTTATGGGAAATCAATATGTTATTTTGATGTTTCCAAATGTTTGGAGTTTTGAATTGTTTGAATTGTATTTGCCTGGAAGTTCATGGAACCCTTCTAAAGAACTTAAGGCTTCAACTGACAGTGAAACTTATTCTGGGAGAAAGAAATATGCATTTAATACTGCTGGAGGTTATTATGCTACCAGATTACCTATTTTGAAATATTTAGATTCTATAAAGAAACAAGCAACTGTTGTTGTGGTTAGAATTGAAACTCCTTCTTATTGGACTGCCCTTGGTGTTTGGGTTGTTCGTGAGTCTGTTAAGAAAGCGTTGGAGAAAAAAATGAAGTTTGATTCTAAAATTGAATTGCTCACAGGAGCTAAAAAAATTTCTAAAGTGAAATATAAATTTGATGTTGGAAATATTTTGAAAAGAAGTAAATTATTGAATGAGATTAGTTTTCAAAAGAATTTGAGGGATTGGCTGTCTTAGAAAAGTATTAAAAGAGTTGTTTCTAATTAATATAAAGGAGGTTGAAAATGGCTAAAAGTAAATGTAACTGTAATTCTGGTTTTATTCTGCTTGCTATGGTTTTATTTGCAGTTGGTGTTTATTTCCTTGTTTTAGGATTTATGTCTCAAACTACCAGCGGAGCAGGTTGGAATATGTGGGATTGGAACGCTATGTTACTCTATTTAATTGGTTTTGTGGTATTTGGATTAGGAAAGTGGACTAAGTGGAGTGGATGTTCTGATTGTAAAGTACACACGAAATAAATTTTTTATAATTTTTATTTTTTTAAGAATTATTTTAACTTATAAACAGCATTTACATATGCTGTAACATCTTGTCCTGAAGGTGTTATGCTTGTTGCTGCTTCTCTTGCAATTTCCATGTTTCCGCCTGCTTCTGCAAAATCATAGGCTCTTATTGGATAATAATTAAAATCATTTAAAGAAACAGATTTAAGTTTTCCTACTTTTTTGTTAAATCCTTCTGCTATTGCTTCTGCCTTTATTCTTGCATCTGATGCTGCAAGTTTGATTGCTTCTGCTTTGTATTCTTGTTCTAGCTCATCACTTAATTCAAAATTAATGTAACTAATTCCTGTTCCTGCATTTGTTCCCGCATCAATTAAATCACCTATTAGATTTATTTGTTCTGTTGATAATTCAATTTTTAATGAATGAGTTGCTTTGTATCCTATTAATTCTTGTTTTCCACTATTCCAATTATATTCTGGGTAGATGTTGAAGTTTTGAGTTTCTAATTCTGATTCAATTCCTAATAATGCTACTTGATCTCTTAATTCATTTACTATGTTTGTGTTTAGATCTTCTGCTTCTTTTGATGTTTCTCCTTGTGTCTCAACATTATAGAAAAGCGTGATTAAATCTGGAGTCACTTCTATTGTTGCTTGTCCGCTTACTTGGATATCATCTCCTGAAGAAGGAATAAATGATTTTATTGTGAAAATTGTTATTAATGTTAAGATAATTATTGCTGCAACAATAATTAATGTTATTTGTACTGAAGATTTTAGTTTCATTTTATTTATATTCATATGTTTTTCTTCTTCTGTATACAAAAATTAAATACAAAAGCCCTACTGGAAGGAATATTATTAACCAAAAGATTAGCCAGAATAAACTTCCTGATTTTTCCACCCTTACTTTTCTTCTCGCCATTATATAATATAATGAAATAAACTTTTTAAGTGTTAGGTTGTCAAAAATATAATGAAAAAATTAGTTTCTGCTTTGGTTCCTTTGTTATTTCTTCCTTTTGCAAGTTCTTCTCAGAATTTGGAAAAATTTGAAGATTATGTTCCTAGAGCTAGTTCAAAATTAGATGATACTTTTAACAAATATTATAAGTATTTTGCAACAGAGGTAGAAACTTGGAAGAGGGCTTATCTTTTAGATTCTACAAAATCTTTATGGTGTCTAAGAAATACAATGGAGATTTATGATACTCTTCCCACTCCAACTAAAGAAAGGAGCGAAATTGTTTATGATTCTCTTTATGCGGCTTATGGTGAAGACAGAAAAGATAAAACTTTTGTAATTCTTACTGGAAGAAGAGGTAAAACAAAACGGGCTTTGGAAAGGGCATTTAGTCCTGTTAACAATTATTTGGAAAATTTTGCTTATAGTTTATTGGAAAATGATCTTCCAACTTCTTTAGCTGCTCTTCCTTTTATTGAGAGTGGGTTTAGAAATGATGCTAGTTCTTGGGCTGGGGCTGTTGGGATGTGGCAATTTATGCCTGAAACAGCAAGACGTTGTGGTTTGAAAGTTACTAAATGGAAAGATGAAAGAAAAGATCCTGAGATAGCTATAGGGGGGACTATTAATTATTTTAAAAGAGCTTATAAAAAATTTGGTGAAGACAATCATGTTTTGGCTTTGGTTTCTTATAATACTGGAATGGGTAATCCAAATTTTAAAAATCATGAAACTAGAAATGATATAGCCATTATAATGGATTTGAATTGGGTTCCTAGGCAATATATTCCTTCTTTTCTTGCTATGTTAAAAATTGCAAAAAATCCTTGTAAGTATGATCTTGATATTGATTTTAATAAAGGTCTTGAAAAGCATTATTATATTGATTTTAGAAAAAATAGTTTGGAATTTTATTTTTCTGAGTAAATTTGTTCTTTTTAGTAGTCCTAAGCATTTAAATATATTTTAAAGATTGTTTTTTTATGGAAGGGGAAAAAGTGTTGACTGTTCGGGAACGAGCATACATTTTAGATAAGATTGGGGGTACTGATTTTTTTGTTGAAGAGTTTGGACAGCTTGATGAAATGGTAGAAAAAGAATTGGTTGTTTCTATTTTTAGGAAGCTTGAGTTGACTTATCGTTTTCCAACTTCTTCTAAGTATTTTCAATTGAAACATCTTAATTTTACAGAAGAACAAGCAAAAGAAGCATTAGGAGATTTGGAAGAGTTTAAGCAAATGTTTGAAGAAGCTTTGGAGGCTTAGGATTATCCCAAAAAAAGAAGAAAAGTTATAAAAGTAAAGAATAATAAAATATTGTGTGGAAGATATAACCCAACAAATCTCAATTTTTGTAGCAAATGCAAAGAACAATGGTTCTATATCTGGAATAATAAAAAATAATTTAAATAGTCAACGAACCAAAAACAGTTAAATAAAAAAAAATAAAAAATTCACCTCTAAATTTAGACCTTAAAATTATCTCCTGTTAAAGTCTCTTCTTGGTCTTTCTTCCATTGGTTTTGCTTCAGAAACCTTAAGTTCTCGACCTTCAACTTCTTTTCCGTTCATTTCTGAAATTGCTTTGTTAGCAGCAGCATCATCGTCAATTGTCACGAAACCGAATCCCTTAGATCTTCCTGAAAACTTGTCCTTAATTAGTGTTACTTCCGATGTTTCATGACCTTCGAAAAGCTTCTTCAAACCTTCTTCGTCAACACTCCAAGGCAAATTACCTACATATATCTTCATTTTGTCCTCCTTACATTCATTTAAGAATTAACTACTTGACTCCATTTTATCTAATATCTTTACTTAACCACTCCTTCTTTTAAACCTTTTGATTAATAATTAAATCTTTTTTCATATGTTTTGTGATCCATCCATTCTAAAAGAACAGATAAAATAGAAATCTTGCTATCTTTAACTGTATAAATAAGTCTCCAAGCTCCAGGCAAGTTATATTTCCATAAGTTTGTTAATTTTCCAAATTTTTTTGGATACTCTTTAGGAATTAGTCTTTTTGGAATTTGTATCCCACAAAAAGCATTTTCTTTCAAATTATTTAAAGCCTTATCTAATTGTTTCTTTAAATCTTTATCTTCAATACAATCAAATTCTTTTTTAAGTTTTGAATTTCCAAATACAACATCACTTTTCATTTAGATTTTCTCCAAAACAAATCTTTTCTTTTTAAATATCTCTCAACCCCTTCAGGATCCCAAATCCACCCTATTTTTCCTTCTGTATCAACTGCGATTTTTCTAGAATAAAGGAGATAATCAATAATTACAGAAAAAGTTTGATACATCATTTTTTTAGGAAGCTTTTGCCATAGTTGCTTTTTTTTGAATTCTCCGCTAGTATCATAAATTAATTTTTCAACCATTAAAACACTGTCTAATCTTGGATAATGTAAAATTTTTTGTACATTCATAGTTATATAAACTTATATACCTTTATAAATGTTTTTATTTAGAACTATTTTGAGCAGCCTCAGCCCTTTTCTTAACCCATTCTTCATTTGTTTTACATTCAGGATTCCAACAGAAAATCCATGGCTTTCTGTTTCTTGCTAATCTCATTAACATTGGATATCCACATTCTTCACAAACTTTATCTGTTTTCTTAATAACTCCATTTGGTGGTAAACTAAAAGTATTAGTACAATCAGGATAAGCATTACATGCAACAAAGAACCTTTTATTCTTTTTAGAATAAGTAATTCCTAAATAACCTTTACCACATTTAGGACATTTAATTAACTGATTTTCTATTTTTTGTTGTTCTCTGAATTTAAGATTAGCATCAACTAATTCCGAACCAATTTTCTTTTCATTTTTCTCAAAATCTTTTCCAATATTGGTAATTGTTTTTTTAGCTTTCTCAATTATTTTTGTTTCTTGTTTCTTCAAATCTTTTTTCTCCTTTTTCTCCTGAATCTTTTCTAAATCTTCTTCAAAAGATCTTGTTAATTTTTCATCAATAATAATTGGAGAATATCTTTCTAAAGTTTCAATTAAAGAAATTCCTAAAGGAGTAGCTTTAATACTTTGACCTTCAACATAACCTCTATCATAAAGTGTTTCTAATATGGAAGACCTAGTAGCTTTTGTTCCTAGATTTCTTTTTTCCAAACCAGAAATAATTGAAGCAGGAGAAAATCTTTTTGGAGGTTGTGTTTCTTTTTCCTCAGTCCTTGAATCTAAAATATCAACTTCTCCATTAACATCTGGAATCTTTTCTTCTTTCATTTTAGATGGATAAATTTCTAACCAAGCTTTCTTACGAACAACTTGGCCTCGAACAGAAAACTTCAAATCATCAACTACGGCACTTACTGTTTTATTATCCATAATAGCGGCATCACAAAATAAACTCAAGAATCTTTTAACAATTAACTTGTACACTTTATCTTCATCACCAGATAATATTTGCTTATTGCCTGTAGGATATATTGAAGGGTGAGCAGCATCAACTTTTTTACCTTCAACCGGAGTTTTCCTTGTAATTAATTTTTCAACATTAAATTCTTCTGCTAATTGTTTTAATATTTTATCATAACCAATTTCTTTTGGTAATTTCTGTGAAGAAGTTCTTGGATAAGAAATTAAACCTGCTAAATACAAAGATTGAGCTACTTGTAAAGTATTTTTAGGAGTAATTCCATAGAATTTATACGCCTCTGTTTGCAATGTAGTTAAATTAAAAGGAGGCAAAGGCTCTAATTTCATTTCTCTTTTTTTAGTTTCTGCTTTTGCTTTTTTTCCCTTTAAATCTTTAAACTTCTCTAATTCTTTTTTATCAAACAAATCTTTATTGTGTTTTAACTCTAAACCCTTGATTCCATCATCTATTGTGATGAAAGCTTGCCAATATGTTTCTGGTTTAAATTTCAAAATCGCTTTTTCTTTTTCAACAACCATATTCAAAGCAGGACCTTGAACTCTTCCAATTGACATTATCTTAAACTTTCCAGTTGTTTTTACAGCATTCATTAGAGCTCTTGATAAGTTAATACCATAAAACCAATCTAAATAGTGTCTTGTTTCACCTGCAATTGCTGAACCCCAATTAATATGTGCCATTTTATCCTCATATGCTTTGTTTAATTCAATTTTAGTTAATGTAGAGAACTTCATTCTTGAAGCATCTTCTTGATTACAAATATATTTCATTACATTCATTCCAATAACCTCACCTTCAATATCATAATCTGTTGCAATTGTCAAACTTTTAGCACCTTTTACTAATTTTAAGATTGTATCATAATATCTTTTTGTAAAATCTCTTTTTCTTGCAAGATAATTTGGAGCCCAAGAAATATCAAAGACTGGAACTTCTGTTCCTTTTTCATTTTGTTTTAATGTAAATAAATGTCCTACTGCACAAGCAACCATTAATTTTTTGCCATTTCTATCTACTTCATAATAAGGAACTTTGTTCAAGTTTTTTTGAACCGCCTTACCAAGAGCATTAGCAATTTTTAATGCTGCTTGCGGTTTTTCTGTTATAACCAGTTCATATCCAGATGCTTTTAAGCTAACTTTTGGCACTGTATATTTTACAGTTGTTTTTTTAGCTGTTTTTTTCTTCTTTTTTCTGGATTTCTTTTTACCTTTAGATTCTATTTTTTCAACTTGTTTTTTTTCTTTTACTGGTTTTTCTGTTATTTTCTTCAAGGTATCAACTGAATCTTTGACTTCCTTTTCAGTTGCATATTTTACATCTTTTTCATCAACTGTGAAGTTACTTTCAGCAGCCTTGTCTTCATTTGATTTTTTTAGTTTTTTAGGCATTTTATTTAGAAAAAGGGCGTTTTGGAGGTTTTTATAGGTTTTTCTTATTAAATTTCAAAAATTATAGGTTTTTTAGCAACATTTATTATCCTTGTTTTTCCAATTTGTTCTTCAATTCCACCTATTTCATGAATATGTCCACTTAAGACTAAATCTGGTTTAAATTTTTCAATTGCTTTTTTTACTGCTTTTGAAGTTCCAAATCCTAATTTATGTGCAATTCCTCCTTCATGGGTTGCGTGAGTTACCATTATTTTCTTTTTCATATTTTTTATTTTATCATGGCCTTGTTCTAGTGCTTTAAGGATTTCTTTATCTCCTGTCCAAAACGGGCCCACCTTTGGATCATATCCTGCACCAAAAATTCCTAAATCATTTTCTTTTATTCCAGCACCATGAATATTTTTTACATTAGGATATGCTTGAGCTAAAAAATCTATTGTTGGAGTTGCTTCATGGTTTCCAGGAACCAATAATACTTTTTTATGAACTTTAGTAAACGGGCCTATTAGATCTTTTACTGATTGATCTAACAATGTTATGTCTCCTGGAATTATTACTAGGTCTACTTTTTCATCTTTTGCCTTTTGTGCTAGTTTTTTTACTAAACCAGTGTCTCCATGAATATCTCCAATGGCCATTATTTTTGTTTTCTTCGTCATGGTATAAATATAAATGATTAGTTAATAAGGGTTTTGTTATATATTTTACTAAATAACCGTTGCTATTTTCACTAAACAGTTGTAGTGAATTTTAATATATATGTTTCAATACATTTAAAAGTAAAATATTGTCTCAATATATACATTAAATTGAACATATCTAAAAATGAAAGACAATTTTGATATCTTTTTCAGAAGGAAGCCGGCCTTGATGCTAGTCTCTTTGAAAAAGAATACAAGGATGAGATATGGTAGTATTTTGGCTAAGGAAGTAGATTGTACTTATAGCCACGCAGTAAAGATTCTGCAAACATTGGAAGTGCTTAGATTAGTGGATTTTGAGAAACGAGGAAGAATAAAGATTATTAAGCTGACTAAGAAAGGCCAAGAAGTTGCAGACGCAATTGAAGATATTCAAAAATTGATTAAGTAGGTTCATGAAAAGATTCATGGCCTTGTCAATAACTGACAAGAGGTGATTGCTACTTAATATCCCTGAAATGAGAGAAGACAATTAGTTTTAGAAGATTTTAAAAATATTTTATATTTAGTATTTATAATGGTTCTTCAATATAAGAAAAAGAGTTCTAATAAATGGAAAGATTATCCGGGGAAAGATAAAATCGAAGGAAATGTTAAAGATTATGATTTTAGATTATTGAGTGAAAATAGAAAAAAAGTTTTAGCTGAAAAAGGATCTTATGATAAAGTTATGAAACGGTTTAGACAGATTGAATTTTTTAAACATAGGTAATTTTAAAAGTATTTTTTGTTTTATTTATTAATGGCTTATCAAAGTATTAAATTTGATCCTTTAACTGAAGAAGAGATTAAAGAAAGAGCTAAGGAATCTAAAGAAGAAATGCAAGAAGTTTTAGAATGGGAAAAGGAAGAGCAAAAGAAATTAAAGAATTCTAAAACTCCTCAAGCACAAGGAGCTGCCAAGAGGGCTTTGAAAAAGGTTGCAAGGAGAATTAATACTGTTAAGGGAAATATTTTATATTGGGATTTAAGAGTTAAAGGTCAAAGTCATTTTCGTGCTAATCTTGAGAGGCATGAGTTATGGGATCAGTTGAAGAATGAATGACCCCGACGGGATTTGAACCCGCGACACCGTGATTAAGAGTCACGTGCTCTACCAGACTGAGCTACGGAGTCTCGAAAATTTTATTTTTCTCGCTCTGATACAAATCGACATAGTCATTTGCATAGAGTCATATAAGTTATTAGAAATATTTGTTTAAAAGATTTATCTATATTCTCTCCAAGTATGGTCACACTTAACACATCTAAAGAATTTTGTTTCTGCCTCATCTGAAGCTCGAGTTTGAACTGTCCAGAAATATGCTTTTTCATTGTCACATTTTTTACATTTTTCATTAACTATTGGATGAACTCCATGAGTTTCTTTTGTTACTACAACACCTTCATTTTTTTCTTCAATTTTTTCAGAAGTCTTTAAAACCATTTTACCTTTAGAAGAATAATTACATCTTGGGCATCCAGCGTTTTTCTTTTTTTGAACTAATATTGCTCCACATTTAGGGCAGAATTCCATCTTATGAGTTAAGTATTTTTATTTAAAAATGTTGTGATTATCTCTCTTTACAAAACCCTCTTTCAGATTCAGGCCTTAAATGTTCATAAAAGATTAATTTTCCCCATCCAAGCGAAGGAGCTAATCTAAACACGGCTTTTCCAATAAGCTGTTCTTGTTTAATATTTATTTCAGAACTTAATTGCCCGTTATTATTGTCGCCCATTGTTGAAAATAGATATTCTCCATTTTCATGTTTTATCTCAACAATTCTGTGGATTATAGGATTTTTTTGTCCTCCATCAAAAATTATTACATCTCCTACCTCTAGTTTTTCTGGTTTTTTCCCTACAATAAATAAGATATCCCCTTTACTAAAGCCTCTTTTGAAATTAAATTCTTTAAATTCGTTTATGTCAAATGAATATTTGTTTTCATGTCTATCCTGCCAAGAATCATAATTTGAAAATACATTTCCTTTGTGATGCATACTACAAGATTCTACTATTGCCAATGGAAGAGAAGTTCCTGTTGCTAGATTTAATACTGGAAAGAAAATAAATTTTATTATAACAAATATAAATATAATTGAGATTATCCATCCCTTGAAACTTTCATCTTTCCAAACAACAAACCAAAACTTCTTCCAAAATTTTTTCCAATCCTCTTTTTTCATTTTATTCATAAAATGGATAGGCCAAGTTTACTTGAGCCTTTTCATAAGTAGAAAATGATTTATTAGTTTTTAATTGTTATCTTTCTTATAATATTTTTTCATTATTTCTTTACTACTAAAGTTAGTTATAATCATAAATCCAATTCCAGTTACAATTAAGTTTCTTATTCTTACTATTAAACTAAATATTAATCCTAAACCTACACCTTTTTTTAAGAGTGCAAAAAGTCCTGAAGATCCTCCTTCTTGGAATCCTAAACCTGCTGGAACAGGAATAAAACTAGCTATGCCAAATACAATGTGGATTAAAATTATTTCCATTAGAGAACCATTAATGCCTAAAGCTAATAGTAAAAATTTAAATTCTAATATACCAAATACAATTACAATACAATAAATTAAAAAACTAAGAATAAATTCTTTTTTATGATATTTAAAGAATTTTTCCATTCTTTCTTCAATATCCTTTATTAAATTCAAACTTTTTTTGAATCTCCTGAATTTATAGAATCTAAGAAAATTGAAAAGGGTGGTAAATGGTCCTTTCCCTTTTATTGTCCAATAGTATATGAAGAATAACAATAGGAAACAAATTATTATTAAAGTAAATAAAATAACTTTTGTTTTTGTGCCGACTCCTGGAACTAGGAAAAGTAGAAAAAATCCAACAAGAGATACTAATCCTATACCTAAGAGTTCTATGAATTTGTCAATTACAACACTTGATCCTCCCGTTTTTAGAGGGACTTTGTGTTCTTTGTGCATCATGTATGTCTTTAATGGCTCTCCTCCAACTCTTGCACTTGGGGTTACATGAGAAACAGCAAAACCAGCTACAGTATATCTAAGAACATCTAAAAAGGGAACTTTGTATTTGTAAGTTTTAAGAATGAATTTTAGCTTTATTGCTAAAAAAGAAATTCCAAATAGTGCAAAAATAAGATAGGGGATTAAAAATATTGGTTGAGACTGTTCATAGGCTTTTCTAAGAGATTCAGGACCAAGAAACCAGATAATAACCCCAAATACTAAGATTCCAACTAACCAAGATATTATTGTAGTTAATCTTTTTCGCTTCATCCTCTTTTAATTTTGAAAAAAAAGAATTATTTAAAGGTGTTGGAGAACCCAAACATTTAAATAGTATACATTTTATGTGTATACACCAAGATATACACATCTTGACCTCTTTTCACTAGCCACATTCTATGAATGTGGCAACATACTCACGAAAAAATGGCAGACATATTTGACAACAAGATTTTATGCAAAAAGTGCGACTCAGAAATGAAAGCATCTGAGATTTCTAAAAATGGTTTTATGATAAGAATAAAAATTTGTCCTAAATGTAAAGAAAAATTAATCCACCCTTTTGATGAATCAGAATACAAAAAATTTATAAATCTAAAAAACAAGGAATTTAGAGTTAAAATGAGGCTTGTTGGAAATAGCTATGCAGTTTCTATTCCTAAAGAAATAGTTCATTTTATGAATGAGCAAAAAAAAGCAATGGATGAAATGGTTAAATTATGTTTTGAAGATTTTGATAGATTAAGTTTAAATTTTAATGAATTAAAAAGGAGAAAATTATAATGGCTGAAAAAGAAATTCAATTAAATGTTGTTGAAGCAATGCAGGATGATGTTTACAAAGGTATAGCAAGAATAGATACTTCTATTATGAAAGAATTAGGAATTGACAGGGGAGATGTTATAATTATTAAAGGAAATAGAGAAACAGTTGCAATTGCAGACAGAGCTTATCCTTCTGATGTAGGTGAAAAAATTATACGTATTGATGGTATTTTAAGAAGAAACGCAAGAACAGGTATTGGAGATATTGTTAAGATTTCTAAAGCAACCATTAAAGAAGCAAAGAAAATTACTCTTGCTCCCGCACAAAAAGGAATTATGGTTCAGGCAGATTCTAATGTTTTAAGAAGAGGACTTTTAGGAAGAACTGTTGTTAAAGGAGATTTAGTTATTCTTGGAGGCGTTCATAGAAGAAAAGATTTACTATCTGATGAATTTGGAGATGAATTTGAAGGCATGCTTGGAAATATGTTAGGGAATATGGGTCTTGGAAATTTAGGAGGAGGAATTACTCAAATTAAATTTGTTATTGTAAATTCTACTCCTGCGCAACCAGTTATTATTACAGAAAATACAGAAATTGTTTTAAATCCTAAAGCTGTTGATGTTGCTGAAGAAGATTTTTCAGGAATTAATTATGAAGATATTGGTGGTTTACAAGAAGAAATTAAAAAAATTAGAGAAATGGTTGAAATTCCAATTAAACATCCAGAAATTTTCCAGAGATTAGGTGTTGAATCTCCAAAAGGAGTTTTATTACACGGTCCTCCTGGAACTGGTAAAACTTTATTAGCTAAAGCTGTTGCAAATGAATCAGAAGCCCATTTTATTTTATTAAATGGTCCTGAAATTATGTCGAAGTTTTATGGAGAGTCAGAAAAAAAGATTAGAGATCTTTTCGATGATGCGGAAAAGAATGCACCTTCAATTATTTTTATTGATGAAATTGATGCTATTGCTCCTAAAAGAGAAGATGTTGGGGGAGAAGTAGAAAGAAGAGTTGTTTCACAATTATTAGCTATGATGGATGGTTTGAAAAATCGTGGTAAAGTTATTGTTATTGGTGCAACTAATAGACCTAATGCTCTTGATCCTGCTTTAAGACGTCCAGGTAGATTTGATAGAGAAATTGAAATTTCTGTTCCAGATAAAAAAGGAAGAGAAGCTATTTTGAAAATTCATACTCGTGGAATGCCTTTAACAAAAGATGTTAAATTAGATGTACTTTCTTCTATTACTCATGGTTTTGTTGGAGCTGATTTAGAATCTTTAACTAAAGAAGCTGCTATGGGTGTTTTGAGAAAACTATTACCCCAAATGAAACTAGATGAAGAAGAAAAAATACCTGAACATTTATTAGATAAATTAAAGATTAAACATGCTGATTTTACAGATGCCTTGAAGAATGTAAGACCTTCTGCAATGAGAGAAGTTTTAGTTGAAACACCTAATGTAAATTGGGAAGATGTTGGAGGTTTGGATGATGTTAAACAAGAATTAAAAGAAGCTGTTGAATGGCCAATGAAATATCCGGATTCATTTAAGAGAATGGGTATTAGACCCTCTAAAGGTATATTATTGTATGGTCCTCCTGGAACTGGTAAAACTTTATTAGCTAAAGCTGTTGCAAAAGAATCAGAAGCAAATTTTATTCAAGTTAAAGGACCTTCTTTGTTAAGTATGTGGGTTGGTAAATCAGAAGAAGGGATGAGAAAAGTGTTTGAGAGAGCAAGACAGGTTTCTCCTTGTGTTATTTTCTTTGATGAAGTTGATTCTCTTGCAGGTAAGAGAGGAATGGAACAAGGAACTAAAGTTACTGAAAGAGTTTTAAATCAAATGTTATCTGAAATGGATGGTCTTGAAGATATGAGTGATATTTTAGTTGTTGCTGCAACAAATAGACCTGATATGCTTGATCCTGCTTTATTGAGACCTGGAAGATTTGATAGGATTTTATTAGT
Organism: Candidatus Woesearchaeota archaeon; assembly: GCA_964634225.1. GTDB lineage: Archaea > Nanobdellota > Nanobdellia > Pacearchaeales > GW2011-AR1 > CAZWIB01. The sequence continues at coordinate 22,459 of CAZWIB010000001.1, forward strand.
TAATGCTCCAAATGAAAAAGGAAGAGAAGCTATTTTGAAAATTCATACTGAACCTATGCCAGTTGGTAAAGATAAGAAAGAGAAAGAAAAACTTGTTAAATCTTTTGCCAAATTAACTGAAGGTTATACTGGTGCTGATTTAGAAGCATTTGTTAGGGAAGCTGCTATGCTTGCTTTAAGAGAGAATGTTAATTCTGAAAAAGTTAAGAAAAAACATTTTGATGAAGCTTTAAAGAAGATTAAACCAAGTGTGACTTCAAGCACAATTAAAGTGTATAAGAAAGTTAAAGAACAATTCTTGAAATCTGTTAAAGCAGATGTTCCTAATGAAGGCAGTTATTTAGGATAATAATTCTTAAAAAGACTCTTTTTTTAGATTTTTTATGGTTGAGATTTTACAAGATATTCTAATATCTAGAGCTAATGAATATGAATTTGAAATAGAACCAAAACATAAAGAAAGATTAGAAGAAGTTTTAGAATCAGTATTAAATGTTTTAAATAATGTAGCTAATCATTTTGATATACCTGCAGAAGATTTAGTTAAAAAAACTCGTAAGGCTGAAATAAAATTACCGCGTCAAATATGTCATTATCAAAATACTGAAGATAATAAAAGAATTTTTGATGGAGATGAATATTATGGATTAACAGGGAAATTATATTGTATGAATCGTGCAAATATAATACATAACTATGAATTAGTAAATTTTCAAAGAGGGGAAAAAACACCAGAAGGAAAGACAATTAGAGAAGTGTTGAATTTGTTTAATTCCTCTGGACTTATAACTAAATCAAATAAATATAACCCAATAAACTTAGAAAAAGATGAGCCTCTTTCAAGAATAGAATTGGATCTTAAAGATCCACTATTTCTCCAAAAAGCAGACCATGTTTGTGAAGTAGTAGCAAAATATTTTGGCGTTCCTAAAGAAGATTTTTTTGGTGAAGAGGGAGAAAAGAAATATAATCAGAAACATGATATACTTTTTCCAAAGCAAATATGCCATTATGAAATTTCTGAAGAAAATCTGAAAATTTTTGGTCACATAAATTGGCTATTAACAGCAAAATATTTTGGTGTGAAGGATGGAAAAATAAGACATGGTCATAAAAATATAGCATCTTGGAAAGATTTACCTACGTTAGAAGGCAAAAAAATTAGAGAATTATTCGCTTTATTGAAAAATGGTTCTACTCAGTCGTAATTTTAATTTCTTCATCAATTAAAATAGTATGTTCTGCTTGTGCTACAATTCCGCCGCTTACCTCAACTAATTGTTCATAATGGTGTAAATTCCCATTTCTTTCTAATTCTCTTAATGCCAATCTTGCTTTGTTCCCAAATTTTTTTATAAGCCATCTAGAACAAAAAGGTAAGTTAACATATTCATCAGAAAGATATTCCAATACTTCTCGTGCTAAAGGGCTTCTAACATTTTTTGGATCAATTAAAGCGTAAATCCCAGATGGTTTTTTATCTTTTACTCTTCCTGAACCATTTGTTGAAAAAGGTTCAATTGCATACAACCCTTTTTTTATTTTATCTGTTCTTTTGTCATCAATATTTGGAATTGTCAATCCTGCATGTAAATCATATTCCCCAATTTCATGTCCTGACAAATTAATTATTGGAGAAAATCCTTTAGATTCTATTGTTTCTTGAACTGCTTTTCCAATTTCACTTGTTGTAACACCTTCTTTTATTGTTTTTATTGCATTTTCAAGAGCTGCTTCAGCAACTTGAATTAATTTTTTATTTTCTTCTGAATTTTCTAAGTCCATAGAAAAAGCAGTATCTGCTATCCAACCATCAACATGAACTCCTAAATCTATTTTTAATAATCCATGAGCTTTTGATTCATCGTTTGGAGAAGGGGTATAATGTGCTGCATTTTCATTTATTGAAAGGTTTGTTGGAAAAGCAGGTTTTCCTCCTAATTCAATTATTTTTGCTTCTATTTTTTCTGCAATTTCTAAAAGAGAAACATCTTTTTTAATAATTGATTTGGCATACGCTTTGACTTGGGAGGCAATTTTTCCTGCTTGTAATATTTTTTCTTTATCCATATCATAAATAGGGGAATTAGGGTTTAAAGAAATTTGGTTAGATTAAGTTGTATATATGTAGTAGTTACAAATATAAAATTTTAAATAGTTTTGAATACTATGTTTTTTTGTGAGAAATATTTATTCAATAAATGAATCACAAAAAAGGTATAAGGGAATTTCTAAATTAAATGTTGCAATTGCTGTAAAAGGTGCATGGTGTCTTAATTCGCGAATCAACTTTTTTGTTTTACCACTTAAAATTCCCCTAAAGTCATTTGTTTTTTTCCTTCAATAATTTCCTTTATATCAAGATTAAAAACTTGAAAAATGTTTTCAACTGCAGGTAAAATCTGCCTTTCCAAATAATATTGAATATCATATTCTCCTTTTTCTGTTGGAAGTTTTACTTTATCTCTAACTAATTTTTTCTTATCTTTTGTTTCTGCAATATAATATTCAATTAAATTCCCTTGAGTTACTGGAGTTTCTTGTTCAATCATCTTTTTAGCAGCTATAACATGTGGAGAAATAGCCTTGTATTCTGAAATTGGTTTTTTTAATTGAGTTCTAATTATTAATTCTTTTATATCAATTTTTCTTTGCCTTATTTTTTTAGCTACATCTTTAACATATTCCAATGCTTTTTTTTCATTTCCATCTTTAAGAATCTGCCTTATTACATAATCTTGCATTTTTCTTGACAAAGCACACCAATCTCTTCTTACTGTTTCAAATCCTCTTATTTTTAAACCATTCTTTTTATTAAGAAGAGCATATTTCTTTTTTGCACCTACTTTTCCAGCTCTTGTTGTAACCCACAAACCTCTTTTATAAAAATCTTCTAGTTCTAAATGCATGATTCCCGGAAGTTCTGAATTTAATTTACTTAACAATTTTTTAATATCACTTTCTTTTTTCTTATTCATTAAAAAACCAACTGAATCAGTATCACCAAATATAACTTCATATTTTAATTTCTTTATTTTTTCAATTATTTCTTTGTTGTATTTTCTTACGAACGCTAAAATTGATGCAGAAGTTTCTAAGGAATAGTATCTTGCTCCAAAAAAACCAATATACCCATGAACAGAAGCAGATAACACCTTGAAGGCATTACTTCTTGCTTTAGTTATAACATTTGGATTTTTTTTGTATTCTGCTTTGTATTTTTTTCTTTTTTCAAAAATATCCCTTAATAGTTCAGGAAAAAATCCTGGTTTTTTAGAGAAATAAAATTTCTTTTTCTTTCCTTTTAATTCTAATTCTGGGGATGCAAATGCATTTTTTTCTTTTTTTTCTAATAAAGTATCTTTTGAAAGATTATGAGTTATAATAATACTTGTATGCATTGAAGCAAAATCAAAAATTGCTATTTTTTCGTAAAGTCCGGGAGTTGGTTGATAAACAAAAGCACCTTCTACTCCTCCGCTTGATCTTCTTTCACTTATTTCATTATAACCGGGTCTTCTTTCTGGAATTTCATTGAATTTTTCTAAATTATGTAAGATATAAGATTCAACATATTTTGAGAGTCCAGCTCTTGATACATCAAAGGATGGTTCTTTTATTACTTTTGAAAACTCTAATAAATCTGGCCAGAATTTTTCAAATAAATTTAAAGTTAAAACAGAATCATGCAAGTTATATTCATAGTATTTTTCCCATTCGGTTATTTGTGAAGAGTGTTTGTGTTCGAAACTTTTTTTAGAATCTCCTAAAAATTCTTTTGCGACTTCATTAAGTGTTAAGGTTTCTGATTCCATGTATTGAGCATAAGCTGTTCTTATAAATTTTAAGAGATCTATGTGCACTATTCCATCTATTTTACCTTTCATTTCTCTTCCTCTTGAAAATTTTGGTTGGGATCCGTCTAGTCCTAATGAAAGTTTTACTTTGTGTTTATCTGCTCTTGCTTTTAGATAAGGTAAATCAAATCCATCTGAAAAATATCCAACTAAGAAATCAGGAGATACTTTTTTTACATATTCTGTAAATTTTTCTAAGAGTTCTGCTTCATCTTTAACATATTCTACATAAGCGAAAGAGCCCCTTGTTTCTTTCGCGCTATCTCCTCGAAGCGCGGAAGGGCGACTTTTTTCTTTGCCTCTGCCTAAAGTCGCACGGTTTTTTTCTGATCTCTTCCAAGTTATAACTTTTTTAAAATTATCAGAAACAAGAGAAACCATAAGTATTTCACCTTCACCTATTTTTAATTCATCACATTCTATATCATAAGCGAGAGCTTTTGGTTTGAAAGATTTTTTTATTTCTTTGGAAGATTCTAGTTTTATACAAAAATCAACATCTAAAGCCATATCAATTCCTCCGAATTCTTGAGAATTGTGAAGCACTTCACCTTGTATTTCATACCAAGTTAAAGGATTAATCTTTTTCTCCATTATGTAATGAGTTATGTATCCTAAATCATATCCTCTTCTCTTTTCTATTTCTGGCAATCCAAGTTTGTCTGCAATATCATGTAAATCTTTGTAATTTGTTGCAAAAACTTTTAGGGCTTGAACTTTTTTTCCTAAGAATTTTTTGTCTTTTAATTCAACTTTTTCAACTTTTGTTTTTCTTCCTTTTACGTCTAACTTTATTTTTTCTATTTTTTTGATTAGTGCTTTGGTTTTTTTATCACCTAATTTTGGTTTTAATATTGCCCATAAGTAAACATCACAAGAATCAATTATGCAAACTCGTTTTCCTTTGTCATCTCTGCCTATTATTTTTGCATAGTTTTTACCTTCAAAATCAAAGTAATTGTAATCTATTGGAATGAATGAAGTTTTCATATAATAATATGTTTAGAAGACTTTTTATATTTTTTATAAACTTTACTATTTGTCACCACTACTTAGGTAATACATTATAGAAACATTTAAATAGTATTTGTACTTAAATATAGTATGAATAAAGCAACTTTAGAAACATCTTGTGATGAATATTTTCCAGATATGGAATTAATCGGTTCTGGAAATACTGATTATGGTCATAATCTTGCTGATGCAATTTTAAATCAAAGAGAACAAGAAGATTTAGAAAAAAGAGCAAATTTAGCCTATGATTTAGATTTTGTTGATGAAGTTAAAAAATTAGGAATTAATATGAATGATTATTATTCTGATTTAGAAGCTAAGCAAAAATTAATTAGAAAACACAAGGGATATACTTTACTTAATGGAGAAGGAAAAGAAAAGAAAACTTTAGCTCAATGTTCAAGAAATAGTCAACTTGGAAGAGCTTTTCAAAACATGTATAATGCTTCTTGTAAAAAAATTAATGCTTCATAGTTAATTATTTATATTTCTATTTTATTACAATTTTATGGGATTAAACATAAGAGAAATCATTCCAAGAAAAGATATTGAGATATCAGATTTAAGAGAAAAAATTGTCTGTGTGGATGCATTTAACACATTATACCAATTTTTATCTACAATTCGACAACCAGATGGAACTCCTTTAATGGATAATAAAAAAAGAGTGACTAGTCATTTATCTGGATTTTTATATAGAAATGTTAGTTTGCTTTCTGAAGGTATTAAATTAGTTTATGTTTTTGATGGAAAGCCTCCGGCATTAAAGGCAAAGATCCATAAAAAAAGAAAGGGAGCAAGAGATACGGCCAAAGAAAGATACGAAAGTGCTAAACAGGAGGCAGATTTTGAAAAAATGAAGAGATATGGCAGTCAATTGTTGAGATTAGATGATGAAATGATAGAAGAAAGCAAAGAATTATTAGAAGCCTTGGGAATTCCTGCGATTCAAGCTCCTTCAGAAGGAGAGGCAGAAGCTGCTTATTTGTCCAAGAAGAACGAAGTTTATGCTGCAGTTAGTCAAGATTATGATAGTTTGCTTTTTGGTGCCCCATTACTTGTAAGAAATTTGACTTTGGCTAAAAGGAAGAAAACTTATACAGGTTATGTTGAGATTAAACCAGAACTTATTGAATTACAAAAAGTTTTGAATAATTTGGGAATTAATTTAGATCAATTGATTTGTTTGGGGATTTTAGTTGGAACAGATTATAATCCAAAAGGTATTCCTGGAATTGGTCAGAAAAGAGCTTTAGAAATTGTTAAGAAATTTAGAACACCTGTGAGAATTTTTGAAGAAGTTAAACAAAGAATTAGAAGTTTACCTGATGAAGATCAATTTGATTGGCAAGAAGTTTTTGAATTATTTCATAAACCAGATGTAAAAGATTTTGATTTTGAATTTAAAGAAATTGATGAAGATAAGATTAAAGAGATTTTAGTTAAAAGACATGATTTTTCAGAAGAAAGAGTTCAGAAACAAATTGATAAATTGAATGAAATTAAAGAAAAGAATAAACAAAAAGGATTAGATAAGTGGTTTTAGGTTTTATCTATGGGGGGGCAATAATCTATCTGGTCTTGTGATTCTTCTTCTTGCAACCTTTGTTCTCTTTCTTCTATTTGCATCTCTTATTCTTCTCATTGCTCTTCTTTCTCTTGCTAATCTTTTTCTCCTTATTTTTGATATGTTTTTAGCTCTTCTTCTAATTTCTCTTTCTCTTATTACTGGAGGTCTATATCTTCTAGGTTCTCTTTCTCTTATTACTGGAGGTCTATATCTTCTAGGTTCTCTTTCTCTTATTACTGGAGATCTATATCTTCTAGGTTCTCTACTTCTTTGCCACGGAATACTTCCTATTCTAGGTTTTCTGAATTGAAGTAAAAGTCCGATTACTAAAAATATAATTCCAATATAAAGGAAAATATTTTTTTCATAAACTAGATTTGTGAAACTTGTTATAATTGATAATATTCCCAAGACCATTAATACTACTCCAAAACCCCATCTTACTATAAAATAGACAATTCCTGCTAAAAACAAAATGGTTAGTATTGTTGGTAAATAATCTCCTAAAAAGAAACTTCCTGTATCAAAACTACCCATGTTTACATCAAAATTTGAAGTTGCTATACCATATACTGCAAATAACGAAAGTACTAAACTGATTACTACTTTTGTTCCTTGATTTTCTCTGAATACTGTTCGTCCTAATATGAAATTCAATAATGCAAAAAATACTACAAATATTCCTCCATAAACAAATAAAGAAGAATCAAAATATCCTCCGAATCCACCAAGAAATTGTGCGCTTACAAGACCAATTAAGAATATACCCATAATTAATGCTAATATGCCTCTTTTCATAATTTAATTAGATTAAAGTTTTTTATAAAGGTATCTTTGATAAGGACAATATTTATAAATATAAGAATGGTTTAAGAAATATGAAAAAGAAAAGGGGAAAGAAGACTATTAACTCTAAAAAAAGTAAAAATATGGATAAATTAGCCGTTATTGCTATTGGTATTTTTGTTTTGGCTTCTCTCTTTTTAATTCCTTTAAGTGGTTCACCAGAAATCACTGGTCAACAAGTTCAACAGGTTCAAGGAGGAAGTAGTTTTATAGGAGATTTGTTTTCTAATTGGAGTACTGGAAATGTTGATACTAATATAGCAAAATATATTTTCTTTTTTATTTTAATACTTCTTATTTTTAGTATTTTGAACTTCACTGGAGTTCCAGATCACCCTGCTGTTCAGTGGATTTTAGCTATTTTAGTTGGTTTTTTATCTACAGCATTTATTACTCCAGATGAAATTTTTACAATTTTAACTGCATATACTGCTTTGGGTTTTACTTTAAGTATAATTCTTCCTTTTGCAATATTAATCTTAGCTTCTTCAGCCATGTTATCCCCAATAAGAAAATCAGGTAGGCGTGTAATAACCCAAGTTAGCAGGATCACTATTGGAAAAATTATGTTGAATATTCTTTTATGGTTTGCCTTTACTCTTGTTATGTTTTACAAACTTATTGTTGGATATGGGCAAGGGGTTAGTCCAACATCATGGATGGGTATTTTAATTTTAGTTGTTACTGTAGTTTGTCTTGGATTCCTTATTTTCCATAGAAAATTTAGAAATTGGGTTATGAGAATAGGGATGGAAATAAAAGCATGGGAGATTAGATTTGCACAATCAGCTGCTCAAGAAGCAGGACATCTTGCTGATGCTATGAACGAGGGCAGGAGAGTAACAGGCCCATAATAAGTATTAATTTTAAAGTAGTTACAACTTAGAAACCTTTATAAATCTAGATTTGATTCTATTTTTATGAAATCTAATGAAAATAAGGATAATCAAAACAAGAAACGTCTTGGTAAAAAAGGTCTTATAGGATTGATAGCTGGAAGTATTACAGTATTAGGATTTGGTATTTGGGGCCTTTCAAATATTGGTGATTCAGATAATGAAACTCAAAATGAATTAAGAAACATTAATATTTCTGATAATGAAGTTAAAAGTGAAGTAAGAAACATTGGTACTTCTAATAATGAAGCAAGATTTAAACCAGGATATGAAACTGTGATAGCAGAAGATAAATATGTACGGGGAGTAGAAATAAATTATACTGAAAATAAAAAAGATGGTTGGAATTGGATGCAACTTGAACTTGGCGGCCAATTAGTTGATATTTGGAAAAAAAATGGATCTAATCTTGAATGGAATAAATCATATTCAAAATTACCTAAATTTGAAGCAATAGATAGTTTGATAATCAATGGAGAAGTATTTACTCCAAAAGATGTTAATTCTGATAATATTAAATCATGTTATGCTGGTAAGAAGTTAAAAGAAGCTAGTGATCTTTATCATATTTATAGAACAATTATTTGGACAGATGCAAGAAACGAGTATTTTAGATATATAGATGGAATGAGTAATGGTCATAATGGTTTAAATGAAGTTATTGCTAGAGCTCCTGAATATGAAATGGATACACTAAAACATAGAATAAAAATAAAAGATATGACTCCTAAAATTGGAAAAGCTAAAACCAAAAGGGAGCAAAAAAATGAAAACATAGTTAGGGCTGAAAAAGCAATAAATAACGCAGATCAAATGTTTGAATCTATTAAAAACGATTCCTCATATGCAGATTCAGATGTTCAAGTTGTTTATGGCTTATTAGATCAAGCGAGATATTTTCTTACAACTAAAGATAGTGTAATTAACCAAAAATTAGAAAACTATTTAGGTCGAATGGATGAAATGCTTGATGAGCAAAGTTCAAATAAATAATATTAGTTTCCTAAAGAAATTTAAACTATTTTATATTAAATCTTATATGTCAAATCAAAGGGCTTTTAATGTTCTTGGAAATATTGCTATTGTAAATTTTCCTTTTGAGACCAAACAAAATACTAAGAAAGAATTTGCTAAAGAGATTTTGAAAAAGAATCCAGCAATAAAAACTGTTTTAGAAAAATCTGGAATTTTTAAGGGAAGATTGAGAAAGATGCAAACAAAACATCTTGCTGGTAAAAAAAATAAAGAAGTTTTGTATAAAGAAAATAATTGTGTGTTTAGATTTAATGTTGATACAACTTATTTCTCACCAAGATTAAGTAATGAGAGAAAAGAAATTGCTTCTAAGATTAAAAAAAATGATGAAGTTTTAGTTATGTTTGCTGGTGTTAGCCCTTTTTCAATTGTTATTGCAAAAAATTCTAAAGCTAAAAAAGTTTTTTCAAATGAAATTAATAAAAAAGCAAATAAATATGCTGAATTAAATATTGAATTAAACAAAGTTAAAGATAAAGTTGATTTGATTCCTGGTGATATTAAGAAAACTGCATTAAAACTTAAAAAGAAATTTAATGTAATTGTTATGCCTAGACCAAAATTAAGAGCTACTTTTTTGAAAGAAGCATTTATGTTATCTAAAAGAAAAACTAGAATTTATTATTATGGTTTTTGTAAAGTTGGTGAAGAAGATAAAATTATTGAAAAAATTAAAAAAGAAGCAAAAAAATTTAAAAAAAGAATTAAAATTTTAAACATCAGCAAAGCCGGGGAAATAGCTCCTTATAAAATCAGGCTCAGAGTTGATTTCAGAATCTTGTGAGTTCTTTTTTCCATTCAAATTGTTTGATATTACTTTTTGTTTTCCCATAATTCCTGGAAATTCTCTATTAAGAAGATAAACATTTTCCAAATCTACCCACTGAGTTTTTAAATTAACATGATACCCTTTGTCATCCAATCTTT
>CAZWIB010000001.1:32703-54057 GCA_964634225.1 Candidatus Woesearchaeota archaeon
AAATCTACCCACTGAGTTTTTAAATTAACATGATACCCTTTGTCATCCAATCTTTTAAGTAAAGATTTCATCTCTCTACGTTCTTTTTCTCCTCCAAGTCTTACACGATCTATTGATCTCTCCATAGCATAATTAACTAAATCCTCTGCCATGGAATGAGCATATCCTTTGCCCCGGTGTTCTGGTTCTACGAAACATCTAAACATCTTCCAATCTAGAGTGTGGTTATCATTCTTATGTTCTTGATAGGCCATAAATCCAACAATTTCATTTTGTAAATAACCTAACATAGTTTCATAACCCATTTCTTTAAATGTTCCAAAATGTGCAATTAAGATATCTTCCTTAAGATGAATGAAATTTTTCATTTTGCTCTCAAATGTAGATCCTTTATCTGAATTTTTTATCGCATTTGCTAAATATTGATCTGCTTCTTCATTTCTATTTTCAAAAAAAAATTTTGTTTCAATTTTCATATAATTTTTTCACAAAATAGCTTTTTAAATTTTTAGATTTAAGAATTATAGTTTCTTTTCTTTCTTAACTGCCATTGGAGCCTCACCTCCATGCCAAGTAAATCTTGGATGTATTCTCATTGGATAGATTCTTTCTGAATTATCGTCGAGAATTATTGCTGAACCTTTTAATGAAGGCAGTTCATTCATATATTGACTTATACTTTCTAGCATATAACTTTGCATAATTTGATTTAGTGCCCCTAAATCTTGGGCAGAGGTCACCCTATGGGATAAAACAATATCTGACTGAGTCATTACATCTTTATGGATTTTTCCTGGTTGTTGAGTTGCTAAAATCATTGAAATTCCTGGTTGCCTTCCTTCTCTTAATAATTGAACAAGTGCATCTGTTGCAATTGTTTTTCCTTCTAAAGGTAAAAACTCATGGGCTTCATCAACAAACATCCAAACTAAAGGCATTTCTTTTTTTTCAATTTCTCCTGCAACTTCAAATCTTTTTACAATAGAATCAATTTCTTCTTTTTTTCTTGCAGCCATCCTTTGTTCAAATAATTTTCTTGATACCAAACTTATTACTAATGCTCTAACATTAAAAGTTCCAATTGATCTATAAACACTTAAATCTAAAACAGTTGTTTTCCCTGCTGTTATCAGTTCTCTCACGTTTGTTGGTTTTGTATCTTTTCTTGCGAAAATTCCCCAAGAATCTGCTGCTTGAAATAATCCTATTGCCGCATTTCGTGAATCTCTTGAACTTCTTTCATCTTTTTCAATTTCATTTATTATATCTTCAATGTAAAACTTTTTTCCTGTTTCTTTTAATTTTGTTACTGTCGTTTCAATTAAAACTCCTACCGGATTGATTAAATCTAGTTCAAATGTCAATACCCATTCTTCCGGATCCATATCTGTTACATCTAATGCAAACTTTCTATCAACAGGAATACCTTTTTCTACATGATCATCAAAATGTCCATATGGAACAAATATTTTTACTGGAAGATTCTTAGGAGCAAGATCCCAGTCATGTAAAAGTTCTCTATCTTTTTCGTTTTGATATTTCATTGTCCAATAAATACCCATTGTATCAAAAATAACTGAAGCAATATTCTGAGAAACTTCTTTTGGTAGACTTGAAAGCTGTTCTGCTAAAACTCCTATAGTGTATGATTTACCTGAACCTCTTTTACCCGCAATTAAAACAACATGTGTCCTAACAACATCTAAAAATATTTTATTGCTTAGAGAAGTGTATTGTCCCATTTTTACAAATCCTTTTCCAATATAAACAAGACCTTTTTTTCCAAATTCTTTTTTATCACTCTCGTTTCTACCAATTATAATGTCATAAGGCATGCCTTAAGAAATACTGGAGGTTTTTTAATTGTTTTTATAATAAACTTTATAAACTATTTTTTGCTAAGTTCACTATGGATTTTATTGAGAACAAAGAGGTACCAATTAAAGAGGAGAAACCTTCAGTTAAAGTCACACCTTCTAGCGGATCATTAATTACTGAAAAAGTAAGAACCAATCCCTGGATTCTTTCAACAATTGTTTTAGGTATTTTGAGTGTACTTTTACTTCTTGGAGTTTTTAATCCAACAAGTGGTAGTGCTGTTTCTGAGAATGAAGTTGGAGATTTATTAATTAATTTTTATGAAGCTCAAGGAATTCAAGGGCTTGAAGTAGTTTCGGTTGAAAGTGTTGATGATTTTTATAAAGTTGATTTAAAATATAACGGCCAAACAATTCCTTTTTATGTTACCAAATCAGGTTATCTTACTGGAAATTCAATAATATCTCTTCTTGAAGATTTTCCAACAGATGGTGGAGATTTAAATAATTCTGATGGTGGAGATAATGTTGTTCAAGTGAGTGTAGATGATGATGCCGTTAAAGGAGATCCAAATGCTCCTGTTACAATCGTTGAATTTAGTGATTATCAATGTCCTTTTTGTGGAAGACATTTTAGAGAAACTTTGCCTCAAATTATCTCTCAATATGTTGATACTGGAAAAGTTAAGATTGTTTTTAGAGACTTTCCTTTAGGATTCCATGAGAAAGCTGAGAAAGCTGCTGAAGCTGCAGAATGTGCTGGAGAGTTTGGAGATGCTAAGTATTGGGAAATGCATGATAAATTATACAATAACCAAGATGCTTTAGATGTTGATGATTTAAAATCTTATGCTGTTGAACTTGGTTTAGATGCAACTCAATTTAATGATTGTTTGGATTCTGATAAAATGGCAGATGAAGTTCAGGCAGATATAGATGAGGGTTCTAGTTATGGAGTAAGTGGAACACCTGCCTTCTTTATTAATGGAATATTAGTTTCTGGTGCTCAACCTTTTAGTGAGTTTGAGAAAATAATTGATGCAGAATTAGCAAAGGTTTAATCTTTTAAATAAGTCAATTCATCTTCATCCAATTTAATTTCTTCTGAAATTTGTGAGTTTGAATTTATTAGTTGTTTAATAACTGAAAATTCTTTCATTGCTTTTTTTGTGCTTATGTGTGTATGTTCTGCATATTTTACTGCAATTGTTTTTTTCTTTGCTGTTTTGATATTATTCATCCATATTTTTAGAATTCTTGTTGGTTTTTTATAAGTTGTAAATCCTGTTTTGTTTTCTTTTTTAACAGAAGCAATTCCATAACTTAAGAAAATATTTTCATAAACTAAAAATCTCCAATATTGTTGTTTGTAGATTCTTCCTTTGAATAAATCAACTTTACTTAGTAATTCATAGGCTCTTGCTAATTCTTTTCCTTGATATTCCTTTGGAATATTTTTTTCTACCCATAAAATTATCTCATCAATTGACATATTTACAGAATCAAAAATTCTAAGTGTTTCTTTTGTTGCTTTTAATTTAAAAACTTTTTTTAGTGCATTAAAAATATCTGTTTCCTTGTTCCTTTCATCAAATACTGCTTCTGAAGGATTTTCTAATTTTGAAATTGTTTGTAAATCATTTATTGCAGCTCTTAAATCTCCTTTTGCTTTTACTGAGATATTTGTAAGAACGTCATTATCAATAAATTTGTTTTCTTTTCTTAAAATATTAATTAAAACATCTTTTATTATTTTATAATCTAGTTCTTTTAGTTCGATCATCTCACATTTTTTTCTTAAAGGACTTAATTTTTTAGTCCAAGCATCATTTGCAGTTATTATAATTGGATATTCTGTTGTTTCAATTAAACTAGCTAGTTCTTGAATTCCCCCCCTGTCTGTTCCAGTCATTCCGTCTGCTTCATCAACTAAAATTATTTTTACTTTTTTTAAAAGAGATTGTTGTTCTACTGCGGGTTTTAAAGTTTCTTTTAAGTTTAGTTTATTTCTTAAATCTGAGGCATTTAATTCAAAGATTTCTGAATTTGTTTCTTTTGCTGCAACATGAGCCAAAGTTGTTTTACCTGTTCCCGGAGGGCCATAAACAATTATTGCTTTTCTATGAAATTTTTCACCTTCAACTAATTTTAAATTAAAACTTGTAACAAAAGATTTTATTTTGGCTACAGCTTCATCTTGACCTTTTATTTCTGTAAAATTAATTGGTCTATATTTTTCGGTCCAAGTTGTCATTTTTTTGATTTCATGTATTCTGTTAATTTTCTAGTAAAATTTTGATTTATGTATTTGTTTCTTTCATATTCAAATTCTTGTCTATTAAGACCTTTGTATTTTTTTGCATGTTTTCTTCTAAATTTTTCATAAAGATCCATTCTTACTTTTTCTCTGTCTTGCGTGGATGCAATTTTATATTCTGCCATTTCATTCTTTCCCTAAACCAGCAAGGACAAAACTTGCAAGAAGAGATTGGAGTTGGATAAAAGGATCAGAGCCTTCAACAATTCTAAATTCCACTTCACCTGTTTTTTCTGTTAATTTCACTTTTTTTTCTGATTCAATGGGAAGATTCCATATTTCTTTTTGAATTGCTTTAATCACATCTTCTCCTGAGATTGATTCTTTTAACATAACATCTAAAAGTTTTTCACGTGCATTTTCAAAATCTCCTGCTAGTGCATAATCAAGAACTATTTTGATATCTTTTGGTTTTGTACTTGCAATTACTGTTGCAACTAAATCAGGAGTTATTGATGGTGAAATTGCTGCTGTTGATTGCATAATATTTACTGCCCTTCTACAATCTCCTTCACTTCCCTCATAAATTATTTCAACTGCATTTGGATCTATTGTTAGGTTCTCTCTTTCAGCTATTCTTTGAAGAATCTTTTCAATATCTTTTTTTTCTAAAAGTTTGAATTTAAAAATTGCACAACGTGATTGAATCGGATCAATTATTTTTGAAGAATAATTACAGGATAAGAGAAATCTACAACTTGATGAATAGTTTTCCATAGTTCTTCTTAATGCTTGTTGGGCTTCAGGAGTTAATGCATCTGCTTCATCAAGAAAGATTACTTTAAACGGAACATTTCCTAATGATTTTGTTCTTGCAAAACTTTTTACTTTTTCTCTTACTACATTTATTCCTCTTTCATCTGAGGCATTTAATTCTAAATAATTATCTTTCCATGTGTTTTTGAAAAGTTCTTTTACTATCACCAGTGCAAGAGTTGATTTTCCTGTTCCTGCTGGTCCTGCAAATAATAAATGAGGGATATTTAGTGTTTTTGTTAATGATTCTACCCTTTTTACAATGTCATCTTGCCCCACTATTTCAGAAAAAGTTATTGGCCTATACTTTTCAGTCCAAATGGTGCTTGTCATACTCAAAATATCATCTTTTCATTAATAAAGGTTATTGTGATTAAGAAATATATTTACAATTATTTAGATCTAGCTCTTCTTGCTTTACGCTTTCGCTTTTCTTTTCTAAGCTTTTTACGTTGCCATTTCCAACGCATTTGCCCTTTCTTTTTCCATCTTCTACTTGATCTTTTCATAGAGTTTGAAAACAAGAATCAGTTTAAAAACCTTTTGTGGAATATATAAAAGAATATAAAGGGATTATAATGTTTTTTATTATGGCTAAAGAATATGCAGTAATTAAATTAGATAAATTGTATGAAGACATAAATAAATCATATTTTCAATATAGAAAAAGTAAAACTGAAAAAACAAAAATGAAGTATAGAAAGATCATAGATGATAATCATGATAAGTGTATTGTTATTGCATATAGAGCAGGTATTACTCCTGATATGCATAAAGGTTTGAAGGAATCTAATAAGCTTTGGAAAAAAATAATGGGATTAGATTAAATTATTGTAATCCTGCAAATTGAGAAAAAAATTCTGGGCACATAATTTTCATTTCACTAATGATTGATTGTTGTATGGAAATATCAGTTTGATATTTTGTTTGAAGAGAGGTTATTTCATCTGCAGTAAATCCATATTTAGTTGTATAACTTTCAATGTTATCTATAGTGTTTAGAGCATCTTCTCCTTCTGAGCTACTAGCTAAGTCACAAGTTAATTCTGCTTGTAATTTTATAAATCGTTCTTTTTCGCTTAATTCTGAAACTACTAATCCTGTTGTCTTACTTTTTGAAGAAGAAATTAAAATTGTTGTTAATATTATAACTAGAACACCCATAAAAATTCCAAGACCAATTAATAGTTTTTTATTCATGTTTTATATATGTTTTTTTAATTTAAAAATTTACCTGCTTTTTTTAACCCCTATTTTTTTACAATATTTGTTTATTGGACATTTAGAACACCATGGTGAAACTGGTTGGCAAATATCTCTTCCAAATTGAACAAAGATTGCATTGAAATTTTTCCAATATTTTTTAGGAAGAATTTTTTCAATTTCTTTTTCTGTTTGTTCAGGGGTTTTTGTTTTTATCCATCCAAGTCTGTTTGGAATTCTATGACAATGAGTGTCAATTGGAAGAACTGCTTTATTAAATGCAAATGCTAAAACAATATTTGCTGTTTTAGGTCCAATTCCTTTTATTGACAAAAGCTCTGCTTTTTCGTCCGGAACTTTTGAATTAAATCTATTAATTAATTCTTTTGAAACATGTTGAAGAGTTTTTGATTTTTTTTTGTAATGTCCTGAACTATAAATTAATTTTTCTAATTTTTTTACTGGAAGTGAGGAGATTTTCTTAGGAGTATCTGCAACTTTGAAAAGTTCTTTTGAAACTTTTTCTGTATTCTCATCTCTTGTTCTTAGACTTAGTAAACAAGAAATTAAAATTTTGAATGCATTTGGTTTTTTTCGCATTCTGTTTAAAGTAGTTTTATCCGTAGAAATATATCTCTTAGAAAGAATTTTCATAATTGTCTCTATTTTCTTCATTTTAGAGCTTTATTTTTTCTGCTAAATCTCCAATCAGCCAAGTATTTTTTTCTTCTCCTGAAAGAGCATTAATCCAGGCCATTGCCCAAAGAATTATTGTAAATGCCCAGAAAACCCATCCAACAACAGGAATCCAAGAAATAATACTTGCTGCAACAAATACTAGAAATAAAACTAGGCCTTGTTTTGCGTAAAACATTACGTATTTATCATCTTTTTTTGTGACCATCGCAATTATGAAACCAATAATTGTAAAAAAAGTCGCCAACCATGCAAAAAGTGTTCTATTATCATCTTCTTGTGCCATATTCTTTTTAGGAATTTTTAATTTATAAATATAGCCTTGCCCGGATTCGAACCGGGGTCTCAACCTCCAGAGGGTCGAATCTTTGACCACTAGACCACAAGGCTTTATCAAGTTAAAATAAGAATCTTTTTAAGTTTTATATTTTTTATTAATATATTGCCCCGATAGTACAGAGGCCAAGTATGCCGCCCTCTCAAATTTCGGAAAGAAGGTGATCTTATCTCGGTGAGAGAATGAGATCTAGCATCTCAATGCAACCTTGTTTTGGAGTAAGGCGGTGACCCGAGTTCAAATCTCGGTCGGGGCGTTTTTAGAATTAAAATACAATACCATAATATTTATAAATTTTAGATATCGATAATTTAAAATGGTAATAAAACTTCTACGTAAAATAAGAGGAACAAAAGCAGGATATAATCTTGGAAGAAAAATTTTAACTTCTCCTTTTATTACCAATAATTCAATTTATAATTCTTTATATGATAAAAAAATAGCAAAAACCATTGAAAAAATGGAGAGAAGACCTCCCACTGGAATTCATATTGCAACTTCAAACTATTGTAATTCATCTTGTATTATGTGTCCTCATTCTAAATTAAAGAAATTTGGAGTAATGGATATGAAATTATATAAAAAAATAATTGATAATGCTCAAAAATTGAGAATAAATGAACTAATACTTTCGTTCTTTGGGGAACCTTTAATGGATAAACATTTACTTGAAAGAATAAAATATGCAAAAACAAAAGGAATGAAAAATATTGGTTTTTCATCTAATGCTGCATTATTAACTGAAAAATGGGCTAAAGATTTAATTGGATCTGGATTGGATACTATTACAATAAGTCTTGATGGATATTCAAAAGAAACCTATGAAAAAATAAGAAAAGGTTTAAAGTTTGATGTAGTTAAAAAAAATATTTTGGGCTTAGTTGAAATGAAAAAAAAGTTGAATAAGAAAACTCCTGGAATACATTTAGTTTTAGTTGAGATGGAAGAAAATAAAGAAGAAATAAAAAACTTTTATAGAGAATGGGAAGGTAAAGTTGAAGGTATAAATATTATAAACATGAGAAATTGGGCGGGCACACTTGAGAAAGAAGGAACAAAAGAAAGTTTTCATTTTAGAAAAAATATAAAAAGAAAACCTTGTGTAACAATTTGGACTGAACTTTATGTAGATTGGGAAGGAAATGTTGTTTTGTGTTGTGATGATTGGAATTCTTCTACTGTTCTTGGAAACTTAAAAAAACAAAGCATTGAGGATATTTGGAGAGGAGATAAATTACGGCAAATAAGGAATGCTCATAAAAGTAGGGAATTTTACAAAGTCCCTTTATGTAGCAAATGCAATAAGAAGTGTGTTTGGTGGTTATTTAATTGAATTAATAATCTCTTTTACCCTTCTATTGAAATTTTGATTATTGAAAGGAGCCATATCTTTTTTATCATAAAATACTGTTGCTTTGATGTTTTTTAATTCTTTTAACAATTCTTCTTCACTTCCTTGTTTCAAATAAGGTTCAATTCTTGCTTCATGTAACCATTTTTCTCCTAATTTTTTTTCTTGCAATAAATGATTAAAATTTTGTTTAGTTAAATCATTATAAATTATTGCTGGAAGATTACATCCTGAAACAGTATCTAAAGCTAAATTTGCACTTGTCCTTAAATTTACTTCCATAAAATAATATTTATTATCTAAATCAGATTTTTTAAAATTAAGATCTAAAGCCCCATTAAAATTAAGATCTTTCATTAATTTCATTGTAGGATTAACAAGTTTGGGTATCCAAAGATTTTCAAAAATAACTCCTACATAAGTATTAGGATTTTTTTTAACTCCTAGTTTATTTCTTTGCATGCCCGCAATTAAAGGTCCTTTAGAACTATTATATGCATGAACCTCAAATAAATTAGAACAATTTCCAGGAATAAAATCTTGAATGGCCATATCTCCAAATTTATCTAATAATTTCTTTCTATCTTTTAATAATTCTTTTTCAGAGTTGTAGACTTCCATATCTTCTTTCCCTCCAGCTATACTATTAAGAGGTTTAACAATTACTGGTCCTTTAAAATTTGAAAATTTACTTAAATATGTTGAAGTTGGAACATCAAAACCTGCATTTTTTCCTAAAAGAGAATTCTCATTTTTATCTAATAGTTCTTCCAAATTTTTTCCTGGAACATTGGGGACATAGAAGTATTGTTGAAGTTCTTTATAATTTTTAGAACAGAAATTTAAATAACGATCTCCAGTGGGAAATAAAATACTTTTATCTTTTTGTTTTTTTCCAAAATCTATCAAAGAAGGCAATAAATTTTTTTCATTCTTTGTGAAATAACTTTTGCTAAGATATTTTGAACTAATAGCATAAGGATGTTTTGGAGGCAAATGAAAACCAACAGTTGGAATCTTTTCAGCTCCTAAGCTTCTCACCACTCCAAGAGCATTAGAACCATATAATCCTAAAACAACCGCAAAAGGTTTTTCTTTCTTCATTTTTCATTCAATAATTTTTTTATTGATCTTATTGTTCTGTCTTCACAATAAAAATTTCCATGCATTGGGAATTTTAATTCTTTACAAGCTTCAGCATATTTGCAATTACCTTGAATGCCTCTTAATTCTGCTCTCTTTTTTAAGATGTTTAGATAATAATTTTTTTTGTATTTTGCAGATAATTGAGAAGTATATTTTTTCATTGCTTTTTCCTTATCTTTCATTTCTTTATCAATATTTATTAAATAATCTGGATAAGGAAATAAATTTGTACTTTCAAACATAATAACCTTTTTAACAAACCAAGCTTTATCTTTTATTCCATGTGAAGCAAATTCAACTGCTTGTTCAATTAATTTTAAGAGTTCTTTATGGTCTGGATGATAGTCAAGTTTACTTATTGTAGCTATAACATCTGGTTTAAATTCTTTAATGTAATTTATAAGTTTATCTAATTCTTCTTTAAAATTTAAATCTTTAATCCCTCTATTTGGATATCCTAAAAAAATAGGTTTAACACCTAAAACTTTACAACTTCCAAAGAATTCTTTTTTTCTAATTTCATCTCCTGTAAAACAAATAACAGCCCCCTCTCCCCCTTCCTTTATTGCTTTTCTTAAAAATCCAGAAAAAATTATCTCATCATCTGCATGGGGTGCAATTCCTAAAACTTTCATTTTTTAAGTAAATCATAATACAATTTTTCGTATTTACCTACTCCCTGATCTGTTGAGAAATATTTTCGAGTTCTTTTTTTTGCTGAAATACCCATATTTCTTCTTAATTCTTTATTATCTACTAATTTTTTGATAAGGTGTGTCATTTCATAAACCATTTCTTCTTTATTTTTCCTATTTTCAAATAAAAATCCACTTTTTGTTTTATTTATAACTTCAGGAATTCCCCCTACATTTGAACCAAGAACAGGCAATCCACACGCCATAGGTTCTATTAAGGATCTACCAAAAGCTTCCCTTTTTGAAGGCAAAATTGCAATATCAGAAGCATGGATGTAAGGTAAAACATTCTCTTGTTTCCCGAAAAATCTAACTTGGCCATTTAAGGTGTATTCTATTTTGGATTGTTCTTCAAGAATAGATTTTTCAGGTCCATCTCCTATTAATGCAAAAATAATGTCTTTCCTCCCCTCTTTTTTCAATTGTTTTGCACATTTCAACAGAAGATTAACTTGTTTTAAAGGCCTAAAATTTGATGCATGGTAGATGATTGTGGCATCTTTTGGAAGGTCCAATTCTTTTCTCCTAACCATTTTTGTTTTATAATTACATGGTTTGAATTTTTCTTCATTTATGTGATTGTAAATTACTTTTCCATAATTTTCTAAATCAAATAGTTTTTTTGCTTCTTCTTGTAATGATTGAGAATTAAAAGTTATTTCATCTGCTGAGGAAAGAATATGTTCTAATGAAGGAGCTAATAATTCATGATACCCATTTGTATGTATGTCTGAACCCCTACTAGTTATAATTACTTTTGGATTTCCGCCTTTCTTTTTGATTATCTCTTTTGCCATTAATGCTGCTTCTCCGTGTGTAATGGCGTAATTAGCGTGAATTATGTCAATATCTATATTTTCTTTTGTATATAAATTTGAAACCATTGAAGCAAGTGTCGCATTATACGGTTCTGCTTTAAAACAAGGATAATCTATTCTTTTAACTGGATGTATATTTAATCCAATATTTTTTTCTTCTTGAGTAAGATATGTTCCAGGGTAACTCACAACATGAACATTATGATCTCTTTTTGCTAATTCAATAGCTAATTCGTTAGAAGAAATACCACTCCCCCCTAGATGAGGTCTAGCGTAAAATAGTTGAACTATGTTTAGATTTCTTTTTTCTTTCTTTTGTGATTGTAAACTTCTTTTCATGGTTGCGCTGTCCTAAAATATCATCCATTTTATTGACCTCTAGGTTTAATAACCTTTAAAAAGGAAAAGGTTCAGATATATAAATGTTTCGTTACTAATCCGTAATTAAAACAAGCCTTTATATAACGTTTTTCAGGAAATTTGAAATTTAAATCAATCAAAAATTCTAAATTTATAAACCCTTTTTCTTTATTTGTCCTATGAGAAAAAACTTACTTTTGCATATGGAAATTTTTAACTCATTCGTCAATAGGAGTTTGTCAAATGAGAGTTAGATATAGTTTTTCTTCAAGAAGAACAGGGCATATTGGAAAAATGAGAAAACAAAGGCAGAAATATCCTGCACTTGTTAAGAAAATTATAGAGGATTCTGATATAATTCTTCAAGTTTTAGATGCAAGATTTCCAGAAGAAACAAGAAATCATGAAATTGAACAAGAAATAAAAAAATCAAAGAAAAAAATAATTTATGTCTTAAATAAATCAGATTTAACAACACAAGGAAAAATAAAAAATCTTTCTCCAAATGTTGCTGTATCTTGTAAAGATAGAAAAGGAATAAGGATTTTGAGAAATTTAATTAAGCAATTATCAAAAAAGATACCCAAGAAAGAGGAAAAGGTTCTTGTTGGTGTAATTGGTTATCCTAATACTGGAAAAAGTTCTTTAATAAACATATTAATTGGAAAAGCTTCAGCAGGAACTGGAGCTCAAGCTGGATTTACAAAAGGAATTCAGAAATTAAAATTAGATGAAAATACTTTGTTGCTTGATAGTCCAGGAGTTATTCCAGAAAAGGAATATTCTGGTGTTGAAAAAGAAAAAATAGCAAAACATGTTAAAGTTGGAGGAAGATCATACTCTCAAGTTAAAGAACCTGAAATTGTAGTAGCAAAACTGATTAAAGAATATCCAAATGTTCTTGAGAAGTTCTATAAAATAAAAGCAAATGGAGATTCAGAAGTTTTAATAGAAAAACTTGGAAAGAAAAAAGGTTTTATGAAAAAAGGTGGAGAAATTAATGAAGATCAAACAGCAAGATTAATTCTTAAAGATTGGCAGGAAGGTGAGATTAAGGTTTAACCATATAGCTATTTTCTAATTTATATCCTAATTTTTTATAATATTCTCTAACTCCAATTCCAGAAATTACAGATATTTTTTTACATTTATTTTTCTTAGAAATATTTTCAGCTTCTTTCATTAACAATTTGCCTAAACCTTTGTGCTGGGATATTTTGCCTATTTCTCCTAATTTCAAAGCTTGTCCATAAACATGAAGTTCCCTAACTATTGAATATTTTCCAATTACTCTTAATCTCAATAATCCAAATAAAATATCATCTTCATTTACAATTTCTAAAAAGTATTCATCACCTTTAGAAGCTTTATATTTAGTAATTTTTAATTTCAAATCTAAATTAATTTCCCTTTTATCTCTTAGGGCAAAACCAATTTCCCTGTATCTAATTTCTTTCAATTTACTATTTTTTCTTCTAAGTTCTTCTTCTATATCTTTTCTCAAATCAATCTTTGTAGTTCCAGCAACAAGGTATTCTGGAGGAATTTCCCTCATAACCCTCATAACCCTACAATATCTTGGAATAACTTTTAGCATTGAAATTAATATTTTTTCAGTTTGTTGTTTAGAATAAGGTTTGTACTTTTTCTTCCAATATAATTTTTCTAATTCAGAACAAGGAAGAACCTGGCAAGGATAAAGTTTTAATTGATCTGGCTTAAATTTTTCATCTGAAAATAATTTTTTGAATAATTGTAAATCTTTTTTAAGATTAGATCCAGGTAAACCAGGCATTATATGATAACCTACTTTAAAACCAGCATTTTTCAAATCTCTTGTTGCATTTATAACATCTTTAACTGTATGTCCTCTTTTTATTTTCTTATAAATTCTATCATCAATGATTTGAACTCCCAATTCAACTCTTGTACAACCAAATTCTCTCATTCTATCAATAAATTTAGAACAAACATCAGGTCTTGTTTCAATACAAAGAGCAACACATCTGTGTTTTGCTTTTTCATTCTTTTTTTGTGCTAGTTTTAATGTTTTAGACTTTTTATTGTTCAAAGCATCATAAATTCCTTTGATGAATTCATATTGGAATTTTTTAGGATATTCTAAAAAAGTTCCCCCCATAATTATGATTTCAATTTTGTCTGTTGGATGGTTCATTACTTCATATGCTTTTAATCTGGCTTTAACTTGTTTATATGAGTCATAACCCAATCCTGAAGCTCGCATAACAACCGGGCTTTTTGGAGTATAACTTTGTGGGACATCTAAATTGGGACAATAAATGCAACATCCGTGCTCACATTTTCTTGGAGGCAGCATAATTGCTACTGGTGTAATCCCAGAAATTGTCTTTGTTGGTTTTCTTACTTCTCCTTTTGAGGGTTTTTTCATAATAAACCGAAATTTTTTAAGCTTAAAACCTTTTCTAATTTTATGAATCAACAAGAAGTATGGGAAAAAATTGCACCAGAATGGCATGAATATAAAACTACACCAGCAGAGCACACAATTGAATTTCTTAAAAAAACTTCTGGAAGTGTTTTGGATTTGGGGTCTGGTTCTGGAAGACATCTTTATCCAATTAAGAATGGAAAAATGTATTTAGTTGATTTCTCGAAAGAGATGTTAAAATTTGCTGAAGAAAAAGCAAAAAAAGAAAAAATTGATGCAGAATTTAAGCAAGCAAATCTTTGGGAAATTCCTTATGAAGATGAATTTTTTGATTATGCAATTTCTATATCATCTTTACATTGTGTTGAAGGAGAAAAAAACAGAGAAAAAACTGTTAGAGAACTTTACAGGGTTTTGAAAAAAGGCGGAAAAGCAGAGATTGGTGTCTGGAATATCAAATCAAAACGATTTAAAAACGCACAAAAAGAAAAAATGGTTAAATGGACAGATAAAGGAACAAGATATTATTATTTATATGATGAAAAGGAAGTCCATGATTTATTTAAAAAAATTGGGTTCAAAATAATTTCAACCCATAATTCAGAAATGATGATTAACTTCATTGTTCAAAAACAATAATATTTTTAAAAGCAATTTTGTGTTTTATTTAATGGGAAAAAGTAGAGAAAAAAAAGCAACTTATAGAAGACTTAGAGAATTAGAAATCTCTGAATTTGAATCTAGATTTTGCGTAAGTGAAGCTTATTCTTTTTGCGGTAGATTATCAGGTAAGCGTGTGGAACTTTCTCTTTTACTTTGGAATGAATCAGGAAAAATATTTTCAGAAGGAGAAAAAGTAGAAAAAATAAGGGAAATGTTTCCAAAAGCTGAGGTAATGGGAAGATTGGGAACTTTGAAAATCCCTTTTAAAAATATTGAAGAATTTGTGAAAGAAGATCTTTACCTTTTAAAATCTGGAGTAAATAAAGCTTATAGTATGGGATTAGAAGGAAAAAATGCATCAGAGTGCATTAGACAAGAAATAATTGAAAATAAAAGACAATGTTTAAATGCCTTTTATAGTCCAGATCAAATGCCTCTTCATTAATTATTTTTTAATGATTTTCATCATATCAAAGAAAGATTTTTTTTCAAAACCAACAATTTTCTTTTCATCTAAATCAAATGTAACTTTTAAAATTCCCATGCCAGAGATAAAAATTGTTCCAATGAGAAAATTTTTGTCTTTCATATTTTGCAAGGAAAATAAAAGTTTTTGAATTTCTTTTGTTATTTTTTCTTCTTCCATTTTTTTTCTTATCATTCTTTCAATTTCTGTAAAATAAAAATCTAGTTTTTCATCTATTTTTTTAGGAATTCTATCATCATAATCTTCTAAAGGAACTACTAATCCTTTTTCTAATTGAAAACTAAAGGTCTTTTTGGTAGAAGGAACATAAAAATCTAAATGTTGTTGGTTGTCTTCTCCTTTTTTATCAATTGAAAAAAATCCAGAGCATAAATAAATTTCCGAATTTTCAGATTTGAATTTTTTAAATTCAGGAGATTCAAATAATTTCTCTAAATAAAATTGAAAGTTCATAAAAATAAAGAAGATACAGAGTTTAATAATTTAATTATTATTCATAAATATCTATTCTTTCAGAAGATCCATCCTCAAAACAGCCAAACGGCCAAACCATAACTCCATCACTATCTAAATTTATACTCTTTCCTAAACAGACCTTAATTGTATATGTTCCAGGTCCACCATCAATAGTTATTTCTCCTGAAAAAAGAGTGTTGTTTTTACGCATAATCTCTGTATTTGCGTTATAAAAATGACTTACTCCCATAATTCTAACAAAAGCTCTTTCGCCTTCTTTAAATTGTACACGTTGATTTGAATTATCTACAGCATAATAAGATAATGTTGTTGAAGGATTATCGGTATAAAGAGCATCTTCAGAAGCAATTATTGTTATCTTATCAGAACCAGGTGTGAAATATTTCACTGGTTCTGGTTGTTTTTCAGCGGGAGGTTTTTGATCTACATTTTTATTCATATTAGAATAAACTAAGATAAACCCAATTAATAATACCGCAACAATTATGACCTTTGTCCAATTTTTATTCATTTTCTTTCTATAATTTCTTTGTTAAGCTTTTTTATAAAGTTGTCTATTGATTCTGATTTGACTTTTCCATTTTTTCTTACAGCAACTTTATTTTCTTTTTCTTCTTTGTCACCAACAACTAAAATATATGGAATTTTCATTAATTCCGCATCTTTAATTTTTGCGGGAATGGTTTTTTGTTGAAAATCAGCGTCAAGTCTTATATTTGGAATGTCTCCCAATTTTTTAATAATTTTCTTAGCATATTTAGTATTTCTATCAGTAAAATTCAAAACTCTTACCTGAATAGGTGCTAACCAAGTAGGCAATCTTCCATTATAATGTTCAAGTAAAATCCCAATAAATCTTTCTAAAGAACCATAAATAGCTCTATGAATCATAATTGGTCTTTTTTTCTTATTATCTTTGTCTGTATATTCTAATTCAAATCTTTCTGGCATTGAAAAGTCAACCTGAATTGTTCCACACTGCCAAGTTCTGTTTAAAGAATCTTTTAAATGAAAATCAATTTTAGGACCATAAAATGCTCCATCACCTTTGTTAATCTTGTATTTAACTTTTCTTTTGTTTAAAACATCTTTCAAAGCTTTTTCTGCTTTATCCCAAATTTTGTCTGAACCAATTCTCTTTTCAGGTCTTGTCGAAAGTTCAATTGTATAATTAAAATTAAATTTCGAATAAAACACATTGACTAAATCAATTAATTTAGAAATCTCTTCTTCTAGTTGTTTTTCTGTACAAAACACATGGGCATCATCTTGAGTAAATTGGATAACCCTAAATAATCCTCCAAGCACACCTGATAATTCTTGCCTATGGACAATTCCAAATTCCCCTGATTTTAATGGTAAATCTTTATAACTTTTGGGTGTATTTTTATAAATTAATAAACCTCCAGGACAATTCATAGGTTTAACTGCAAAATCTCTTTTTTCGTATTCAGTTAAAAAAATATTTTCTTTATATTTTTCCCAGTGTCCCGAAATTTGCCATAATTTTTTATCTAGAATCTGGGGAGTCATAACTTCTTTATAACCTGATTTTCTAAGTAATTCTCTTGCAAAATCAATTAATTCTTTTCTAATAATTAAACCGTTATTGTGCCAGAAAACCATTCCTGGTGCAACTTCATTAAATGAAAATAAATCCATTTGTTTTCCAATAATTCTGTGATCATTTTCTTTTAATTTAGAACTATCTAGTTTAGATTTTGAAATTTCTCTAAGTAGTTGTTTATGATCATATTTCTCATCTTCTTTTCCTGCAACAATAATTTCTCGCGATAATTCAGACAAAGGATGTCCTTTAACTTTTAATTCAAATTCTTTGTAATACCCAAAAGGAGCTCTTGAAACTTTAAATCCTTTCAAACTTTTTTCAGTTTCTATTAAAATTTTTTGAGCAATATCCGGAGATCCTAAATTTTTAGATAAATGAGCATAAGGATAGAGAACAATATTTTTTGTTTTTACTTGTTTAGCAATATCCTTTATACTTTTGACAAATTCTTTTACAACTGCTTTAATATCTTTGTCTGTTTTTTCGACAGCAGTTAAAACAACTAAACAATCTTTAACATGTTTTTCTTTCTTTTCTTCTTCAGATAAATCAGCAACGCTCTTCAAAGCTTTTTTCAATGCTTTAAATTTGATATAATCAACATGTAAGTTTAGTGTTTTCATTTGAATATTTTATTTACTTCCTTTTCAGCTTTTTTTAGTTTCTTTTGATGTCCTTTCAAAAAAGAATTTATCTTGTCAATTAAATATTTTTTTAATTCTCCTGTAAGAAGTTTTCCACTTTTATAATCATCTTCAATTTTCTTTAATTTTTTATCATTTGGTTCAAAAAAGAATTTTAGATATTGGAAACTAACATCAATATCAGGATTTCCTCCTTTTTTTCTGTGTTCTTCTAAAGTTGCTCTTCCTCCTGAAAAGGCATATTTGTTTATTTTTCTTTTAACTTCTTCAGAAGAATCTGTTAAAGCAATATAAGAATTAGGTTCTGAAGCTGACATTTTTCCTCCTGAAAGTCCAGGCATAAATAAATGATATGTTGAACTTAATTGAATAAATCCTTTAAATCTTTTTGAAATATCTCTAGCAAGTCTTAAATGAGGATCTTGATCAATTCCTACTGGAACTAAAACAGGAACTTGTCCTTCAAATTCTTTTAATTGAGGATGTAACATATCTGAAGCTTGCAATAAAGAAGATAACATCTTTCCAGGACTGATATCTCCATAAACTGCCTTAAATTCATTAAAAGTTACGTGTTTGGATAAAAGATTTTGCAATCTATAATACGCATTTGATTTAGAAGCATCTTTACTTCTTTCACTTTGAAAATAAATTTCACATTTTTTAGGATTTAATCCTAATGCAACATAATTTGCCAAATATTCCTTTAAGGCAATCTTCCTACTTTCTTCTAAACTCTGTCCACGAACATTATATGATTCAATATCTGCAACGGCTATGTAAACTTTTGCTCCTAATTTTTGATAAAAAATAAATTGTTGAGCAAGTAACATATGTCCAATATGAAATTTTCCAGTTGGCATTAAGCCAGTCATCATAGCAAACTTTTTTTTGCTTTTAATAGCATCTAAAATTCTCTGGATATCTCTATGTGCAAAAACAATGCCTCTTTTGAATAAGACATTTTCATTAAAAACATTTGGAAGTTTTTTTAGAGGAGAAATACCAAACTTTTTGACTAATTTATTATAATCAATGTCTCCTGAAACTTCCCATGGATTAAACACCTGTTTTTTCATGTTTTACTAAAGATATACTTATTTTTAAACTTTACAGAACAAATATTTATAAATCTAAATCTGTTAAAGCTAACATGGTCAAAAGAGGACTACTAGCATTGGTATTTATCCTTATGTTTACTTCTTTAGCAAGTGCGGAAATAATTATACATAATCAACCAAATGCTGTATATAATTTGGGAGATTCTTCTTCAGTTTCTATGACCATAAAATCTCTTGCGGGTGCAACAGATATTTTTTACATGAATTTGATCTGTGAAGGGCAGGAAATCAATTTTTATATGAATGGTGTGAGTTTATCTCCGGGTGAGGAAAAAAGAATTGACGCTTCATTAATCTTTACAAAAAATTTAATTGGAGAAATCAAAGGAACTTGTGTAATCAAAGGAATTTTTGGAGCAGAACATGTTTTAACAAATGAATTTAAATTGTCAGATCATATAAGTTTACTTCCAGATGTTGAACAAACTGTTTTTAATCCAGGTGAGTCTTTTTTAGTAAAAGGAAATGCAATAAAGGAAAATGGGCAACCAGCAAATGGTTTTATTAATTTAGAAATTGTTTCTGGAAATCAATCTTCTTCTATAAATCAATATGAAACAATTACTGATGGTTTTTTCTCAATAAATGTTAGTATTCCAGAAGGAATGAAGGCTGGAAAATATCTGTTAAAATTAAATGCACATGAAGTAGATTTTGGTGGAAGTCAAACTAATACAGGATTTATAAATCAAAATATTGATGTAAGTCAAATTCCCACTAGTTTAGAAATAATTACGGAAGAAGAAGTAGAACCTGGAACAAATGCACAAGTAATAGCAGTATTGCATGACCAGACAGGAGAAAGTATTGACTCAACAGCAAAGATAACTGTTAAGAATGGCAAGTCTAAAACAATAGAAGAAGTTGAACAATCTACAAATGAGGTTTTAGAAATTCCCATATCATATAATGAAAAATCTTCTAATTGGACAGTTATTGTAGAATCAAACGGATTTACGACTGAAACAAGTTTTTTAATAATGGAAAAAAAGGATGTAAATGTATCTTTAGTAAATAATACCGTAACTGTAACAAATGTGGGGAATGTTTTTTATAATGATAGTGTCCCAATAAAAATTGGCAGTGAGCAAGTTTTTTTAGATGTTGCTTTGAAAGTAGATGAAACACAAGAATATAAATTAACTGCGCCGGATGGTGAATATGAAATAACTATAGTTGGAGATGATGGGGGAGAATACAAGCAGAGAGTTACTTTGACAGGAAATGTTGTTGGTGCTAAGAAAAGGAAATCTGGAGGATTTATATTTTCATTTGCATGGATTTTTATTATTTTAGTTTTAGGAATGGTAGCATATATGTTTTTTAATAAAGGACATAAAAAAACTTTTTTTGCATATATGCCTAAATTTTTAAGAAAAAGAGAAAGAACTTCTAAGATTGCTCCTTTAGGAAAAAGTTCTGCTTTAAGATCAAAAAATCCAGCAGTTGTTTCTCTATCTATAAGGGGAGATAAACAAAAAGCTACAACTGTATGTTTGCATATAAAAAATTTAAAAGAAATTGAAGGGACAAAAAATAATGCGGAAGAAACATTACAAAAAATAATAAATTTTGCAGAAGAACATAAAGCTATAACCTATGAAAATCAAAATGATTTATATTTTATACTTGCTCCTACAAAGACAAGGACTTTCAAAAATGAATCTGCAGCATTACACATTGCACAAGCAGCTAAAAAAACTTTAACAGAACATAATAGATTATTTAAACAAAAAATAGAATCCGGTCTTGCCATAAATAATGGAGTAATAATTGTAAAACCAGAAAGAGATTCAACAAAATTTATGAGTATGGGATCTTTCATAACAACTGCAAGGAAAACAGCATCAACTTCTGATGGGAGAATTTTATTTTCAAAAGAAGTTGGAGATAAATTAAAATCAGAAGTAAAAGCAGAGAAAGTTAGGGGAGAGGAAGATATTTATTTAATAAAAGAAGTTAAAAAATACAGTGCAGAAAATAAAAAATTTGTTGAAGGTTTAGTTAAAAAGTGGGATAAAGAAAAAAAGGAAGAATAACTATCTGTCTTCTGGTTTTTTATATGATTTGCCTAATGCTTTGTAAATTTCTCTTTCTGTTTTACTTGCAATTCTTTTTTTACCCTTGAACAACCCATGATTATTCAAAAGAAAGCCTTGTTTTTTTGCAATCACTCTTAAACCAATAGCAGAGCCCTTGGGTGCAGAATAAGCCAATAAAGTCGCACCCCATTCATCTGAAACAGTATAATAGAGTTCAACTGTGATTCCTTCAACTTTCCATGTTGATTCATGCTCTCCTCCCTGCATAAACTTTCCTTTTGTTCTCATAAAATCTTCAAGTTTTTCTCTATTTTTTGGAATTAAAACAATATCTATATCTTTATGGTGCTTTTCTTTTCTTCTAATACTTCCATCAATTTGAATTTTTTTACAAAAAGGTTTTAGTTTAAGGACAAGTTTGTCTGCTAATCTTTTCACATCTTT
>CAZWIB010000002.1:0-39369 GCA_964634225.1 Candidatus Woesearchaeota archaeon
ATTCCATTCCTCTTCCACTCATTCTACTCCCTTGTGCGCCTGGTTTTTGACCTCCAAGTTCTGTAGGTAATTGTGAAAAGGTAGTTCCAAAAGTTTCATAATTAACTTGAGGTAACCAAGCACCTTCAAGTCCTGACATATATCCTTGATATAATCCCATTCTCTGACTCCAGGCTGGACTGGCTCCTGTGCTGTACATTGATGTTCCCAATCCTTCCATACTTTCTATTACAGGCGGAGTTTGAAAATGTTGCCACCATTGTCCTGCTTCAATAATTTTTCTTGCTTCAAACCCTTTTTCACCTAATTTACTCATAATTTTTTTTATTGGAACATTTCCCATTCCCATAGGAAGTTCTGTATGTTCAAAACCAAAATTATCAGATAAATGGACATGCTTCACAAAAGGAGCAATTTTTTCTGTTTCTTCTATAAGTTCTTTTTCTCCAAATCCACTTTTTCTAAGCATATTAATATGCCCTACATCCCATGTTGCACCAATCAATTTTTCTGCTGTACTTTTTGCTGTTGATTTACTCATTCCTTCTTCAACAGCTTTCTCAACAAATCTTTCTCTTGATTCAACAACAAGATTTCTCAAATCCTCTCCAGTAGATAATGCAAAACCAAAAGGAGGATTTTCAATAGCAACTACTGGTGCTTTATCTCCAAATTCTTTATAGGCTTCAAAAGCTGCGTTTCCAAAAGTTTTAGAAGATTGTTCTGTTGCAAATTCTTCCATAGGAGCAAAAATTCTTGGTCTAACTTGTTTTAATCCTTGAAGTAAATAAAGCATCGCCTGAGATTGTAATTTTGGATCATAGGATTGTATAGGAGGTCTGCCTTTTTCATCTTTTTTATCATATCCTAAAATCTTTCCATATTGTTTAGAAACGTTATCTAAATGATTTAATACTAATTGGGCTTGCTTTTTTTCTTCTGAAGTACGCGCTCTACCCTGATCTTTCTTTGCTAAAGTATATGCTTTATCAAAAGCAGTTCCTGCACTTAAACTTGCTTGTTCCATAAACTCTGCGGCAGAATGAACCCTGTTAACTTCTTCCCTTCCTTCAGCATTTAAAGTGGTTTTATCTCCTGTTAAATAAGCTTCTCTATAACGAGGATGTATATCTTGTAAAACTCTTTCTGCACTTTCTCTATTAAATTCAATTTGTCTTAAAGAATTAGTCCACTCTGAAGAATTTGCAATGTTTAAATTTTCTTCTGCTGAAATCTCTCTTCTTCCCTCTCCAGGATCATATCTTATATCTTTTTCTAAAGGAATCATTTTTCCAGATTCTCTATCAACTGCAATCATTCTTTTTGCTTTTCTTTGATCTCCTAAAGTTTCCCATTCTGTTCCTGCAATTCCTTCTGCAGAGTGAAATACTACAGGCATATTTCCACTAGGGTCAACTTCATGACTTCTTTTAATTACATCAGCTATTTTTCTCTCGCTTGATTCTCTATTTACTTCACTAAAACCTTGTTGAGTTATACCCGCAGAATCCATTACGGGGCCATGAACTGAAACATCTATTCCTGTTAATTTGCTTAATCGTTTAACTTCCTCTAATTGTTGTTTTGGAATTGAATCAAAAATTTCTGGAGTTACTAAAGCAAGTTCTATTTTTTTTACACCTGTTGAAAGTTTTCCGGAAGTTTCCTTAATTACATTTGCAGAACGTGGGTCAGTTGTTAGTCCTAAACTTCCAGCAGTTACATATCCTGTTGAATAACTCCTATTTGGATCAAGAGAAGAATATCCCCCTTGATAGATATCTCTAATTGCATATTCACCTACTTTTGTCATATTATTATATTAGAAAAATTCTTTAAATAATTATTGATTATCTCGAAGGCTTATATTTAACTTCTTTTTTTTCAAGAGGATGTTGTGTTCCTAGTTTTTGAATTTCAACTTGTTTTGGAGCAACATAATTTTCTACAGTTGAAGATTCAGGAGTTCTTGTCTCTGAAGCTGCAAATTGAGTTTTACGTCTTTCTAATGGATCTATTTGTATTTTATCCATATCAACACGCCCAACATTTTGAACATTTTCATAACTAATTGATTCACTATTATGATATTTTGGTTCATCTCCTTGTTCTGCCGATTTAATATATTTAAAATCATCTTCTTCATTAAATTTTTCCGGTGTGGGGGCACTTTCTGCAACTTGTTCTAAATCAAGATGTTCTTGGGGACCTTGAATTTTCTCTAAAACAGGTGAAAAATCTTCTTGTTGAAAGAATTCTTGAAATTTATTCTCATCTATATTTATTTCTTGTTCTTCTACTTCTTCCTCTAGGTCTGATTCTTCTGTTTTTTCGATTTCTTTAAATTTTGATTCTTCGGAACTTTTTGCTTTAGCTTCTTTTGACATAAAACATAAAAACCTGGAAATTATATAAAACTTATGAAAAAGAGGTTAAAAATAATAAGAATATTAGTTCTTTTGAATGGTTTGATTTTAATTGTAAGTGCTTCTTTTTTGAAGATTACTGGAAATGTAATTAGTGAAAATACAAATATTGTAGGCTCAATTTTAGGATTAGTTTTTATTGCAGGGGGAATTGCTTTATTTTTGGCTCAAAAAGAAGGAGGATTAGAAACTCTTGTAGAAGAAAAACCCCTTCCTGGAAAAGGAATTAAAGGAAATTATATTCCATTAAGTGAAATATTGAATGAAAAACATCTCAAG
Source organism: Candidatus Woesearchaeota archaeon (assembly GCA_964634225.1). Classification (GTDB taxonomy): domain Archaea; phylum Nanobdellota; class Nanobdellia; order Pacearchaeales; family GW2011-AR1; genus CAZWIB01. The sequence continues at coordinate 2,706 of CAZWIB010000002.1, forward strand.
TCAAATAAAGTCCAGGTTGATGTAAGAGGCAATAAAATATATAGAAACGGTAGGGAAGTTCAGGGACTTAAATTAAAGGATAATTATATTGAATTCAAAGGAGTTCATTTCACTAATCCAGGGGCAGCAAAAGTTATTCAAGATTATGAATCTCTTGAAATAAAAAATTTTGAAGACCCCTATGTATATCTTTCAGAATCTCTGAATTATTCAGGAAAAAGTGAAAAAAGTATTAGGCACATGTTGGGATCATCTTCTGCAGAAGAAGCAGTAATTGTCAATGTGAAATATCCTGCTAATAAAATATATCTAAAATTTGAAAAAGGAAGGCCAACTCATTATGCAATCGATGGAGATATTAGGAGAGAAAATTTATTGACAAAAAAAGGACATAAAGTTTTAAGAAAAAAAATTAAAGAATTATAATTATTCTGTTAGTTTATCTAATAATCTTGAATAAAACCTTTTATGAAATTTATCTAATTCAGGATGTTCTTTATTCAAAACAGAAATTGCCAAAGCATTTTCTATTTCAGAAGACCTTTGTAATCTTGTTATTGATCTGTTCAGGGGTTCTGCAAGAGTTTCATGTTCTAATTCATGCACAGAATAATCTTGATCTATTTTATTTTTTTCATTCATTAACCTTTTGTCCCTATATTCATTAAAAAATTCTGCTAAAATCGCTGAATGTGCTAAAGGAGATTTGGTGTCGTTAATATCTAAATTATCTTCAACATCATAAAAAGCAACATCTTCATTTAATGATTTTAACAAAATATCTTCTTTTAGACTTTTTTTTATATAATTATCTAAATAGAATAAATATGCTGGCCTATAAATTATTTCTCTAGCTTCTACTATTCCCAATATTTCATTTCCAAACAAATGGCCTTGAACATTTCCTTTTCTTTTTTTTGGTTTTTCGTTAAACAAAGAAAAATTTATTTCGTTATCTATTATTTTTAGTCCTTGCCAAATTGATTCAACACTATTTGAATAAATATTTTCTCTCCCAGGAACTGGAATTTGATAATCTAGAGAAAATGAAAAAGGACTGAAAAGCTTATAGGGTATTTGTCCCCTGCTACTAGCATCAATCCCCCCTAATAATTTTCCTTGTACTGGAGTTGTCGCAAAAATGTTTTTATTCAAATAAAAATCATTTTTCGAAACTACTTTGTCTTCTTTTCTCCCAGCCATAATTAAAAAAACCTATTTTGCATTATAAATCTTTCTAACGTAACAACTAAAAAATAACAACAACCTAGTAGTAAAATTAAATGGTCGAACACAATAATGCTTTTAAATCTCTATCAAATCGTAATAAGGCGCGATAATTTCAAATGGTAAAAAAAATATTAAAAAATCTTGAAAACTTAGCAACCGGAGCAAAGAAATTTGTTGGCAGAGGTATTATGTATTCAGCTATCCCTATAGCACTTGCCGGGTCTTTAGACTCTAATGCCCAAGATCTTGTTCATGATTTTCATTTTGATTGTGATACGACTTTCTATGGTAAAGAAAATAAAAAAGAAATTAAAACAATAACTTGCAGAAATGACTCTAGCGGTTTTAAATATGTTACAGAATTTAGAAGGAGTGAAGGAGGGTCAGATACACTTTTAAAATATTTAATGACATCTGAATCATTTTATCATGGTGATCATCTTATGACAAAAAAAGAGTTCAAACAAAATGAAGATGGCCCTTTACTTTATTTAGATATAGAAGGGGATGGAGATATTGACAAGCAGTATAATCTAATTATTAGAAAAAATGAAGTAAAAATAGATGATAAAGCCGACCTTAGTACTGAGAACACTAGCACTCTTGAAGTTTATAGAGATTTATTCGAAACTTTTTCAGAGAGACAAAGGAAAAAGGAATTTAAAAAAGCAGAAGGAATAAAAAATGCATACATTAACCAAAAAATGGATTCTCTAAATGCTAGATGTGATTCTATAATTGCTATCAAGGATAAAGAGATGGCGGCATTAAAAGCTAATTATGAAAAAAAGGTCGTTGAAATAACTACTAAAGCTAAAACTGAAAAAAAGTCCATAATTTCTAATAAGGCAGAACCTATAGGTCTGAAAAATTATATGTTGTTTTATGTTGATATAACTGAGGGAAAAAAGAAAACTGGTTTTCGCATTTCTTCTAAATGTGATATGTATTTTGAGGGCAAAACCCAAAGTTTTTTCATGGGAAGAGAATCTCCAGTTTTTGACCCTTCCATTAAATCTTTCGGTATTCATGAAGATAAAGATACCCTTTATGTAGTTCCATTAATGATTGGACCATCTTCATATGATTTTTCAGAAGATTCTCCAGAAGCTATTAGAAAAGATATTGCAAAATTCTCTCAAGGAAAAAAAGTTTACATAACTAAACCTCAACAATGGGAAAAAGGCTTGTGGTTCCATGCTCTTTGGGAAAAGAAAACTTTTAAGGACGATTGAATGAAAAAATTAGGCGATATAACAAAATATTTTAGTACATTTTTAACTAGTGCAGCTTTATTTGTAAATTTAAACTCTTCTGCTCAAGATACTATTAGAATTCCAAATGGATATCAAATATTTAATGAAAAAGGACAAAAAATTAAAGAATCAGTAAATTATTATTCTAATTTTGAAAAAAATGAATTTTTTATTATTAAAACAGAAAATAGCACAGACACTGTAAAAAAAGCTACAATAACAAGCGAGTTTGAATTTGATAAAAATAATAATCTAAACAAAGTAACTCGTCTTAAAAATTATTGGGGAGATTCAAAGAATGAACATTTTTCATACGAAATAAATGATAATGGGCAAGCAAAAAATTTTCAATATTTAGATTATTAAATATAACTGGGCATTCCATGAGCTTTCTTATAAACATTAAATAAATCAAAGGCAGTTGTCAACGATTTTTGCGCAACAAATGGCCTTATAATTTTATCTTCTAACCAAGTATCTCTCTTGACAGATTTTAACTTAGCTCCTTTCTTTTTAGCTTTAGTTTTAGTTCCTTTTTTTTCATATTTTCCAATTAATGCTAAAAAAGGATTTGCTTCTGAAGATATCTTTGCCTTTTTACCTTCTTCATCTTCTTCTAAAAAACCATCTATTTCTTTTTGTAATAATTCTAAACTTTCTGTTGTTGCTCCTTCAATTAATTGTAAAACATCTCCTAAATCTGAATCTTTAATTTCTTGATCTAATTTTTTTAATTCATCATCATTTAAAACATATGCTTTAAAATTTACTGTTGTTTTTCCTCCAAAACCATAATGTGCTTGCTGTCCTACTTTTTGAGGAATACCTCTAAAATAAAAATCAGTTAAAATACAAACATAATAATTTCGTTTTATACTTTTCAAGAATTTTCGTTTTGTAAATTCTTCAGGTAAATCTCCAGCAAGTGCCTCTTCCTTAATATTAATCTTAGATTTTCCTAATAATGTTAATTCAAGAATAATTGTGTTAAATGTTTTAACTAAATCAGCACTTCTTCCCAAATCTTTTTGTTCAAGTTCTTGTGCTGCTTTCAAATATGGTTTTGCCCAACGAGAATAAAGTTTTAAACTATTTACTTGACTTCTCAAATAATTTCTTTCCAACTCATATCTTTTTCTTAATTCTTTTTCAGATTGATCTAACCAAACTTTAAATTCTTGGATTCTTGGTTTCAAAACTCTTTTAACTCTATCATTCAAATCAAGTTTCTCAACATCCTTTTCATCTTTAACTGCTAAAAAAGCATCAATTAAAGTTACAAATCCTGCCTGTCCCAATGCCATAGCTTTCATTGAAGAATTACCTTTCACTATATCTACTTTATCCATCCATAGTTGTTTTAATGAAAGTATTGCTGCATCAACTATCGCTTTATCTTTTGATTTTAAACCCTCATAATGCTCTAATCTTATTTTAAAATCTTTTAAATCATATATTAAATTCAAAACGCTTCTTAAAACCATATTAATATCTCCCAATAATTTTGATCCTTGTTGCTGCATAATTGTCGCTCTCTGACCAAGTTCTGCAAAATGTCCCGAACCAGGAGAAGATGTAAAATTATCAATAAGTTTGTCTACTTTAAGCCCCATACTACTCATTAAATCTAAAATGAAAAAATAAATTGGCTCCAAACCTTCTGCAGCCGAATCATAAATTAAAGTATGTACTGCTTCTGGTTCCCCTTTCTTTTTATAATATGGACTTATCCTATTTATAATCTCACTAATGGTTTCTACCATGAAATCTAATATGTTTTAATGTTTAAAAAATATTCCTCTGCCGCTTTTTGGATCAAAGGGGTAATACAAATTTATTTGATTTACCAGAATGCTTATAAATAACTCATTATTGTATGAATTATGGGCCTATTTAAGAAGAAAAAAGATGATGTGTTAGATTTAACAGAGTATTATAACAAAAGAAAAGCAGAAATGCAAGGAACAGAAAATGAAACTGTTGATTTAACACAAAACCAAGATACTTCGTCAGATACTCAAAGTTCTAAAGGTTTTTTTGGGGGAATTTTTGGATCAACCAACCCTACAGCTCCAATGAAATCAGCAGCTGATACCATATCTTCAGACGTAAATGAAAGAAAACAAAAACTTGCAAAAAGATTAAAGGACATGACTGATAAATTAGAAGACGTTTCAAACCAGATTTATCATTTACAACAACGATTAGAATTAGTTGAAAGAAAGCTTGATGTTAATTAATGATTTCTAGATTGTCACTTTTAAATGACTATTAATAAGAAGATTTAAATACGATTTCTTTTTAATAATTATAAGATGAAATTATATGAAAGAATAATGTTACTTAGTGCCATAGTAGGTATTACCAGTTGTGGCGGTCTGGATCAGGGTAAACTTAAAGATAAAAAATACGATACAGAAAAATTTACTCTTGTTGATACATTAAACATTGATACAACAGTTGAAAAACCCAATATAAATCACCTTTATAATTATGTTGTGCTTGGCAAGGAAATTAATTTAGATATACACCGTAGGTTTAAAATCTTAAAAGAAGATATTGAATTTAAAACTGATACCACCACTAAAGATAGTGAGATTGTACTTGGAGGCTTATTGAAAGTTCGTAAAGAAGAATTTTATATAAAAGAATTAATTGGTAAAAAGACCCATAAAAAAGAAATCTACATAAGTAAATTGATTGATTTAACACCAAAAGAAATAAGTTCTCTTAATAATCTAGAAAAAATTAAAGAGATGAATTATACTATAAACAAACGTTATTCTCTTGACAATAATCTTGAGATAAATGAAGTAAGAATTCTTGGAAGGAATTATGATAAAGAAAAGGGATCTTCTTTTATATTTGATGTAAATACACCAGACACAGAAAGAGGAAGAAAAGTATTGTATCATGAAAAAAAAAGTTTGGATGAATATTTGATTAAAATTTTGAATCATAAAAATCTAAATGATTAATTTTATTAACTCATTCTTCTAAATTAAAATATGAAAATTCCTAAAAAAAAGGTGAAAGCTTATGCTTTGAAAAATGCTATTGCATACAAAGGAAAAGCAAACCAGGGAGCAGTAATTTCTGCTTTATTCAATGAAGGTTTGAAAAAAGATCAGGTTAAAGAATATATAAAAATAATTTCTGAGACTCTGAAAGAAGTTAATTCTCTTTCCTTAAAAGAACAAGAAAAAGAATTTGAAAAATTAAAAAATGTTATTTCTAAAAGAAAAGAAAGAGAAGGATTACAAGACCTACCAAATGTTGAAAAGTCAGGAGTTATAATGAGATTTGCTCCTTCCCCTTCAGGGGCATTACATATTGGCCATGCTATGACTGCTTGCCTATCTTTTGATTATGTTATGAAATACGGGGGAAAATTTATTGTTAGAATAGAAGATACTAATCCTGAAAATATTTATCCTAAAGCATACAAATTAATTGAAAAAGATTCTAAATGGTTATTTAATGGAAAAGCAAAGATTATAATTCAATCAGATAGAATGGAATTATATTACAAATATGCTAAAAAATTAATCAAAGATGGCCATGCTTATGTTTGTACTTGTTCTGCTGATAAGTTTAGAGAATATTCAAAGAAAAGAAAAAATTGCCCTTGTAGAAATTTTAATCCAAAGGAGAATAAAGAAAGATGGGAAAACATGTTTGATGAGGAAATGTTCAAATCAGGTGAAGCAGTTTTAAGATTTAAATCAGATATGACTAATTCTAATCCTGCAATGAGGGATTTTCCTTTAGCTAGAATTAATGATACTGAACATCCAAGACAAAAAAACAAATATCGAGTTTGGCCTCTAATGAATTTATCTGTTACAGTGGATGATATTGAAATGAAGATGACCCATATAATAAGAGCAAAAGAACATATAGATAATGCTAAAAGACAAGAAATGATTTTTAAGACTCTTGGTAAGAAATTTCCTTGGACCGGATTTTTAGGAAGATATCACTTTAGTGATTTAGAGTTATCTGCTTCAAAAATTACTCAAGATATTGAAAAAGGAAAATATTCTGGGTGGGATGATCCTAAACTTCCAACAGTGGCCGCTTTAAAGAAAAAAGGATATAAGCCAGAAGCGTTTTGGAAATTTGCAGAACATAGAGGTTTAAGTGAAGTTGATAAAACAATAGATCAAAAAGAATTCTTTAGATTATTGGATATGTTCAATAAGTAACTATTTAATAATGACTATAGAATAGAAAAGTTTAAAAAGGAGAAAATGATAACTATATCATGGAAAACAAAAAAGGAATGTCAGCAATCGTTGCAACATTAGTTATAATTCTTTTAGCGATAGTAGCTTTCGGTATTGTATCAGTTGTTGTTAAACAAACTGTTTCAAAAGGTGCTGAAGGTATTGAATTATCAAGTAAATGTTTAGATATTGAAATACATGCTTCAAAAGTAGTTCCTTCATTAGATAATGATGGAAACGCTATTTTAGGAACATATGATGTTACACTTACAAGAAGTGCAGCAGGAGACTTTCCTATTGATGGTGTTGATTTAGTCTTTACTGATGCAGAAGATGAAAACAGTGTAAGAAAAGACAGAATAAAAGAAAACATTCAACCTTTTGACAAGTTCACAGAACAAGTAGAACTAAACGAATTTGTTCCAGCTAAAGTTACAGTAGTTCCATTCTTTAAGACAAAAGATGGAAGCTTACACTATTGTGATAATTCACAAACTTTTGTAATTCAATAATTCTTTTAATTTTTCTTTATTAAATAAACTTCATCATTCTTTCTAACTTTTGGAAGTTTTAATCCTACTTCACTCCCTTTTTTTCCTTTTTGGACAGACTTATTCTTTATTTCTAAATGCTTAATTTCTAATTTCTTTAAACCAGTTGTTTTACCAATAACAACTACCTTATCTCCAATTTTTAATTCCGATACTAATTTTATTGTTCCAACTTTAATCTTAGGATAATAATGCGTAACCTTTCCAACAAAATGTTTCTTTTCACTTGCAGCACTATGTTCTGTTTTTGAAAAATCATCTGATGTCGGAGAACCTAAATAAAATCCCGATGAAAATCCTTTATTATAAACTTTTTTTAATTCTTCTAAAGAATCTTTAATCTCTTGTTTAGATAATTTTTTATCTAAAGCCTTTCTATAAACTCTAACAATTGTATCAACATAACGTGGATCTCTGTTCCTTCCTTCAATCTTAAAAGAAACAATTCCTGCTTTTTTTAATTTCTCAATAAAAGGTAAAGTGCACAAATCTTTTGCAGATAAAACTTTATCATTCTGAACCTCTAATTCATATCCTTCTTGTTTGTCTCGTATGACACATTTGGCATGCGATGCCTGAACTGGTTCAGAGTTTTTTACAACATAACTTCTTCTACATGGATGTATACATTTACCCCTATTTGCTGATCTATTAAATAAAAATTGGCTCATGATACATCTTCCAGAAATAGCTAAACACATTGCACCATGAACAAAAGTTTCAACATCAATTACTTTTGAAATCTTTTTAATTTGTTTTAAATTTAATTCTCTTGCTAAAACAATTCTTTCTGCTCCAAGTTTTTTATAAAACTTAGCTGCTTCAACATTTGAAACAGAAGCTTGAGTTGAAATATGAAAAGGAATTTTATATTTTCTACATAGATTAATTACAGATAAATCCCAACAAATAATTGCATCAACTTTTCCTTTTACTTTTTTAAAAACTTTTTCTAGTTTTTTAAGTTCTTCATTATAAATTATTGAATTTAAAGTTAGATACATCTTTGCTTTACCACAGATATCTCTTATTTTAGGAATATCTGAAACTTTGAAGTTTCTTGCAGAATTTCTCATATTAAATTCTTGCAATCCAAAGTAAACTGCATCTGCTCCAGCATCAATAGCTACTTTAAGATTGGTAAAATTCCCTACAGGTGCTAACAATTCGTATTTTGTCATGATTTTTAGTAAGAAAAATAGTATATTAAATTATCACTTATCTGCTTTTGTTAGTGAATAATCCGCTTCAAAATCACCACCAATTGGTTCTCCAGCTTTTGATGGAGTACTTCCATATAAAACATTATTCATTGCTTTATGAGAAAACATAGATCTATTTTCTTGATTAACAGAAAATCTAGAAAAATCTTCTGCAATATCTCTATCACTAACACAATCTGAAAGATTATTATTTCTACTAGGTGAATCATCATAAGCCATTTCTCCATTATTTTGTATTGGTTTAATATTTGTTGAATAAAATCCAGCCCCCTTAATTGGGTTTAAAATAATTTCAAAATCTTCTGAAGTTCCATTTAAATTTGCTTTTTTCATAATTCTTATTAATAAATCTACTTTATAAATCTTTCCCCTGTTGTTACTTAAAAATAGTTAAAAATAGACATATTTAGTTAAGTTTAAAAACTAACTTCCATATTTATTTTCATGACAGCTAAAATATGGGGTTGTCCCCATCATCAATAGAGAATTGAATTTTTCTAGCTGTGCTAATATTTTTATACCTTTTTTCCCTAAATTAAATTATGGTGGTTGTAGTATAACGGTAGTACGTACGGTTGTGGTCCGTGAAGAGAGGGTTCGATTCCCTCCTTCCACCCTTTATGCGAAGCGTATCATCGCGAGCATTAAAAAGAGAATAAAATGAAAACAGATTTAATAAGACAAAAATCAAAGATTTTAGCTAACTCGCCTAAATTGAAATTTAGTCAAGTTAAAGGCTTCAAAGATTATTCAGGAGAAGATGCTAAAAAAAGAGCAGAGATTAAAAAAATCTTAGTTGAAACTTTTGAAAAATACGGATTTGAACCAGCTGAGACACCTTTAATTGAATATGAAGAATTTGTAAAAGGAAATAATTCTCAAGATGAAGCTATCTCTGACATCTTTAAACTAAAAGACAAAGGAAAAAGAAAACTTGCCCTAAGATATGAATTCACATTTCAATTAAAAAGATTAATGCAAAACAGAAAACTTCCATTCAAAAGATATCAAATTGGTCCTGTATTTAGAGATGAACCCGTTTCTTCAAATAGATTCAGACAATTTACACAATGTGATATAGACATAATTGGTTCAACAATTAAAGATGATGCTGAAATCTTAGCTCTAACAAAAGAAGTTTTAGACAAATTAGGAATTAAATTTACAATTTATTTTAATAATAGAAAATTACTAAATGAAATTTTAGGAGAAATAAAAGAAAAAGATAAAGTTATCAGAGAACTCGATAAGTTAGACAAACTCTCTGAAAAAGAAGTTAAGATTAATTTAAAAAAATACAAAGCTGAAAAAGTTCTTGATATTTTAAAGAAAAAAGATTTTACAAAATACAAAGCATATTCTGAAATTAAAGAACTTGAAAAAGCTCTTAAGATGTATGGAATCAAAGCAGAATTTTCTCCTTCATTAGCAAGAGGACTTTCATATTACAATGGAACAATCTTTGAAGTTAAAGCTGGAATCAAAGATACAATTACTGCTGGTGGAGCTTATGAATTTAATAAAACACAATGTACAGGAATCTCTTTTGGTTTAGAAAGATTAAGTTCTTTAGCAAAAATTAAACCTGAACAAGAAAAATATTTAGTAGTATCTTTAAATCAAGACAGCCAGAAATCAAAGATTTCTAACCCTGCTTCTATGAAAAATCAGGAAGAAGCAATTAAATTAGCAAACAAATTAAGAAAAGATAAAATTGTTTCAATATTTTATGGTAAACCTTCAAAAGCTTTAGATTATGCTAATTCATATGATTATAATAAAGTAATATTTGTTGGTGAAAAAGAAGTTAAAGCTAAAAAATTCAAAATAAAAGATATGAAAACTGGGAAAGAAAAACCACTAACCAGATAATCCACCAAGATCTTCAACTTCCAAGGCATTGAGATCTGCTTCTAAATTATCAATATCGCCTTGTGTAACACCACCAACATCTTTGCCTTTTGATGTTGAAGAATTTTCCTTAGAAGCTAAACCTATTACTAAAATTAAAGCTAAAAGAATTATTATTAAAGTCCAAACAAGTGTTTTAGTTTTCATTGTTGTGTTAAAATCATCTGGTATGATTCCCTTAAGTTTTTAGCTGAAACAATTAAATTAGTTTTAGCGGCTTTTAAATAACTATTTGCTTCATGAAATTTAAGAACCGGAGTTCCAGGATAGGTAATTTGTTGATAAGTTATGTCAGCACTATTAATATTTTCTCTTGCAGTTGTAAGTTCTGCTTTGGCTGTATCAAGTTTTGCAATTATATCTTCATTATTGTCTATGTCTTGAGCAATATCTCTTAATTTTTCTTCATATTCTGCAATCTTATCTGCTTTTAAATTTGCAATATGAACCCACATACTTCCACTATTTCTTGCAACATCCGCTGATAATTCAAAATATTTTCCAACCATTGTTAAGAAAACAACTCCCATTTCTAATCTAGTTTGAATGCCATCAACTTCTGTTCTTAAATCATCTATTTTGTCAATATTTGCTTCAACATCTTGTTCAATTTGATCTTGAATATCATTTGGAACTTCTGGATTTTCTTGTGCTTCTAATTTTTTCCAAATTAACCATGCCTCCACTTCATCTAATGCGGCATGCATTGCCGTTTTTCCTGTATTAATAACGGCTTGTTCATTTGAAACACTTTTATCTTCAGCATAATCAAGTTTTGCATCTCTATGATCTCCTTGAGCTTGTTGACTTGCCAATCTAGCATCTTTCCAATTATCCCTTGCTTGACTAGCAGTTAAAGCACTTATAGAAACAATTTGTAATAAAATCACAACAACAATAAACGTTGCTAGAATTTGTTTTTTCATATTCTACTAATAAAAACATAATTTAAATATATTTCTATTCAACATCAATTTCCATCTTCCAAGAATGCTTTCCTGTTGAAGTTATTTTTTTGTCTTTAACTTCTAAAGGTCTCTTAAACAAAGGACAACCAAGAACAAAAGTTTCAAATTCTCCTCCTTCTCCTGCTGGATGAATTTTATATTTATTATTTAACTCTATAGCATCTTCAATAAATTTTATATTTATTCGTCTACCAAGCCAAGATTTGTCTAAAGGATAAGCAAAAACTCCGGTAATAATTACTTTAAATTTATTTTCTATTAATTCATTCAAATATTTAATCTCATCTTTTTGCCATAAAGGATTAATACATTTTAATTTCAATTCATCACAAATTTTTTTAATTCTTGACGATTGATACTCGGATTTGATAGCTCCCGTAACAACTCCCTGAATTTTATATTCATCTTTAGCCTTTTTAATAGCTTTTTTTAAATCTTTTAGTTCTTCTTCTTTTTCACCTTTAGTTTTTTGGATAATTAAAGGAAGTTCCATAACTTCTGCTTGTTTCTTTGTCTTTTCAATTGAAGGAGTGTGGAACATATAAGATTCGGGATTTTCAGAAAAGATAGAAATAAGACACGCCAACTCATTTTCTTTCTTAGTTAAATAAGCTGAATAAACAGAATCCTTTCCTCCCGAAAATAATACTGCAACTTTCATAAAAATATGATGAAGAATTAGTTTTTAAGAGTGTTGGAAGAGTCTTCCGCTTTTCTTAAATCATCATGAGATTTAAAATTAACAATCATGTATTTATTTTCTATAGAAATATAATCTTTAGAGAAAATATATTTATCTACATCTTTTAAAAAATCATCTTCTTTTATTGATTTATAATGTTCAATTCCTTCTTTTGTTAAATAAAATTCAGTAATCCCTTTTGCTGAACAAATTTTATTTCTTATATTATAATTTGGAAATTTTAAAGATTCATAAATCATTGATTTTAGATCATTTATAGAGGGTCTAGCTTCATCAAAATTTGAACTATAAGAAAAAAAATCAAACAAAATTGCTTGTGTACCCTCATAATTCATGGGCTTTTTATAAGATTTATCTCCTGTAGATTCAATTGGATTTTTCTTAGAATATTCTTTTGGAGGGGAAATAGAATGTCCAATTAGTTTCTCAAATTTAGTATTGCTTATAGGTTCTATTTTTTCTAGTGCTTTTTTTAGATTTTTAAAAGTAGGGTGGTTGTGATAAATTATTATATTTTTTATTTCTGGATTCTTTTCTATTTTCTTTTTTAAAAATTTAAGATCCAGAGTGACTGTTGAAGTCATGTGTGCTAGATTAGTTTTGGCCACATTTCTCTTAATTCCAATTTCTTGCCATTTTTCAATATCTGGAAAATATGCAAAACATTCTTCGTACGGAGAGGATCTCCCAAATTTCCTCATATCTTCAACGCCAGATTTCTCGTCTTTATAAGTAACTAAACTAATTAAATCGGAATTATTTAACATAAGTTTCTTTGAAGGAATCTCTAGTTTAGTCTTTTCAGGATTATAATGTTTAGAAATAACAGGGCCAACGCTAGCTAACATGGTTGCACCTGCAATAAAAGATAATATTTTTTCAGATTTTTTCATAGGATAAAAAATAAATAGGCATTTATAAATCTTTCTCAAAGATGTGTCTCAAAAGTGGTAACAAATCACTCTTCTTTTAGATAAGCATAAGGATCACCATTGTGTTTCCAAAAGGTTTTTCTTTCCCAAACGTAAATATCTCCAAAATGTCTCTCTTGTTCTAACCAAACTTTATTTTGACTTTCTAAATGTAATAAAGGTAAAAAAGAAAAAACTTTTTCTTCTTTCTTCTCACCAATTAAATGATTATAATGAATTCTTTTCTCATTTTGATTATTTTTAAAATGATTTGTTAGATTAGAAAAAATACTTTGTATCTTTCCCTTTAAATTTATTTTTCTTTTAGGTAATGAAATACCAGATTCTCTAATTGCATTCTTTTTTATTATCTCTTTTTTAATTCTACGATTTTCTGTAGTGACTGCTTTGCTCAAAGATTCCATTAATTCTTTCAAAGTAACTTTCTTAAAACGTGGCATTGGACTTCTAGGAATTAATTCTGGAATATCTTCATCTAATTCAATTCTCTCTAACTTTGATTCTGCTGTTTCCTTTTTACCAAACAAAATTTCATCTATACTCTTAATATATCTATTAAGTAAAATCTCTGATTTAATTCTTAATAATAGTGAAGCAGCCAAAAGCACTTTACTAGAGATAAAAAAATCTGTCTCCTCTAGTTCTTGAACTTTTATAAGGTATTTATCAGTTAGAATTGTTATATTAATATCCCAAGGATTCAGTTGTTCTGTATTAATTAAGTCATAAATAATCTCTTGCCAGCCAATTTCTCGATTAAACAAGATATCATGGACTTGTTCCTGTTTCACCCCCACTTTCTGCATAATTTATTAAAGAAAATAGAGTTTAAAACCTTATGTAGTTTACAACTTTCTCTATATGTAGTGTATAACATTACAAAAGATATATTACAAAGTAGTGCTATGGAATCACTACTCTAAATTAGGTAAGCCCTGTCATTTTATAAGGGTAACATAATAGAAAGCTTTATATAGTTGGGTTGTCTTAATAATCTATCACCTCTTTTTCCCCAGGAGAAGCTTCAGGTCAACTTTTTGAAGGCTTGAAGAATCTCCCAGGGTTCGTTATATTCAAAAAAAGAGCGGGCTTAATAACATTAAATTGTTGCCCAATTATATTTATTTTTCTTTATAAATTATACTATATGAAATTATAGAATAGAAATATTTAAAAATGAAATGTTTCTCTTGTCTTCAAATAAAAGGGGCAATAAAATGGATGAAAATAAGCCAAAAAAACTGGAAGAAGAAGACAACCTCGAAGAAGCTATTGACCAATTCGAGCTAGACTGATTTAATTCTTTTTTTTATTTTTCCACTGAAAAAACAATCTCATTGTTTGCTTTATCTAGTTCTTCAAAATCACTTTCAGCAATAAATCTTAACTCATCAAAACCACTACCAATTTGAACATTTTGTAACATAAATTTCATCCCAAAACCAACCACTAAAGGTTGTACATCTATTGTGTGCACAAGATTATCACCCGCATAAATATTAATAACGGCTTCTCCAGAGTCCTTAAGACCATTGTTTCTAACACTTATATTTACATCAAGATACTTACCGTGGATATTTGGAGAAACTTCATCAAGAATTAAATCAGGTTTGCTAGTTACAGAATATATTTGACTTATTAGATTAGGTATATCTTCCCCAATAGTTTGAGAACACTTACTAACATTGTACATTATATTATTCGGATTAGCAGAATGATCAAAACCTAAAGCATGTAATATTTCATGGATAGCTATATTTGGATACATACATTCTGATTGTCTTATTAATGAAACCTCACCATACATAATAACATTAAACTCTCCTGCTTTTGTTATATTAACCGGTCCACCTTCACCTGCAACAAAAAACTCTTCTTCTGTTCTTTGCTTACTTTCACAACTGATAAGAATTTCTTCATTACCTTGCACGGCATAGAAATCTAAAATAGTTTCATTTTCTAAAATATCAAATGCTCCTTCTGCATCCGCTTTTTTTTGTAAAGTACATTTATCAGATATTCTATAAGAAATTTTTGAATCAGAGTATCTCATATTATCATAGAATTGCATATTACTATTAGAAACATCTAAACTAAAATTAGAATTTTGAGATCCTGGAGATAAACTGACTTTACTGAAACCAGTAAACCAATATATCCAGATTATTGCAACTACAAAGATTATAAAAAATATAGCTAAGATGGTTTTCCAAACTTTCATATGTAAACCTATTTAAAATAATATATAAACATTACCAAAAAATAAAAATAAAAAATTAAAGAAGATCTATTCAGCTGATTCTTCAGCCGGAGCTTCAGTTGCTTCTTCTGCTGGAGCTTCTTCAGCTTTATCACCAGAATCGTCAGAAGTTTCTTCTTCAGCAGGTGCCTCTTCAGCAGGTGTTTCAGTTGATTCTTCAGCCGGAGCTTCAGTTGCTTCTTCTGCTGGAGCTTCTTCAGCTTTATCACCAGAATCGTCAGAAGTTTCTTCTTCAGCAGGTGCCTCTTCAGCAGGTGCTTCTTCTGCAGGAGCTTCAGTTGCTTCTTCTGCAGGTGCTTCAGTTGATTCTTCAGCCGGAGCTTCTGTTTGTGTTTCCTCGTCCATTATAACTTACCTCATTTAATTAGTAAAAACAACAAGCGAAAACTTCTTTTAAAGGTTGTGATACTAGAGTTTAGTTAATATTCAGTGCATCTTTAATAGCTTCACCTGTACTTGTTAATCCATCTTGTATTTGTCCTACAACATTCTTGTGCCAACTCCAACAAAGAGTTTGACCGTCGCCAACACCTGAATCACAAGTAATTCCAATATCTTTTGCTTGTCCTCCACCAATAAAACCCCAAACAAGAAAGATAACTACCAAAAGTCCCAAAATAAGTAATAATGTTTTAATTAATCCCATATTAAATTCAAGATATTAGGGTTTTTAGATTTTCTGTTTATAAAAAAGCTCCTGCGATTAATAACAATACCCCTAAAGTTACTGCAGGTCTATGTTTCCAAATTCCTCCACCAATTAAAATTAATATTCCCCATATAGCTAAAAAACTATTCATTTTTTATTTGTACTACCCTCCATAATATTAGTAAAGCAAATATCATCCAAACTGAGTATAATAAATTAAAGAACAATACAGTATTTGTATTAAACTGAAGGAAATTAATTATGAATAATAAAAAAGACATCATTATCATTACTAAAATTAAATTAAAGTACAAATCTTTTTGCACTACTTCTCTTTTTTTGAGTTTAGCCATTTAATATTCCCACTCCTAAAACATAACCAACTAATAAGAAAGTAACATATTTGAAAATCTCCCAGTATTTGTTTATCTTTTTTAATCTTTTAGATACAAAAGTCATAAAGGTAATAATTGCTGCCAAACCAGCCCAGATAATTAAAATTAACATCACCAATTCCATAAAATATTAAAGAAATCATTATTTTTAATTGTTCTTATTTTTCCATCCAATAATCTTTCCAACTTAAATTATTTCCCCATGTCATTTTCTTAAAAGATATTTTTCTTTTGAAAGAATTATTGTGTCAAACGCCCACACCGGGAGTCGAACCCGGATTACATCCGCGACAGGGATGTGTCATAGCCACTAGACCATGTAGGCTTATCAAACATGGGATTTAGCCAGAATCTTAAATTCTGAGCCTAGACCATGTAGGCATAAAACAAAATAACTATTTTAATTTTTAAAGCTTTCCTATTGCTTAATAGCTATATATCTTTTATTGTATCTCTGCTTCTTAGCTACAAGAACAATGCCTTCTGAAACCAAACTCAAACCTGTAATAAACCAAAAGAAATCAGAAGAAAAATCAGCAATACCTAATAACTTTATCAAAGTTCCAAAAACCATAACTATTCCAACAACTAAGAAAAACTCTGGACCAACTTGGGATTCCACTATCTTTTTAATTCTTTTTCTCACCATTTAAAAAATTTCAAGTTTTTCATTTTGAGGATCATAATTATGACGAATAATCAAATATTTTTCTAACCTATCAGCAAAAAAATTTCCAAGAAACCACCGACTCCTTACATCATTTATTCTTCGAGCCATTTTAAACTGTGCCCTTTTTTCTAATCTCCCATTCTCTCCTAATTTCCTATCAACTTCCTTTACAGCATATTCCCTCCCAGCTTCTATTGGGACATAATTACTTTGCAATTTTCTTCAAACCTCCCATATAAGGTTGTAAAACTTTAGGAACTTTAATTGATCCATCTTTCGTCTGATTATTTTCCATTAAAGCAATCAAAGCCCTAGGACTAGCAAGAACAGTATTATTCAAAGTATGTGCAAAATACTTTTTACCTTTTTTCTCAATTCTAATTCCAAGTCTTCTAGCTTGAGCATCAGTCAAATTACTACATGAACCAACTTCAAAATATTTTTTCTGACGAGGACTCCAAGCATCAACATCTGCAGACTTTGCCTTTAAATCAGCCAAATCACCAGAACAACATTCAATAATTCTAATAGGAATATCTAAACTCTTAAACACTTCAACAGTATATTTCAACATTTTATCATACCACTTATAAGATTCTTCTGGTTCACAAATAACAACCATCTCTTGCTTTTCAAACTGGTGTAATCTATAAAGCCCTTTTTCCTCAATACCATGTGCACCAACTTCCTTTCTAAAACAAGGAGAATAAGCAGTCAAAGTCACAGGAACCTTATTCAAAGTCTTATTAATAAACTTTCCAATAAGTGAATGTTCGGAAGTTCCAATTAAATATAAATCTTCATCTTCAATCTTATACATCATAATATCTCGTTCTTCAAAACTCATAACTCCTTCAACAACATCTTTTCTAATCATAAAAGGAGGAATCACATACTCAAAACCTTTACCAATCATATAATCTCTAGCATATGCAAGCATCGCTGAATGTAATCTGGCTAAATCCCCCATTAAAAAATAAAATCCATGTCCAGATGTTTCTCTGGCAGATTCAAAATCAAGACCCCCTAAATTCTCAGCAAGTTCAGCATGATTTAAAACATCATATTTAGGAACTAAAGGCTTTCCAACTTTCTTAATCTCAACATTCTCAGATTCATCTTTTCCAATTGGAACAGAATCATGAATCATATTAGGAATCTTATACATAATTTCATTAATTTCTTCTTCTAATGTCTTCCTTTTGTCCTGAATTTTTTCAATCTTTCCAGGAATTTTCTTAGCTTTTGTTATTTCTTTAGAAGCATCTTTTTTCTTTTTCTTTAATTCATTAATCTTTTGAGAAATTTTATTTCTTTCACTTCTTAAACCATCTTCATCATACTTTAATTTTCTCCACTTTTCATCTAAATTAATAACTTTGTCAACTAAAACAAGCTTTTCATCCTGAAACTTCTTTTTAATATTCTTCTTAACTAAGTCAGGTTTTTCCCTCAACAACTTTATATCAATCATAAAAATAACAAATAAAGAATATATTTAAAGCTTATCAAAATGTTTTTAAAGAAAATTATACATAAATTAATATGGGGGTGATAGAAAGTATTAGTAGTTTTTATGGAAGCCTTACAAGTGGTCTACCGACACAAGGCCAACTTTTTCTTAACTTATTTTTATTAACAATCGTTGTAGTAATTTATGCAGTGTTTATCTGGAAATTCTATGTTTTTATTTCCACAAAAAATATTCTTAGATTAAATTTAAACAAATATAATAAATCAAAAAACCCGATTTATGTTAAGATAATTGCTGGACTCCTTTACTTTATAGAATATATTATCATATTACCAATACTAATCTTCTTTTGGTTTGCATTTTTTACAATACTATTAACATTACTAACAAAAGGATTAGAACCTCAAACAATTGTTTTAATTGCTGCAATCACAATAGCTGCAGTAAGAGTAACTGCTTACATACCTAAATACGGAGAAACAGTTTCAAGCGAAGTTGCCAAGATAATTCCTTTAACTCTATTAGCTATCAGTATTACAAATCCTTTATTCTTTAAACTAGGAGAAATGACAAAAGAATTATTAAAAATCCCACAAGTTTTGGGAGAAATAAGATTCTATGTATTCTTTATTGTTGCCGTTGAATTAATCTTAAGAGTATTAACATTTTTTGGATTAATGTTCAAAAAATCAGATAAGAAAGTTTAAAAACCACTAATTTCTAGTAATTACAGGGGTGTTCAGGCCTCAGATTGATTCTGAGAAAATTAAGATGAAAATAAATAATTCATTATTGAAAAAATTAGATCAGGAAGTAGGAAATTTCTATAAACTGAGTGAGAGATATTCTAGTTCACTTAATAACCTCTATGGAAAACAGATCTACAAAGAAAGATTAACTGAATTACTTAAAAAATCTGATAAAATAAAACCTGAAGGTCAATTCGACAATTTAATTTTAAGGAATATTCAATCAAATTTGAAATTAAATGACTTAACAATGGATTATTTTACAGATTCAAATTTTCCTCTGTCTGTTAAGGATTTCTTTAATAAATTGGCTGGAGAAAAGACATTTGAATATCTTGAACAAAAAGTAAAAGATGCGCCTTGGGAAAAAAGATGGGAATATTCTGAAAAAACACAAGAAAGAAATCATTCAACTGTAAATCCTTTTATAGAAAATGCACAAAAATCTGCAAGGGAATGGTTACCAAAAATAAAAAAAGATATTTTAGAATATGGGAAATCTAAAGGTTATCTGCCTAAAGATTTTAAGATGGGCCTTTTATTACTGCCTCCAAGGGATGGATTTGAGATGAGTAGTTGGAATTCAAAAACAAATATATTTAGTTTGGGTTCTTACGGATTTAAATTTTTCTCTAAGAATGGAAAAATTATAGCAAACCCAACAACAGCTTATAATGTGGCTTTTCATGAAGTTTTGGGTCATGGAGCACACCAAATTCATTCTGAACAAATGCCACATTCACTAAGATTTACAGAAGAAATTGGAAGGATAACACCAACAAAATCAATAAGTGAAGGGGTGGCAATTAATACAGAAAAAAAATCTTATGGATTTTTAAAAAAAAGATTAAAAAAACTAGGAGTAAGTAAAGAAGATATTTCTCTTTTGAAAGAAGAAAGTGATTTAGAACAACAAGGAAGAACAGAACAGATGTATTATTCATTAATAAAAGATAGAGAATTGAGAGAAAAAGATTTTGATGGTTATGAACATGTTCTTCAATTGACTCAAAACCCTATGGTTGCTAGAATGTTTAAAGATGATTTTAAAAGTGGTTTTATAGATGCTTGGAGAATTATTGGGCATACATTAGGGCCATTACATTATAAAAAAATGTTAGATAAAGTAGAACAAAAATTGGGAAAAAACTATTTAGATAAAAAAGACGCCAATAAAGTAACTTTTCAAGGAGCATGGTCTCATGAAGTTTATCCTGATGCTGTTTTGTATATGTTGGAGAATAAGGAGTAAAATTATGGCAATGAAAGATACTTATGATTACAATTCTAAACAAGAAGTTAGAGAAGAATTAAGAACTTTTATCAATAAAAATTACTCAAGAGCAGGGCAGAGGAAGAAATTAAAGATTCTTACAATGCTTGGACATGAAGATCATGAATTAAAAACAGTTTGGGACCCTTTGGGAATAAAAAGGGAAAATATAACTGTTGTGGAATATAACTCTGAAATTTATGATATTATAAAAAGTAAAAATCTCGGAATCAATTTGGTAAAAGGAAGCATAGATGACTATATTCTGAAAACTAAAGATAAATTTGATATTATTAATTTAGATTATCAAGGGTATTATGATCCTCGCAAAAGAGATTCTTTGAAAGAAATTTCTTATAGAGAGATTTTAGGAGACAAAGGCATTTTAGCCACATGGTTTTATGGTCGAAGAGAAAATCTTCGAGCAAAGGCTATGTTTAGTGCCATTAACCCTGCGTTGGATGATTATGATTTTGATAATTCTCTTAATTCAAAAGAAGACGTAATTAGTAGGGATATTTGTGCTTCTTTTTTAGACGGGCATTTGATAAAAGAGCCCCACCCTTTAATTGATTTTCTTGGACTTAGTGAAGAATATTATGAATATATTAGATCTTCTGAGAAATATAAGACACAAATTGACCAAATTAAAATTCTTTTGAAAAACCCTACCAAGTATGGTTATGATTTAAATGATTTTAAAAAATCTGCTATAAAAAAGTCTGGCTTAGACTGGTATAAAATTTTAAACTCTTTCAAAAAATGCAGAAATAAAGCCTTGAATAATGAAAAAATTCTTTTTGCAGAAACTTTACCCTTATATTTAATTCATCATAGAAATTCAGGTGTTGAATTTCTTTCCGAAGTTTTAAGTGATGTTGCTGATTTAAATTGTATTCAAGATGGGCCTTTTAAAGATTTCTCACGAAGTTTAAATATAGAGAGCAGGGCTTTTTTAAAAGATCTTTTTATTAGAAGTAAGGTTTACAGCAATTTTGGGAATTATTTTTCAAGTGATACTTCTAGATTCAAATATATTAATGATTCTAAAGCACCAATGCTTGTAGATTTTAATTTTTTTAAAAAAATAGAATTTGATTTTTTTGATATCTTGTTGGAGGAAGGTTTAGCTAAAATCATTCCAAATGAAACTCTTTTTAGAAAAGATCAGAAATTATCTAAAGAAACGCATATTTTTGTAAAAGCTTTATCAGAACCCACTTCAGTTAGTTCTCCTAGGGTCTTTGTTGGATATAATAATAAATCTAAATCCAATGTAACTATGAAAGAACAAGGAATAAAAGCTGGAAGACCTAAAAAGAATTTAGAAGAAAAAGTTGAGAAACCAGAGGTAATTCCATTTGAAACAAAAAAAGAGGAATTATCAAAGAAAGATGCTGTATACTTATTACAAGAAGGATTTACTCCAAAAGACGTTGCAGAAAATTTTCCCGGAGTTTTTACAGTTGGACAATTAGCTGCACTCAAAGCTTGGTATGTTACAATGGGTAAAGAATTTATAGAAGAAGCTGCATAAAATCAATAATGAAAATTCCCATTAGAATGAGAAGATAATCTCAACCTTCCTTTACTCTTTTTCATAATTTCTTCTAATCTCTTAATATGTTTTTCTTTTTCTTTATCATATCCTTTTTTACTTGTCTTCAAAGTCTTAATCATCTTTCCAACATGTTCTCCACCTAAGAAATTAGGAGTTAAAACATAATTTGCTCCTTTTTTATAAAGTTCAAGTGCTTCATTAATATTAGTAGCTCTAGCAATGATTATAGCATCGGCATTAAGCACACGGATAGATTCTATTAATAACTTATTAATTTCATAATCTGGAACAGTTGAAATTGCTAAATCAATTTTATCTAATTTCAATTCTTTCAATAATTCAGAATCATCAATATCACCATATAAACATGGAACTCTAAACTTATTCAAAGTAGCAATAGTATCTGGATTAAAATCAACAACCAAATAAGGTTTCTTAAGTTTAGTTAAACTTTTCAAAATATCAAATCCGGTTCTATTATAACCAAACAAAATTGCATCATAATTTCTTTTGAGACGCTTTCTATCTTTTCTAATTTTCTTTCTCTCAAAAACAGAAACTACCCCTGACATCATCCGATAAAACTTTTTAGAATAAATTATCATATAAGTTGAACCAAGTATAGTAATTATTAATGTCAAAGTCAAAGTATATAAAATTTCAGCTGGAATATGTCCCAAAGAAACTCCCAAGATTAAAATAATTAATGAAAACTCGGAAATTTGTGCAAGGGTTGTTCCAACAAGGAAATTCGTTCTTTTAGTGTATTTAAACATAGCCATAAAACTCATTAAAATTACTGGTTTAAAAATCAAAGCAATCATAGATAAAATAAGAGCATTAACAATAACACTTTTAATTCCAGCAAGATTAAGATTTAATCCTAAAATTATAAAGAAGATTATTAAGAAAAAATCTCTTAAGGGCCTTATTTTAGCACTTATTTCTATACTATACGGAGAAATAGACAAAACCATTCCCGCAATTAATGCACCAATTTCAATAGAAAAACCGAAAAAAGAAAATAAAGCTGCAACTAAAAAACACCAACAAATTGAAAATAAAAACAAAAGTTCTTGAGACCTTGCAATACCTCTAGTTATTCTTGATAAAACAAAAAACCCAAATAAGAATAAACCAAGAATCAAACCACCTCCAATTAATATAACATTAATTGCCAAAGTGCCAAAATTAGCTCCACTATTTGTACTTGAAATAAATATTAAAACAAGAATAGCAGTTAAATCCTGAATAATTAAAATACCAATAGAAATTTTACCATAAAGAGAATCTAATTGTCTCTTATCTGAAAGTAATTTCATAATAATAATTGTACTACTAAAAGCTAGAGCAAGACCAATGTAAAAAGAACTAAGAGCCTCAAATCCAAGTAATCTAAAAGAAATAAGAAATGTCAATATAAAAGTCAAAATCATTTGTCCAAGACCAATTAACAGAGATTGTGTACCAATCTCTTTCACAACCTTAGGATTCATATGCAATCCTACAATAAATAAAAGAAAAGCAATACCTATTTTAGAAAAAATATCAATTATATCAGTGGTCGCACCAAACTTAATAAGGAAAGGACTAACAATAATTCCTGCAATAATATATCCAATAATTATAGGTTGTTTAAATAAACGAACTACATAAGACGCAAGAAAAGCTATTACCAATATAGCAGCTAATTGAAAAAATATTTCTTCCATCTTTCACCTCCAAATTTTAAACAAAAAATACTATAAAAAGGTTTTTAAATTAATTTTCAATCTTTCTTATATGCCATACATAAGAATAAAGTTAAACAGCACAGACATAGAAATGATAGGTTCTATTTGCCAATCTATTAAAGATATGGCTAAAAAATCAGGAGTTGTAATAAGTGGACCTGTTCCTTTACCAACTAAAAAATTAAAAATCACAACAAGAAAATCTCCATGTGGAGATGGTACTGCAACATTTGATAATTACGAAATGAGAATTCATAAAAGATTAATTGACTTGCCCATGAATGAAAAAATATTAAGACAAATCATGAAAATGCAAATTCCTAAGTCAGTTAATATTAAAATTGAGATGAAGGATTAAATGAACAAAAAATTCATAGCATTCATAATCATACTAATCATAATTTTTGGGATAGGTGTGATTTATCAAAACGCAAAAAACAAAATGACAAAAGTAAAATTAGAAACAAATCAAGGAGATATTGTAATTAACCTTTACTCCGACATGCCAATTACTACAGGTAACTTTGAAAAACTAGTTTCAGAAGGATTTTATGATGGAGTAATATTTCATAGAATAATTGATGGATTTATGATTCAAGGTGGAGATCCTCAAGGTACAGGAATGGGTGGCCCAGGATATAACATTGAAGATGAATTTACACATGCAGGTGGAAATAAAAACAATAGGGGAACAATTTCGATGGCAAATGCCGGACCAAACACTGGGGGTTCACAATTCTTCATAAATTTAGTTGACAATAATTTCTTAGACACAAAACATCCTGCTTTTGGAATGGTAGTTGAAGGAATGGATGTTGTAGACAAAATCTCAAAACTACCAAAAGATGCTCAAGATAAACCTTTAGAAGATGTTGTTATTATTAAAGCTTCAATAATATAATTCTCAATGAAAATCCTCAGGGCACTTAAATTTCTTCAGTAAAAATCTAAGCAAACCAGGAAAAATTCTATTCATAAAAAACATTGTTTTTGCAAGTGGAGTGATAACCATCAGGGGTTTTCTCCTTTTAATGGACTTAATTATTTTTTTTGCAGCACGATTCAAAGAAATCATTTTTGAAGGTTTAGATAAAGCATGCCTATGCCCCTTAGAATCAATAACAGTTTTACCTCTTTCAACTTCAACTGGTCCAAACAAAAGAGTCCCAACATGCACTCCTTTTTTTGATAGCTCAATATCTAAAAGTTCTGCAAAACCATTTATTGCTTTTTTAGAAACACTGTATCCTCCGTAACAAGGAAGCCCCCTTATTCCAGATATACTTGAAATAAAAATAATACTGCCCTTAGATTTAATTAGATATTTTAAAGCATATTTTGTGCAATAAACTGCAGACATCAAATTAATCTCGATAAGACTTTTAAAAGCTACGATATCTGTATCTTCAAATTTGCCTCTAAAACCTTTTCCAACATTATTAATCAAAATATCAATTTTACCAAACTTCTTCTTTGTTAAATCAACTAATTTCTTACAATTTTTCTCGATAGTTAAATCAAGGGGTAAAAATAAAGCCCTTTTAGTTCCAAACTGGTTTTGTAAATTTTTTAATTTATCTTTATTTCTTGCAACAAAAACAACTTTCGCACCTAAAGACATTAACTGTATTCCTGTTTCCTTTCCAATTCCTTGACTAGAACCAGTTACAATAATCACCTTATTTTTTAAATCCATTAAATAAAAAATATAAAAGAGTATATAAAATAAACTAATACATATATTCTATGATAAGAATTCTTAAAAATAAAATAAATATATACTTTTATGGATGTAAAGTATTTTAAGACAAAACTTTGGGGAGATTGTTATGTTGCTAATGATGATTACACAAAGATTGTTTGTATTTCTGAAAATGATATAGAGATAACAGAAGATTATCAAAATATTTTTCAAGGGCCTTATAAAGAAATCAAAGTCGAAGAAAGAGATTTCAAAAAAATGGTGAAATCCGCCCTTAATAAAAAGAGGAAGTCCTTAACAAATGTGTTAAAAAAAGTTCATGAAGATAATAAAGGTGTTTTAGATATCTCACAAAATTTCACTATTAAAGTAAGAGGACATTTCTCTAATTATAATGAACAATTAGATAAATCTTCTGTTTGGAGAAATAATTTTAGGAATAACGCCCCAATTTTAGAATAAATAAAAACACTTGGAGCAATTAATTAAAGAAGCAGAATTCTACAGCACAGTACTATAGCATGAGATCAAAAACCAACAACTTTAAAAATAAACCATAATTCTAACTAAAATGGAAAAAGACATCGGTAAAATAAAGAAAAACGATACAACAGATATTGTTATTCGAGTTGATGACTTTGCAAACAGAAAAGGTTTAACAATACGTGAGTTTGTGACTTCTGATAGATATACAGGTTTCACAAAAGCAGGTGTGAGAATTCTTTCAGCTGATTTTGCAAAATTCAAAGAAATGATTAACTCAATAACAGAAGAAGACATGAAAGAAGTTGAACAACCTGAAGAACCTAAGGAAGAAGCAAAAGAAGAAGAGAAACCAGGACAAGAAAAACTTCCAGATTATTAAAACTAATTAATTTTTTTATTCTGTGAAACAACTTTGTTAAAAGCAATTATTTGTAAAAATATCACAAGAAAGATTAAAACCAATGCAGGAATTCTAAACCAACTAACTGCTATTTTTTCCCCAAAAAAGAAAAAGTAAATCATATGAAGTGAAACTAAATAAAAAATAACATAAGTAAAAGATTGAATCCATTTCCAAGATTTACCCCCTAAAGATTTTATTGCACTATCAGAAGAAGTTGCAAACAAAACAAGGGACAACAATAATGCTACTAAACCAATTAAATTGGTAAAACCAAACCCAGGATTAACTAAAAAATATTTATTTCCTTCTAAAACATATCCAAAAATTGCTATAAAATTCCACTTCACCCAATAATTCAAAAATAAAACAAAATGAATAAAAGCAAGGATAACAAACCAAATTCCTAATTGTCTTCTCCATGGAATTAATTTATATCCTGGCTTCCATAATCTAGCCAAAGGACCTATCATAAGAGTTAAAGCAAGTAAAACAAAACCAACATCTCCAACAGATCTCCAAAGACCATGAAGTTTAATATCTAAATAACCCAACCTAAATAACATAAATAAAGCTAATGAAAATAATGAAACAACAACATGTCTGGCAAATTTGCTTACCATATATAGAAATATACAAAATGGTTTAATAAAGTTTCTTAATAACTAAGAATACATTTTCATAGTGTCTTCAAACTCTGCACCTTTATCATCTTTTAATCTATAAGAATGTTCCCTCAAAATTTGCATCAAATTATATCTTTCTCTCTTATTTTTTCCTTTAAAAATCTCATAATGAATAGGTTTTCCATAAGTTATAGTAAACGTAGTTTGAGGATTTTCAAATAATACTTTGGGCTGGTACATAAATTCTAACTCTTCTACAATTTTAAATTTTGAAAACCTATCTAATATTTTCATTCTTTTATAAAACCAGTCAGGATTTTTAGCATCAAAATATAAAGGAATTATATCTCTTTCTTTTCGTATTACTATAGATGATCCAGATTGCCAATAATTATCTTTTACATTTCCATTCTTATCTTTTCTAGAGCATATCCCTGCAGGAAAAGCCAAAATTAATTTATCAGTTTCAGAAATCCTATTTATCTTTTCATAAACTTGTTTACTTTGTCCTTTGAAACCCCTTACAGGTGTAAAATAACTACCAAAATAATCTTTCAAAAAGTGACCCAATTGTTTACCAACAAAAATTGTAGGTGAAGCATATTTTCCCATAACATCCATCAACAAAATTCCATCTAAAGCTCCCAAAGGGTGATTTGATAAAGCAACATAATTTCTACCATTTAATTTTCCATCAACCAAGGGCAAATTTTCAACTCCTTCTTCAAAAACTTTTAAATTTAAACTTTCAACAACATGTTTATTAAAATCTCCTTCATATTTCCCAGAACCAGAAGATATAATTGCATTAATTTTATCAAGTTTTACAAATTTAGTTAACCAAGGAGCAAGGGTATTGTTTAAAGCTCCAATCCACGCTTTCTTAAAAGGAAGTTTAGATTTGTTAACTCCCTCACGAATATATTTTTTAGCACAAATAAGATCTGTCATAATAACGGAATATAGAAAGTTTATATAAATATTTATGAGTTATAGTTATTAATAACTTGGCATCAATTCGTTATGACCAAATTGAATAATTAAATCTATGTTTAATTTTTCTAATCCGACCGGAGTATCACAAGCACCATAACAACTACCAAACCATATCAAAAACTCAGATTTAGTTTTTTCTCTCAAATAGTCTACAACAACGGTTGCATAGGGTTTCAAACCATCAGGAAATTGCAATAAAACCAATTTACATTTATTTTTATTAATATTATCAATAACTTTATCTAATTCTAAATCATATTTTTTACTTAAATCATTGATACTTTTAACATTCATAACCACTAAAATTACTCTTCTTTTTTATAATTTTTGGATAGTAAGAAACACTTAAATAGAACTAAAACTCAATAAAAGTGTCTGACTTCGGTTGGACACGGAGAGTTTTGAAGCTTCGGTTTTTTAACTCTCCACTTATATTTTTAAGAAAAATTTATCGTGTTTTGTGTATATTATAATTATTTGTAATACCAAATCTACTTTTCTAGAGCCTTTTTCTTACATTTTTTTTTATTAAATGTCAAGCTTTAAAAATAAATTTCCACTTGAAAATATATGATTAGACAACCAATTGTAACAGTATGTGGACATGTAGATCATGGAAAAACATCTATCCTTGATTCACTTAGAAGCACCGCTGTTCAAGAAGGAGAAAAAGGAGGAATCACTCAAAAAATATCATTTACTTCTTATCCAATAGATCAACTAAAAAAAGCCTGCCCTTTAATTGAAACATCAGGAATTAAATTGAATATTCCAGGATTCTTATTAATTGACACTCCAGGACACGCGGCATTTACAAATCTCAGAAAAAGAGGGGGATCTCTAGCAGATTTAGCAGTTTTAGTAATTGATATAAACGAAGGAATAAAACCCCAAACAGCAGAAGTAATCAAAATTCTAAAACACAACAAAACACCTTTCTTAATAGCATTAAATAAAATAGACAATATTTCTGGTTGGAGAAAAAATGAAGCAGGATTAAAAGAAAGCATAGAATCTCAAGCAGAAAACGTAAAAAATACATTTAATGAAAGATACATGACTTTAATTGGATCTTTAAATGCTCACGGCTTTGACTCAGATTTATTTTATAACATAGACGATTTTACAAAAAAAATAGCTTTAGTCCCAACATCAGCAGAAACAAAAGAAGGAATTCCGGAACTAATTATGATGTTATGTGGGATAAGTCAAAAATATCTAAAAAATAAATTAGAATTGGGAAAAGATGCAAAAGGAGTAATGCTTGAAATTAAAAAGGAAAAAACAATATCTTATATTGAAGCTATTTTATATGATGGGAAATTAAAAAAAACAGATAAAATTGCTTTAGCCGATTTAGAAGGGGAACCAATCATTACAAAAATAAGAGTTTTAGAGGAAATTCAACCTTTGTCTGCAAAATTCAAACCAAAAGATGAAGTTCAAGCCTCAACAGGATTAAGATTACAATTAATTGAGAAAAAAGAAATCCTTCCAGGAATGCCTTTTGAAATATTCAAAGATAATGAAAAAGAATTAAAAGAAAAATTCAAAAAAGAAATTTCAGAAAGCATAAAAACAGACAAACAAGGAATAATTGCAAAAGCTGATTCTTTAGGAAGTTTAGAAGCACTATTAGTTTTATTAAAAGAAAATAATATTCCAGTTGTAAAAGCAGGAATTGGAAATATAAACAAAACAGATATAATCTCTGCAAAAGCAAATTTAGAAATAAATGAATTAAATGCAATTATAATTGGTTTTAATGTTTCTCTTGACGAAGATGCAAAAGAAATTATGGATAAAAAAATAAAAATTCTAACAGAAGAAGTTGTTTACAAATTAATTGAAGATTTAACAGAATATAGAAAAGAAAAAGCAAAAGAAATAGAAAAAAACAGGTTAATGGAATTAACAACTATCTGTAAACTAAAAATTCTTCATCAATTTGTTTTTAGAAACACTTCTCCAGCAATTTTTGGAATTAAAGTTGAAGCAGGAAAAGTAATGAAAGATTTAAATTTAATAGATGAAAATGGAGATAAAATTGGAAGGATTAAAAATATTCAACATGAAAATAAATCAATTAATGAAGCAACAGAAGGAATGGAAATTGCAATGTCAATTCCAGGAATAAATTTTGAAAGAGTTATGAAAGATAAAAATTATTTATACACAAATATTTCAGAATCTCAATTTAGAAAATTCAAGAAGAACAAAGATTTACTTTCAAATAGTGAGATGAAAATTCTTCAAGAAATTGCTGAAATCAAAAGAAAAGAAAAAGCTGATTGGGGATTGTGATTATTCGACAACAAAACTTTCCAAATCCCTTATTTTTTTAGCAGAATCTAAATTACCTCTCTTCAGTTTGCATTTCTAACCAATCTGGAATTTCACCATCCCATTCTTTAAATTCTTTAGCTCTTTTTATTTTTCCCCCTAAATCTATTCTTGGACCTCCCCGATGATCTATGGAATATTTTTCACAAGCAACTTTATAATCACAAAAACCACAATGAAAACCATAAAAAGGAACAAAAATATCTTTATCAATTCCTTCAGAAACTTCGTCTAACAATCTTTTCAAATAATCATAATCTTTTTCACTTCTATGTGTTTCAAATATTTTATTAGATCTTAAATGATAATATAAAATAGCTTTTTCTTTTTTATTAAAAAGTTTTCTAAAAACATAGCTATAAAGAGTAAATTGGGGATGTTTATGCAAAACAAAAGAATCTTTTTCAGGACTTTTTTTATCTGTTTTATAATCAGAAATCCACCATTTTCCATCTTTCTCATCAATTCTATCCATATATCCTATAACTAAATGACCATTAATTTTAAAAGGTTCAACTTTCTTAACACCAAAAGCATATTCCTTTTCTTCAGGAGGTTTTCTATTTTTTATTGAACTATCTTTTTCAGAAATATGTCTTCTATAAAAATTCTTTAAAATATTTTGTCCTAACCTCATATATCCAAAAAAAAGCCCAATAGGATCTTCATCTCCAAGATCAACATGGTTTCCAACTCGAAGTATTTTTTCAATTCTTTTTCCTGTTTTTTTATCTTTTCCATAATATTTATGATTTTTAATTTTTAATTCTCTTTTTTGTTTTCCTTTTAAATTATCTCCAGAAATAAGCATTCCCCAATAATGATTCCAAAAACCTGCAAAACTATCTGGAGTTTTATAATTAATCTTATAGAATTTTTCTAACATATAATGAACTCCCCCACCAAATACAAATCTTCCATTAGTTGGGACTTTTTCATGTGCAACATAATTAAGATAATATGCTAAACTACATCCTTTATAAATTGCAATTTTACTTGCACTTAACTTTCCAACTTCTGCCATAAAAAACCAAGCAAATTAGAATTTATAATGATTATTCTTCTAATTAACAACTTTTAAAAACCTAACATAATATTAATTCTCATGGTTTTCAAAATAAACATTGGAACAAAAGAAGGAAAGACATACAAATTAGAAACAGAAAGTCAAGCCTTAGTTGGAAAAGAACTTCATCAAAAAATACAAGGTAAAGATGTTTCTCCAGATTTAGAAGGATATGAATTTGAAATCTCTGGTGCAAGCGACAAGTCAGGATTCACTGCATTAAAAGAAGTTGAAGGATCTGGAAGAACAAGAGTTTTATTGAGTTATGAAAAAGGGATGAAAAATCGTCCAAAATATGAAGGAAAAAGAAAAAGATCGGATACAACCCCAAAAGGATTAAAATTAAGAAAAACGGTTAGAGGAAAAGTTATTTCTCCCGAAATTACTCAGATTAATTTAAAGATTATAAAAGAAGGTAAAAAATCTTTAAAAGATATTTTTGAGAAACCAGTAGAAGGAGAGGCTCCAAAAGCTGAAGAAAAACCTGCTGAAACACCTAAAGAAGCTCCAAAGAAAGAAGAAAAGCCAAAAGAAGAAGCTCCCAAATCTGAATAATGTTGTTATTTTTAAGTGATTACAAAGAGAAAGATTTATAAAGTACTTATTTCTAATATTTTTATGAGAGATTTATTTGCAAATTCAGAACATCACATCAGAGTAGAACATAAGACTTATAATAGTGATACAAACAAAACAATAACCACAGTAATGTATTTTTATGGTAAAAGTGAAGAGGAAGTTATAAAAGAACGTGAATTTGTGAAAAATATTTATAGTGAAATTAAAAAAGGATACAATAATATGTATCAAAACTAAAATGGAAAATATGGCAGAAAAACCGAAATTAACTCATGTAAGTTATTATCTTTTTAATGATAAAACAAAAAGACCTGTAGGAGGTATGTTAGTGTCTTATATAAACAAAAGCGAAGATGAAATTGCAAAAGAAGGCACATTTGTAAAAAATCTTTATAATTGGATAGAAAAACAAGATAAATCAAAAGCCGAAGACCAAATACAAGAAGTTATAAACATCACACAAAATTTACCAACAAATACAAAATATAAAGACGATATATATAGAGGGTTTAAAAACTAAAAGAGAAGATAAAACAAATTTTAATCAAAATTTCAAACTAATCCTAAACTCTTAAAGGCCTCACCAAGTTCAACCTAAAACTTCCAACCGAAGAAGTTTTAAACCAATTCTTCAATTAAATCATATGACAAAAGAATTACCAGAAATAAATATAGGTGTTGTAGGTCATATTGATCATGGGAAAACAACTTTACTTAGTCGTTTAACTGGAAAATTTACAGATACGCATTCTGAAGAACTAAAAAGAGGAATCACAATCAAATTAGGTTATGCTGATATTATTATCTACAAAGATAAAAATGAATACAATATTGAAAAAGGAACTCCAGAAAGATATGTGAGTTTTATTGACGCTCCAGGACACGAAATGCTTATGGCAACAATGCTTTCAGGTGCGGCAATTATAGATGCTGCAATTCTTGTAATAGCTGCAAATGAAGGAATAAAACCTCAAACAAGAGAACATTTAATGGCCTTACAAGCAAAAAAAA
Organism: Candidatus Woesearchaeota archaeon; assembly: GCA_964634225.1. Taxonomy (GTDB): domain Archaea; phylum Nanobdellota; class Nanobdellia; order Pacearchaeales; family GW2011-AR1; genus CAZWIB01. The sequence goes on from CAZWIB010000002.1 coordinate 35,682, forward strand.
TAAAGAACATACTTATCGTTCAAAATAAAATAGATTTAGTTTCAAAAGAAAAAGCATTAGAGAATTATAAAGAAATTAAAGAATTTGTAAAAGGAACAATAGCTGAAAATTCTCCAATTATCCCAATCTCAGCACAACAAGGAATAAACATAGACAAATTACTTGAAGCAATAATTAATTTAGAAATTCCTAAAAAAGATACTAAATTAAATCCAATTTTTCTTATTGCAAGAAGTTTTGACATAAATAAACCAGGAACAACAATTAAAAAATTAAATGGAGGTGTTCTTGGAGGAATACTAAAACAAGGTAAATTAAAAGTTGGTGATGAAATAGAAATTAAACCAGGATTAAGTGTAAAGAAAAACAATCAGCAAAATTATGAAACAATAAAAACAAAAATAATCTCATTACAAAAAGGAAGTAAGAGTGTAAAAGAAATTCTTCCAGGAGCAAGCATATCTATTGAAACAAATTTAGATCCTTTTTTAACAAAAACAGATTCATTAATTGGTTGTGTAGTTTCAACAAAAGATTTTCTTCCAGAAATAACACATAAAATAAAAATAAAAACACAACTTTTCAAAGAAGTTTTGGGAATGGAAGTCCATAAAGAAGTTCAAGAAATCAAAACAAAAGAAACTCTTATGTTAAGCGTGAATACAACTACTACTGTTGGCGTTGTTGAAAAAATAAAAGATAATGAAATAGAGCTATCTCTGAATATTCCAATTGTTGCATTAAAAGGAGACAATGTAGGTATTGCAAGAAACATTGAAGGGCATTGGAGACTTATTGGTTTTGGCGAGATAATTTAACAGCGACAAATTTAACAAATTAATAACGACTTTTGAATTATTGAGTTGAGGTATTAGAGTAATTGGATATGTTGTAGCAAAAAGAGCATAAACACACTCCAATAAAATTTATAATCTCCTATTTCTTATAAAAAATAAGAGGAAAATGGCAATATATTCACATTCCAGATTGTCTACTTTTGAACAATGTCCTTTTAAATTTAAACTAAGGTACATTGATAAGATAAAACCAGAAATAGAAAAGACAATTGAAGCGCATTTAGGAAGCGTAGTACACAAAACTCTAGAATGGATTTACAATAATGTAGGGACACTTACTCTAAAAATAGATGAAATAATAAAATACTATACAGAAGAGTGGCAAAAAGAATTCTCAGAAGAAATAAGAATAGTTAAAGAAGAACTAACAGCAAGAGATTATTTCAATAAAGGAATACAATTTTTAGTTGATTATTATTCTAAACATTCACCATTTAAAGATGGAACAATTGAATGTGAAAAAGGAATAATTGTAGAATTAGATGAGCGAGGAGAATACAAAATTCAAGGATTTATTGATAGACTAGTTTATAATTTAGAAACAGGAGAATATGAAATTCATGATTATAAAACAGGGGCTAGAGAACTAACACAAGAAAAACTCGATCAAGATAGACAACTTGCATTATATTCAATGGCTGTAAAGAAAATTTATGGTCAAGACAAAGAAGTTTGTTTAATTTGGCATTTTTTAGCACATAATAAAATGGTAAAGTCAAAAAGAACAAACGAGCAATTAGATCAATTAAAAAGAGACACAATAAAGTTAATTAAAAAAATAGAATCAACAAGAGAATTTCTCCCAAATAGATCAGTATTATGTAAATGGTGTGAATATAAAGGTAGATGTATAGATAATGAACTTAAAGAAAAATTCCCAACTATTTCTAAGTATATTAAGGATTAATCTTCTACAACTCTTACCAAATCTGAAACACTATCTCCATGACCGAGCTTAACAATTCTAACTCCTTGAGTTGCTCGACCCATTACTCTAATATTATCTAAAGAAGTTCTCATAACAATTCCCTTAGAAGTTGTAATGATAATACTATCCTTATCACTAACAGAAGCTGTCTTAACAACATTCTTAGTTTTATCAGTTACTTTCAAATTAATGACACCCTTTCCAGCACGAGCAGTCTTCCGATAATCCTCAGCGGCAGTTCTCTTACCATAACCTCTCTCAGTAATAGTTAATATTGAACCTCTACCTAAAACTTCTAAACTAACAACCTCATCACCCTTCTCAAACTTAATACCAGTCACACCATAACTTGCACGACCCATTTGCCTAACATCATCTGCATTAAATCTAATAGCTTTACCTTTCTTGGTTGCTAAAAGAACTTCTTGTCCAGGTTTAACAACTTCAACCCCAATTAAATCGTCAGAGCCATCCATAGGAAGATTAATAGCCTTAATTCCAGAAGCTCTAGGTTTAGAAAAATGTTTTAAAGAAATTCTCTTAACTTGTCCTTTTCTAGTTGCCATAAATAAAGAATCCTCAAAACTCTTAACAGAAATAACATTTGTAACAGTTTCATTTTTCAATCCAAGTAAATTAGTAATAGCTCTACCTTTACTATATCTTTCAGCAGCAGGAATATCATAAGCCTTTAACCATAAAACTCTTCCTCTTGTAGTAAAGAACATTAAATAATCATGAGTTGAACAAGTAATTAATTGTTTAACAAAATCATCTGAAGCCAAACTACTTCCAATCACACCTTTTCCACCTCTCTTCTGTTCTTTGTAAGTCTTAAGATCCATTCTCTTACAATAACCTTTATCAGTTATATTTACAATAACTTCTTTCTCTTGAACTAAATCTTTTTCAGAAATCTCTCCAATTTTCTTAAGAATAGTGGTCCTCCGATTATCGCCATATTTATCTTTTAATTCTTTAACTTCTTTAGTGATAATCTTCAAGATTTCTTTAATATCTCCAAGAATCTTTTCTAACTCAGCAATCTTCTTCTTCAATTCTTCAGCTTCTTTTTTTAATTTATCAACTTCCAAAGAAGTTAATTGTTGTAATTTAGTATCTAAAACAGCTTCAGCTTGTTTTTTAGTAAGTTTATATTTCTTAATCAAACCATCTGAGGCTTCAGTTTTATTATTTGACTTTTTAATCAAAGCAACAACACCATCAATATCTTTCAAAGCAATTAAAAGCCCTTCAACAATCTCTTGTCTTTCTTTAGCTTTCTTTAATTCATATTTAGAACGATTAGTAATAATTAATTTTCTATAATTAACATAAGCTTCTAAAACTTCCTTAATATTCATAACTTTTGGCTGCCCGCCACTCAAAGCTAAAAAATTAACATTAAACGAATCTTGTAATCTAGTATATTTATACAAAGCATTCATTACAAACTTAGAACTCACACCTTTTTTCAATTCAATAACAACTCTTGTTTTACCTTTAGAAGATTCGTCTCTTAAATCAGAAATATCTTTTAATTTCTTATCTTGAACAAGTTTAGCAATCTGAGTCATCAAAATAGCTTTATTTAACATATAAGGAATTTCGGTAATAACAACTTTCTCTTTATTTTTAACCGTCTCAGTTGTAATCTTGCCTCTCATTATCATTCTTCCTCTACCTGTTTTATACAACTCAAGCATATCACCTTGAACACTTCCACCAGTTGGAAAATCAGGAGCTTTTAGCAACTCATTAAGCTCTTCAAAAGTTATATTAGGTTTTTTAATAAAAGCAATAATTGCATCACAAACTTCTGTTAAATTATGTGGAGGAATATTTGTAGCCATACCAACAGCAATACCTGTTGCACCATTTAACAATAAAGTAGGAAGTTTGC
>CAZWIB010000003.1:0-1153 GCA_964634225.1 Candidatus Woesearchaeota archaeon
CCATCATTTGAATAATTTGTATAATCATAGGTCTTATTCCCTGCCCCACTAACAATGTGAACATCAAAAGGCCAGTAACCAACTAAAGCAGCATCAGAAACACTTAAGTGAGAAAAATTATCTTCATAAGTTACATTTGCATTGGTAGCATTACTTGGTTCCAATTCAATAGGATCGACGACATAATCAAATTCAATAGGATTTCCAAGAATTTTTAAATCAAATATTTCAGAGCTTCCATTTAATCCAGTTAAGTAAGTTTTATACCATCCTGCTGAAGAGATATTTTCAATAACTGCTACAACTTCTGTTTCATTTTTGACATAAACTTCAATAGAAGCATTTGAAAAATTACTTCTGGCATAAATAGTTATATCATTTTCAGAAGTTAAATTCTTTTCAAACCAAATCCTAACATATTCAGAAACATTAATTTCCTCACTCCAATTTTCATCCTGTTCTTTAACATCTTCATAAATATCTGATATAAAATTTCTATTTTCGTCAAGATGTTCTGCTTTTGTAATAAAAATAAGTTCATAAGTTTGATTACTTAAATGCGAGACATTCCATTCAACATAATCAATTAAGGTATTATTATTCAAATCATATTTATCTATTGCAATTTGTTTTCTAGAACCATTATTTAAATGATAAAGTTTAATATATTCTGAAGGAACTTCATTTTCTAAAGTAACATAGGATAAAACATTTGTATAGCCTAATTCTTTCGATGTAGAAATTATTATTCTCTTTCCGTTTGAAATATTTTCTTCAATAGCCTTAGGCGCTTCAGTATAATATTCGATAGAGATAATTTCTTCTTTAACAATATTAACTACTTTATCTACTTCAACTATTTTACTTTCTCCAGTTTCATTAATCACAACATTTGGTTCTGAAATAACTTTTCCAGAAATTGTAAAATGTATTAACCACTTCCAAAATCTTTTGAAGAATCCAGTATTATGTTCTATATCTAAAGAAACTAATCCAGTAATCCCTCCTACAATTAAATCTTCTTTATTTGTATTTTCTATTAAATTATTATAATCTTCTAATTCTTTTAATGAATTTTCTACTTCTTTTCCTGTTTTAATTGAAATATTATTTGATTCTTTTGGAATCGTAACATGTAATTGAGAAATATTTG
>CAZWIB010000003.1:1253-15241 GCA_964634225.1 Candidatus Woesearchaeota archaeon
AGAGAAGGTTCCTCTTGGAAAGGACTAGTTTCGTTTTGAGAAACCTCCTCTGTTATATTTTCTGAATATGATTGATTAATTTCTTCAGTAATGTTTTCTGTTGTTTGGTTTGTTTCAGTAATGTTTTCAGAGAGAGAAGGTTCCTCTTGGAAAGGACTAGTTTCGTTTTGAGAAACCTCCTCTGTTATATTTTCTGAATATGATGTTTGAGCTTCACCTTCTCCTTGATTATCTTGCTCTGATGTGAGAGGATCTTGTATGTCCTCTTCGCCCGGGGCATTTTCTCCTTGATTATCTTGCTCTGATGTGGGTAGATCTTCTCCAGGTTCAGGAGTATTCTCTTGAAGAGAGTCATCTACATTACTTTGTTCAACTAAATGACCCACAAGTTGAATTCCAGAATAAAAAAATAAAAATGCAAAAACAAATCCAACTACCGCTCCAACAAAAACATTTTTTTTCTTTTTTCTTTTCCTATTAATTCTTCTTTCAGCCCATCGAATACTATCAGTATAATAATCAAACCATTGTTGTATTGTATAACCTTTTAATTTTTCATTTGCTTTTTTTCTATATTCTTCTAAAGAAATTTTTTCTTGTTCATACAATGCTTCTAATTTTTTAGCATAGTCATATATCTCTTTTTTACGTTTTTTCCAAGATTCGATCTGCTTTCGCAGATTAGATGCACCACCGGTAGTCCTTCCCATTACTTCTTATGTATGTAATTGTTACTTATAAACATATTTATTTTTTAAAAAATACTTATTATTTATGTATATAGTAGTGTATATCAAAAGATTTATAAAGGATTGTAGTGCATAACCATTATGGCTTATATTGTTAAGCAAAAAGTTAAGGGAAAGAATTATTATTATCTTAGAAAAAGTGTTAGAGAGGGTAAGAAAGTAATTAGTAAAAATATTGCTTATCTTGGTAAAAATAAAAAAGATGCTGAAAAAAAGGCAAAAGATATTCTTAAAGATCTTGACCAAGGTAAGGAACCCATAAAAAAAGAAAAGATAAAAATTAAAAAAAGAAAACTTATTCAAAAAGAAATTTCGATTGAAGAACTTGCAACATTTTGCAAGAGAAAAGGATTTATTTATCAAAGTGCTGAAATTTATGGAGGATTTACAGGTTTTTGGGATTTTGGACATTTAGGAGTCGAATTAAAAAACAACATAAAAAATTCTTGGTGGTCCTTTTATGTTCAAGAAAGAGAAGATGTTGTAGGAATTGATGGAAGCATAATTACTAATCCAAAAGTTTGGCAGGCTTCAGGACATGTAGAGGGATTTCATGATGTTTTTGTTATTTGTAAAAAATGTAAGAAATCCAACAAAGTAGATAAAGATGAAGTAAAAAAAGTAAAATGTGATAATTGTGGGGGAGATTATGATTGGGAAACTGCCAAAGAATTCAAACTTATGTTTAAAACAGATGTTGGAGATAAAGATTATGGATATTTGAGACCAGAAACTGCCCAACTAATTTTTACCAATTTTAAAAATGTTTATGAAAATGCAAGGATGAAATTACCATTTGGAATAGCTCAAATTGGAAAGGCCTTTAGAAATGAAATTGCTCCAAGAGATTTCATTTTTAGAAGTAGAGAATTTGAACAAATGGAACTACAATATTTTATTGATCCTGAAAAAATTAATTATTGTCCTTTTTACAACAAAATAAAAAATAAAAAAATAACAATTTTAACAGCCGAGGAACAAACAAAAGACAATAAAGAAAAAATATTAACCATTGATGAAATGTTGGAAAAAAATATTTTCAAAAATCAATGGCATGCTTATTGGCTTTACAATTCTTATAAATGGTTTTTAGGATTAGGTATAGAAAAAAATAATTTGAGATTAAGAGAACACAGAAAAGATGAACTTGCCCATTATGCTAAATCCGCAGTAGATATAGAATATAAATTTCATTTAGGATGGAGAGAAATTTTTGGAAGTCATGATAGGGGACAATTTGATCTTGGAGAACACGAAAAATTTTCTAAAAAAAATTTAAGTATTTTTGATGAAGAAACTAAAAAGAAAATACTTCCTAGAGTTATTGAAGCTTCTTTTGGAGTTGAAAGAGCCTATCTTGCATTCATGTTCGATTCTTTACATAAAAATGAAAAAGAAGAAATTATTTTAAGAATATCAAACAAACTTGCCCCAATAAAAGCAGCTATTTTTCCTTTAATTAAAAGTTCTGAATTTGAAAAAGTTGCTGAAGAAATTGTTAATGATTTGAAAAAAACATTTAATGTTGTTTATGATAGATCTGGAAGTATTGGAAGAAGATATGCCCGTAATGATGAAATAGGGACTCCTTATTGTATAACCATCGACGACAAGTCATTAAAAAATAAAGACGTAACTATCAGGTGGAGAGATACTACAGAGCAAAAAAGAGTTAAGATTTCTAAGTTGAAAGAAGTTTTAAGTTCTTTGATCGACGGAGAATTAAGTTTTGAGAGCTTGAGATAGGTTTATAAATATTTAATTCTTAATATTACTAATTAAAATGGGGTGGTTTAACATGGCTAAGAAAAAAAAGAAAAAAGTTGTAAAAAGAAAGAAAGTTGTTAAGAAGAAGAAAGCAGTAAAGAAAAAAGCTAAGAAAAAAACAACTAAGAAAAAAGCTAAGAAGAAAGCAGTAAAGAAAAAAGCTAAGAAAAAAACAACTAAGAAAAAAGCTAAGAAAAAAACAACTAAGAAAAAAACTGCTAAAAAGAAAAGAAGAAGATAGGTAGTTTATTTTTATTTTTTTATTTATATATTTGTAAATTTGGTTTAGAAAAGAATGATAGAAGAATGTATATTTTGTAAAATTTCTAAAGGAAAAGTTCCTTCTGATAAAATAGATGAATCGAAAAATTTTTTTGTAATTAATGATGCCAATCCTGTTAGTGAAGGTCATTGTTTAATCATTTCTAAAAAACATTATGAGACCATTTTTGATTTACCTTCTGATTTTGGAAATGAATTAATTGAGATTGTGAAAAAACAAGGACAGAGATTGATTAAGGAAGATTTAGCGGACGGAATTAAATTAGTTAACAATAATTATGAAGCTTCTGGACAAATTGTAAAACATTTTCATACACACGTTATTCCTGAAAAGAAAGATGTAAAAAGAGAAAAAAGTGTTTAAAGATTTATATTAAATAGTATCAACAATACCAGCATCACTCACAAAATATACGGCTTCATTGTCAGGTAAACTTGGAGAATCAATTAATTTGGCAACTCTTGAACCTTGTTTAGCTCTCCTTAAATACATCCTATATGTAGAGGCGTGGCCAACAATATGTCCTCCAATCGCAGTTGTTGGGTCTCCAAACATTTGCGCAGGGTTTGCCATAACTTGATTAGTAACATAAACTGCTAAATTATGTGTCTCCGCAAGTTTCATTAAATCATGCATATATCTATTCAACTTTTGCTGCCTATCTGCTAATTGGCCTCTTCCAGCAAATTCTGCTCTAAAATGTGCAGTCAAAGAATCAATAATCATAAGTTTAATGGATTCTCCATTTTTAATCATCTCTCCAACCTTCTCTAAAAGTAAAACCTGATGATCAGAATTAAAAGCCCTAGCAACAAAAATATTTTTCAAAACTTTTTCAGGATCAGCATCCATGTTTTCTGCAATTTGTTTTATTCTCGCAGGCCTAAAAGTTCCCTCAGTATCAATAAAAACACATTTTCCATTTGAACCTCCTTTTTCCAAGGGTAATTGAACATTAACAGCCAGGGTCAATCCTAGCTGAGTTTTTCCAGAACCATAAGCTCCAAAAGCTTCTGTGATAGCTCTGCTTTCAACGCCTTTTCCGCCCAGAAGATTATTAATATTCTCACTTCCAGTAGTTATATAAGAAACATTATCTCTTTTTTTTGCATACTGAACACCATCTTGAAAACCCAAATCTAACATTGTTCTTGCAGCTTGGATTGCTTTTCTTGCAACAGCAGCACTAATTCCCGAAGCATCTGAAATTGTAGCAGGGCTTGCAACAGCTAAAGACATTAAATCAAGTATTCCTGCATTTTCCAACTTTGTGGCAACTGCAGGGCCAATACCTGGCAAATCCATTAATTCAGGTTCTTTAGGATTTTTTGTTTTAGAAACTTTTTTAGATTTTTTTGTATCTTCTCCATCAGTCATAAAAGAAAAAACATGTTTTTACTTTATAAAGATTATTCAGTTCACAAATATATATTTGGAAATTACTAATAAATCAAAAACAAGAAAAATAAGAAAAATAGAAATTTCTATTTTTCCACCAGTTCTAATCTTTCCAATACTCTTTCTTTTCCAAGGATAAAAAGGATTTATTCCCTGAGGTGTAAAGCTATCTACAAATAAATGTGAAGCATAACCTATAAAAAAACCAAGAGCAAGAATTGGAATAAACATTACAAAAATAAAAGTTATTAAAAATAGAAAAGTAAAACTATGAAAAAAACCCCTATGTTTCACAAAAATTTGTAAAGGACGAAAAATCTTCTTCTTACCTAGTTTAGAAGAACCCATATCAATATCTGGAATATAGGTTGCCAATAAACCAATTAAAATGAAAACACCTTTATGGGAAATAAAAGGTAATAACAATAAAATAAAAAAAAGCGTGATTATTAAATGTGTTCTTATTAACATAATTCAATTAAATAAAAACAAGATTTAAACTTTTGCTTCTAAACTTGCAACCAATTTCTCAAAATCAACTTCACTAACGCCCTCAACAATAAATTCAGGTTCATTGAAAAATTTATTATTTCTAACTTGCCCTGAAAAGATCATTTCTTTCCCAAGCAAATCTTCTCTTTGATTAAGTAATTTTTCGACATTCTCTAATTCAGTTAACCCAATCAAGGGTAAATTTTCATGAAATAAAACTGTACGAATTGTTTCAGTTCCATCATCTAAAACAATATTTATTAAAGCTCTTTTTTCAGGAGTAATATTTCCATGATCTAAACAAACAAAATTCTCACCATCTGTAGCGGCCTTTTTATTACATTCAGGACAAATATAAAAAAACCTAGGTTCAAAACTCTGGACAATAAATGCTCTTGTCTTAACATTATCTGAAAGAACAAAATCTGAAATATTTTTTTCCTTAACAACTCTTTCTGTAACAACATTTTCTAAAACATCTTCACTTTTCTTTAACTCAGAAAAACTTCCCAAATGTAATTCATTATCCCGCATACTCGCATTATTAATCTCAATCATACTTTCCTCTTTAATAGTTCCATCTTCAATTAAAGCAATATGTTTAGTATCCCACAAAACAACCTTAATATTAGAACCATCATCTGCAAGAACTAAATTAGCCACTTTAGAATCTTCTCCTTGTTTATTCTTAAAAGTTCTCACAGGGAATAAACTAATTATTTTTCCTACAACATTAACTTTTCTCATTCCGGGAAGTAATTCATCAATCTTTAATTTTTCATTTTCAAAATTAATTCCTAATTCAGCAGCAACAATTTGAGCAGCCCCTTCATAACTAATTAGATCGGAAAGTTTAGCCCTTTTAGCCTCAATTTTTCTTCTAATCTCTTCTTTATCTAAATCAGAAGTTCTAGCAATCTTATCAAGAACTTTTTCATAATTAGCATCAGTCATTGTTAGAAAACAATCATATCTTTTATAAGTATTATTATGCTAAATTTCCAACAATTTTATAAACTGTTTTCAATACAAATAAACATGGCAGGAATAGCAGGAGTAAAGATAAAAATAATGCCCACTTCTCCAGATGTTGATCTAGAAGAAATCAAAAAGCAAGCAATGGCAACTGTTGAAAAAGAGGGTGGAAAAAATAAAGAATATGAAGAAGAACCAATTGCATTTGGATTAAAAGCAATAATCGCATTTTTTGAATGGCCAGAAGAAAAAGAACTTGAAAAAGTTGAAGAAGCATTCAAAAATATTGAAAATGTACAATCTATCCAAGTAACAGATATTAGAAAAATTGCATAAAACTTATTAATTAAATATTTCTACTAAAACAATGGCATTACCAAAAGATCAAATAGAACAAATCAAGAAACAATTGATTGAACAAATTGAAACAAGCTTTCCAGAAGAAAAAAAGGCTTCATCTATACAACAAATCCAAACAATGAACGAAAAAGAACTTGAAGAATTTTTAGTACAAAATAATTTAATGAAACAAGGAGATAATCAACAATGTATTTTTTGCTCAATTATTAAGGGAGAAATTCCTTCTCATAAAATAGATGAAAATGAAAATGCAATAGCGGTATTAGAAATAAATCCCATTTCAAGAGGACACACAATAATAATTCCAAGACCCCACGTTCAAGAAATTTCTCCAGAAACTCAAGAATTTGCAAAACAACTTTCACTAAAATTAAAAGAAAAATTAAATGCAAAAGAAATGAAAATAGAGGATTCTGAAATGTTTGGACATAAAACATTAAACATTATTCCCATCTATGATGATAAAACATTAGAAGGAAAAAGGCAACCTGCACCTAAAGAAATATTGGAGAGTTTACAAAGAGAATTAACTATTGAAAAAGAAGTTATAAAAGAGGAACCTAAAGAACCAGAAATAATCACAGATAAAGAAACCTGGTTACCAAAAAGAATTCCATAATCCTGAAAACCACAAATAAACCAAAATTAAAAAACTAATTAAAAAAACAGGACTAAAAGCAATTCCTTGTCTAATTAAAACAAATTTTTTCTTTTGAAGTAAGGTAATTTCTTTATTATTCAAACCATCCCAATTCTTTTTAATGATTTTGCTTCCAACTTTAACATCTTTGTAAAGCCAATCTCCTTCTGTTAATTTTTTTGGCAAAATTTTCTTTACCATACAAACCTCATCAACAGCTTTAGCACTTAGATACAAATAAGGAAGAATAAAAACCAAAATTCCAAAATATGCCATAAAAGAATTTGCAAATCCAAAAATAATAAATAATAAAGCCAAAAAAGTTGCTAAAATAAAAAGTTTCTTATTCAATTTAAATTGTCTTGAAAATTCTTTTTTAAATTTCTTAAAATTTTTTATCATTAAAAAATTAGTAGTAACTAATCCATAAGCTGCTCCAGAAAACAAAAACAAAATAAAGAACAAAATAAAAATATTCAAATTAATAAAAAAATCAGTTGAAAAAGGAAGAATAACCCCTAAAGTATAAAATAATTTTGCATCACCTCCAGCAAACATTCTCCCATAATATAAAATATTTCCAAGAGCAAAAAAAATCGCCAAACCAATCAATCCCTGGTAAAAAAACTGAAATCCAATATCACCAAATAAAGAATAAAAAAATCTAAATCCTAATGCAAAAATTATCAAAGAAAAACTAATCCAATTTGCAATCTCTCTTTTCTTTAAATCCTGGAGAACTGCAAAAATAATAAAAACTAATGCTAAACTAATTAAAAATATCACCTCAAACATAAAAAAACATACAAAGTATTATTTATAAATTATTTCTTGCTCTTTGAAGAAACATTTGAACTTCTTTGCCTTCCACCTTTCTTATAAGGGTGTTTTTTCTTTTCTTTCTTCTTATATTTTCTCTTATTCCTTCTCTCAAGATCTCCACTTGCCATTTTAACAAAGAGTACTATTCAAAACATTATCAACTAACACTTGAACAGTTTTCCCTTCATTTCCAGAACAAGGATCTTTAGGCATAGTATCTAAAAGAACGACATCACAAGAAACAGAAGGGCATTGTTCCACACCATATGCTTTTTGTTTTTTTGCCAAATAATTACAAGTAACATCCTTCAATTCCCCATCATCAGTCTTAAGATCTCTTGGTTGAGAACAAAAACCGTATTTAGATGCGGTAGAACAAGAAACATCACAAGAATTTACAACAGAATCAACATTATTCTTAGATAAAAAAGGAACAATCTTTCCCCACCCAATTGTGAATCCAAGAATTAAAAATACCAAAACAAAGATTCCCAAAATAAGTAAAATAACCGTATTAGTGCTCAATCCTTGACCTCTTTTATTCATATGTTCTAAAAGATTATTTAATTTATAAAGCTTATGTTAATCTTTATAAAATTTGACTGAAAATAAAAATTCTTCTTCTGTCCAATCAAAAGCTAATTGGGGTTTAATTGCTGTTTGAGTTTTATTAATTACAAAACCATCTTCTAGAAAATAAAAATCATCTTCAGCCATAAAATTCTTAATTTGTTCTTCAGAAAATCCATGAGAGTTATAGAAATTATATTCATTAATATTTGAATTCATTTTTTCCATTAGATCAATTCCTACAGAAGCATTTGAAAGTTTAATACTAGAAGCATAAAAACTAAGCAAAGCTAAAGCACAAATAACAAAAACTCCTAAAACTAAAATTGTTACAGGAATATCTCCACGCTTATTTTTTACCATAATTCTCTAAATTAAATTTAATTTGGGTATATTTTGAATTAAAATCTTTATAGGGGAAGTTTGAAGTATTTTTCAAATCCTCATAAATTTTATTTTTAATATTAGAATCTTCAATATCAAAAGAAACAAACAAAGATTTTTCCATAAGCATGTCTTGATTTCTAGAATATCCAAGAGAAAAAACAGAAGAAGGGTCTCCTTTCGTTTTGGCTACAAGGGTTGAAGCATAGATTGTGATAGATAATAAAACCACAATAATTAAAGTGGCAACTATCCAAGTCATTGCCTCTCCCATTTGACCTTTTTTATTATTTAACATTTTTTTCTGTCTTTCTAATTACGGATAAAATATTTATTGAATAAACATTTTCTGAATCATCCAAAGAATAAAAATTTCTATCAACGCATTTTACCAATCTTTCATAATCTTCGCTTTCTATCTCACAATCTGCTAAGAAATTAGAATTTCCCTGAGAAATTTTAAAAACATTCTCGTTGGTAGTTAAGTTATAAAAATTGATTTCAACATAATATTGAGTTTCATTAGTAAATGATTCTCCTGGTTTGAATTTTTTTTCAGTTTCAAAATTAAAGTTGCAATTATGTAAAGAAAATTCTTTATTAAACCCTGTTTCACTAAATAAATCTGGGTTGAGTCTTCCGTCTTGAGATAAACAATCTGAAATTTTATTCACAATCATATTTGCTTCTATATCTCTTACGTCATAGGGATAACCATAAAACACACTAACCATTGCAACAATTGCTCCTGCAATAATTATTAAAATTGCAAACCAGTAAACCGACAATATTTTATCTGCTCCTTTCTTATTCATTTTTAGCTATTGTAAAAATATAATTTCCATTATATTCTCCATCTTCTTCATCTGGAAAAGCCGTGGCTTTTACATCATTAAAAAAAGAATATTCATAACCTCCTTTTTGACTTAATTTAACTATAACTATATTTTCAGTTATCCTGACAACTTCAGAAAAATCAATTTTATTATCTTCTGCAAGATTTTTTGCCCTCTGCATATTTAACTTAATTTCCATGCCTGGTTGTGCAGAATCTATCATCAAAGAGATTTGTTTTGCATAAGTTTGTTCCAACAAAACAGCCCCGCTACCTTGTTTCCATAAAAATAAAAGTAAAATACTGATAAAAATTACATTTAATACAATAAAAATTACATTTTCAATTAAAATAGCACCTCTTTTTTTCATTTTAAGTCTGAGTCAAAATATCTTCGCAATTTAATGCATTAAACTTGTCAGACTTCACTTCTTGAATTGTGGGTGCCATAAAATCATTCTCTATCCCATCTCCTTCAACAACTATTGCTCCAATTTCAGGCTCTATTAATCCTGCAACACCCCCTGTAGCAATAGCTGCAGCACCCCCTCCAACTAAAACAACTGCAAGAGCTCCCCCAGTAAAGACTGTCCCCACAACTAATGCAGTCCCTCCAACAATATACCATCCCTTGCTAACCTTGCTAGTAATTCCCATAACATTAAAATATTGTTTCCCAACATCAATATTTCCAAAAGTTCCAATAACTTCAGTTCCATCCTCCAAAGTACCTTTTTTCAAACTTTCAATATCGTTAGTTCCAAAAAGATATTCAGCATAACTAACTTCTTTTGTAGGTGAAAGATCATTGTTTGCTAAATAATAATAAAGCCTTTCTTTACTAATTTTTCCTTCTTGAATATCTTTTATTTCTTCGTCAGTACCTTTTTCAATTTCTTTCAAACTATCATCAAAGAAAATTTGAGAACAAATAGAACAATAATTATCATGAAATGCCTTGCCTCCGATATAGTCGACTTTCCCTTCTCCAAACATCCACCAACAATCAGCCATTTCATTAGCTAAAGCCCCATAAGTTTCATTTAAAGAATCTACCTTTACTTTTTCTGGTTTAATTAATTCATCACAACTACCATCTTTAGTAATACATATATAATCCCTATAACAATTCAAAGGCGTTGAAGAACTAAATAAAGAAGATGCTCTTAACATAACTGAATTTTGACAGATTTGGTTTTGTGATTCACTACCTAAATTTATTCTAAATAAAAAGAAAAGTATAACCACAAAACTAGTTATTAAAACAATCAATAAAACTATCTGTTGTGTTGACATTTCCCCTTTCTTAAATTTCATATTATTCCTAACCTCCCCAAAAATAAATATATTCCAGTCACAGCTACAATAAAAACCACAATCCAAATTACATATTTTATTAGGGTATCAAAATTCATGGTATTTTTTTAATGACAATTTTATTATCTATTTTACTCACATTAATATTTGTGGGAGAATCGGCAATATCTTCTATTCCTATTCTTTCAAAATTTTCTAAATTTTCAACAATTAAGCATCTTCCATCGTCACTACATTCGTTAGCCTGTCTTTGTTCAAAAGTTAAGGGGAGATTAAAAACAACGTCCACCTTTAACTGGCAAATACATACACAATTTTTTCCTGCACAGGAATTCGGTTTTATTTCTTTTGTAAAGCTAAATAAATACCATTTTTCTGGGGTTATAGCTCTTATTTCCCCATATGTTTCAGCAGATTTAATAATTTTAGAAATTTTTTCTAAGGTCGCCTCTGCTTGTTTTTGTTTCCCTTCTTTTAAATTTACAAAATATAAAGAAACTAAAAAATAGATTAAAAATCCTATGGCAATAACTGCAAGAACTGTTTTCAAAGTTTCTTCAGCAAGTAAAAATCCCTTTTTGTTTTTCATCCTACACTTGAAAAAATATTTTTAAAAAAATCAAGAATGGAATTTTTAAACAGAAGATACAACCCCCCTACAACTACAACAACTACAAAAATTCCTATTATTATTTTAATTACTGTATTAACTGTTAACTCTGCCATTATGTGGAATGTATCCTAAGGAGCATTTATTTAAATCTCCATTTTATTTGAATCTGAACAAATCTTTAATTTTATCAATAAGTGAAGTGCCTTCTGCTTTTAATAAGAAAATTGTAATCATTAGGATTACAAGAACTGCTAAACCAATCAATAACCAAGGAAGATACTCTGTAATAATGCCTCTTTTTTTCATTTTCTTATAAATGGAAAATGGCGAAGTTTCTTCAGCCTTTTTCATATTAATAATTATAAAAAAGAATTAATAAATTTAACCCAATCCTCCTAAAACTACCGTACTTAATATAAAAAGGATAAATGTTGCAACAAGAGAGGTAACGAAAAACAATCCTATTCCTTTAACCAAATTCTTTGCTATCATGTATGTCTTTTGTAATTTATCTTCCCCTGAATCAATTGTAACTAAAGTCGAAGTCAAAATGAAAATTATTTGTATTAAATAAATTCCAATTGCTATTTGAAGATAATAAGGAGGGACAACTTGGGTTAAATCAAAGATTTCCAATAAATTACCCATTCCCCCAAGGGCACCCCCACCTCCTGCAAGCTCGCTCGTCATACTTAATTTATTTAAAATAGAAGTTATCATTGCCGCCAAACCAATAACAATTCCAGATAACAGGGGAGCCAAAAAAGTCATATTACTTTTCATACTTGAAATGGTTTCTGAAAGTAAATCTTTTAATCTCTGAGTAATTTTTCCAACATTTTTAATATATTCAGAAATCCCCATTAAACTAACTGCAGCCATTTTCAAACCTTTTTTTGAAGATTCTACAAGAATTCCCATACTAGTTGAGATTAAATCAGAAGGATAATAAGTTAAAGCTCCACGACGCCTATCAAAAATAGCTTTATCTACACTCATTCCCATTTGCTTAATATTATAATTAACTTTCTTAAAAAATTCGGAAGTAACTAAACCTTTTGAAGATTCTGCAACTTTACCAAAAGCAATTTCAGGAGGAATCCCATTACCTAAACGATTTCCTAATTGAAATAAAGAATTATTAAATTCTTTTTCTAATTGAATTGTTTTTTTCCTTTCTTTAATTAAATTCTTAGTTCTTCCTTTATATGCAATAGCAAAAAACAAGGCAATACTAAGGGGAATAAGCATTCCTAAAAATAATGCACCAACTCCAAAAGGCCCAACACTTTTTCCACCAACATCTTTAAAATCAAAAAATTGCACGGAAGATCCACCTATATTAATTGTAAAATCATTAATAATTCCTACTTTGGCAGCCAAAGGTAATAAACCAATTAAAAGTAGAGGTAAACAAATTAAAAATGCTTTAGTATAATGACTCTTATTTTTATATTCGGGATACAATGGATTTCTTTCTAATAATTTGGACTCCCCATGACCACCCGGTCTTAATAATAAAATTTTATCCAGCATAAAAAATGCAATAAAAGGAATTAACAAATTATACATCACAAATATATGTGTAGCTGATAAAAGCCCACCAACCATTGCAGAAGCAAGAGGAATCATTGCAATACCCAAAACAGGAAGCATAACAGCAAGCATATAAACATTAGTCAAAGGAGATTTCACATTGTGGCTAAACTTTAACATCTTTTCATAAACGCCATCAAGAACAACTTGTAATGATTTTTCTAAAGTTTGTATTCTTCTGGCATTATCTGGTTCAAATAAACTACTTTCAATTAAATGAAATGATTCTATAAACTCGGTAGAATAATCTCTCCAGGTTTCTAAATAATTATCTAAACTCTCTTTAATTGTAGAAAATTTTCCAACCTCTACATTATAAAATACTTTTTTGAAATCTAAAGCAAGAGGATACTGTAAGTGTTTTGAAGCAAAAGCAATAGCCTTTTCTAAATTAGAAGTGTGCCTCATATAAACAACAATGTAAAGTATTGCTGGAACCATCTGGCTTGATGCTTTTAATCTCCACTTATTTGCTAATCTTTGAGGATAATTATTAACATAATAAAATAAAAAAATTGAAACAGTTACTGTTAAAAGAAAAAACAAGAAAGGAAAACTACCCGTAATCAATAAACCCGCTAAAGAAAAAATTAAACCTAAAAAAAAGACTCCTAAAAAAGCCATTACGCCCAAACCCAAAGCTTGCCAAGGTTCAACATCAAGGTGTGCAATATCCAAATGCTTTCTAACTTTAATAGCATCTTTTTCAGAAACCTTCATCTTAATTACTTTGCCTAAGCTATGAGCCCATTTCTCATATTTAGAAAGATCAGGAGCCATTTCTTTTTTAAAAGTTGAATATGCCCCAGTATACGATCCTTTGGTTTTTACAGGAGTAGAATCTATTTTGCCTTCTATCTTAGCACCATACTTCTCAAGAATATCTTTTACATTTGGTTTTTTTGCCGCTGGCATTTCATCACCTCTCGTTCGATTTAGCGAACGAGGCCATGAATTTATTCATGAGCCTATTATAAAAAATAAAGAAAAAATGATTAATAAACATGTCGAAAAAAAGAAAAAATCCAGGAACCCTGTCCCTGGCTTTATCACTAAAATAAAAAATTAACTTAAATCAATAAGCCCATCATCATTTGGCTCAGAATCGTCAACTCCATCTTCAGCGTCTGTTCCATCATCATTTGGCTCAGAATCGTCAACTCCATCTTCAGCGTCTGTTCCATCAT
>CAZWIB010000003.1:15341-39117 GCA_964634225.1 Candidatus Woesearchaeota archaeon
TATCTGATGCAACCGCTTGTGTAGCTTGTGCAGTTTGCACATTTGTTGTTTCTTGAGCTAAAACAGCAGTTCCCATTAAAGCAACCATTAAAACAGCCATTGTAAATATTGTAAATATTTTTGCTTTCATTTTATTTTTATTAACCTCCTTTCAATTCTATTTGAACATAGAGATTTGTAAAACTGTCTGTTGGCTTCATCTAACAACAAAAATATACGGCCTTGTTTATTTTTTTGATTTGTCTTTTCCATGAGAACTTAAATCATTAAAACTATTTAATTAACACGTGAAACAGCCTGTTAACAAGGTGAAACAAGCTTGAAATCAACAAACATATTCATTAGTCATATGTCTTTCTAAGAAATCCGAATGAAACAAGCCTATTTCTTAAGAACTCTTATCTTATTTGCATTACCATAAGGAATTCTTTTAATGATTCCTTTTTGCTCTAAACTTCTTAATTTTCTGCTTAATTTAACTTTACTAATTCCAACATCTCTAAGAATTTCCTTTGTCCAAGCTTCATTACCTTTTTTATCTAAAAGATACTCTACAATCTTTTTCTCATCTTCAAATAAATTCTTTGTAAAATCTTGTTTTTTACTAGGTTTTTTACTTTTACTTTTTTTCTCAACTTTAGATATTTTTTCTTTAAAAAATCTTCTCTGAAGAATAGAATAAATTATAAAAAACAAAACAAGAAATAAAATCATAATGTATCCTATAAAACTTTTATCTTTTACAAATTCATAATTAATCACAATTTGTTTATCTTCATAACTATCCCATCTCAAAATAATACTCCTTCCATCACTAGTAATTGAATCTGGTTCGGGGGAAATAAGGCCTTCTTCAACTAAAAGTGCAGATTCAGGAAGAACTAATTTAACTTTTTGAGAGCCATTTAAATAATTCTTGGATGTGAAATAATAACCACTTTTTGCTTTATCTATCATTGATTCTGTAACATATTTTATTGAAAGATTCTCCGCAGAATTGATTCTAACCAGGCCATATCCTTCTAAGCTTTCAAATTCATATTCTAAATTAATATTGAGGTCAGACTGCTTAACATCATAAGGAATTCTTAATTCTAAATCTGAAACAGTGTCAAAATAATAATCAACTAAAACTTTTTTTTGGTAAATATAATATTTAGTTTCTACTTGGGCACTAACTAAACTTAAAAGAAAAATTCCTAAAATCAAAAATATTAAAAATTTCCTCATGAAAATAAACAAAAAAAAGAATTAATAAAACTTCCTAAACTTTGAATTTCTTAACCTCTTCATTTAACCATTTTTGCCATTCTGGAAAAACCCTTTCACCCAAAGGCAATCCAATTTCTTGAATAACTTCTTCTGAAACTCTGTGGAAAACATGATTTGCTAAAGTGTTAAACTTTGCTTCTAAAATATCAAATTTACCTGTTTTTTCAGCAACATCAACAATTTCTTTTTTTATTTTAGCTCTTAACAACACATTATCATAAATAGCATCCCAGTTTCCAGCCCAACCCCTAACATTTGAAGCAATATCTTTAAGAGTTTCACTATCTCCATTAATAATATCCTCCGTAGGTTCCAATTCATCTTTTTCTACATTATATTTCAACAAATCCACAAAACCTTTTTCAATCAAAGGATCTTCTTTCCAATGCTTTCTTATTTCTGACAAATGAATCATTCT
The DNA here is from genome assembly GCA_964634225.1 of Candidatus Woesearchaeota archaeon. Taxonomy (GTDB): domain Archaea; phylum Nanobdellota; class Nanobdellia; order Pacearchaeales; family GW2011-AR1; genus CAZWIB01. Next base: position 17,032 of record CAZWIB010000003.1, read on the forward strand.
TTTCCAAGAATGTAAACCATCTGGAGATTTTATTGGATTACAAACAGCAATAATATCTGTTGCCTTAAAACTTGTGGCGGGAACTTCTAAATCATTTACAACCCTATCAAAAACACCATAAGGCGAAGCACCATGAATTGTGCCTGCAACAACATTTGCCAAAGCACCAACCCTCATCGCTTCATAAAGTGCTTTAGCCTCACCACTTCTAATTTCACCAACGATTAATGCGCTATCTCCTAACCGCAAACTTGTCCTAATGCCATCATCCGCAGAAACTTCTGTGCCTGTCTTTAATAAAGCAGATCTAACTTTCATTCTAATAATATTATATTTAAGTCTCCTCATAGATTCAATAGGTAACTCCAAAGTATCTTCTACAACTATTATTCTGGATTTAGACATAATTTCTAACATCAAACTTCCTAACAAAGAAGTTTTACCTGAACTTCTTGTTCCAGCAACCAATAAAGTTCTTGCACCATCAATTAAAAAACTCCATAATCCTGCCGCAAAAGGATTTATCATTTTGTTTTGGATAAAAAGGGGTAATGTCCAAGGAGACTCTCTATGTCTTCTAATTGAATAGGCCAAACCATCAGCAGATAGAGGTCTTTGAATAATTGCAATTCTTGCTCTTAATTTTCCAATTTCTAATTGAGTATCTAAAATAGGATTGGCTTCATCTAAAGGTCTTCCACTTACCATTCTAAATTTAGCAGCCCAAGAATCTGCATCTTCTTGACTTGGTTGGATATTTGATAAACATTCATCATATTCTCCATGCCTAATATAAATGGGAACCCTTGCTATGGGAGAATTCAAAGAAATATCATGAATTTTCTTATCTTGAAGCAAAACCTCAATTAAACCAAACCCAATAGTATTTCTAACAAGAATAATCGCCAATTTATTCAAATCAGAATAACCCACCTTAATTTTTTTAGTTGCAGCCAAATCTCTTAATAAGTCTCTTGCAATATTAAAAAAAACAGCCCTTATTCTTTCTGTATCTGTAAACTCTTCTGCTTTAGGTTGATGTTCTATCAAAACAGTTCTTGCAAGATTCAAAAGCAGATTATGATCTTCATTTAAAGTATGTTCTGGAGGAGTAAGGTGATACATTAATTTAGATTCTTCTTTCATTTTCAAAATAGTAACTAAAGATTCGTCATATTCCTCTCCTGAAATTTTATATTGATCAATAATTTCTGCATTATCAGGTAAATCAGAAACCAACCTAGTAAAAGTAAAATTAGGAATAACATCTGGTCTAAAAATTCTACTATAAATTTCCCTGTCTCCCTTGTGATAATCTTTGAGGTAGGGCTCAGCTTCTTGAATGATTTTCATTTTTTTAAATAAAGAAAAAATCTTTTCAACTAAATAAATAAAATTCATGTGGTCAATTTTAACCATTTCTTCATCAATTTTATCTAAAAGAATTTTTTCTTCAATAATAATTTTTTTTAATTCTGCATAGGCTGCAAGAGGATCTTGTTTTAAAAGTAAAAGAAAAGAAAAAAGAGAGTTATATCTTTGAGAAAAAAGTTGCTGTTGATTTGTCACAATTTTTGTTTGGGATAAAATTTTTTCTTGTTTTAATAAATAAACATAAAACTGGGCAATTTCTAGAAGCATAGAAGTTTCATTGAGATCATAATTGTAATTCTTTTGTTGAGAAAAAATAATCCTAGATGCATTTGGATTTTCTATTAAATTGTCTACTGTTCTTCCCATAACTTCAGAAGAATCAGCAAGACTCGGAATATAAGGGGCTCCCAAATAATTAACATAAAGAATATCCTCACCCCCTTCTCTTCTCACCTCATAAGCATATAAAGGTGCCTCTTTTTCAAAATTCATAAAAATAAGAGAGGAATTAGATTTAAATTATTTTGTATAATAAAAAGGAATTAAAGTCCAGACCTTTTACTAGAAATTTTCTTTACTAAAAACTCCCTAATTTCTTCCGCCCTCTTAACAGAAACTGCAGGAATATATCCTTCAGGTGTCCCCCTTGCTCCAGCATAAGAATATCCGGCAGTTTGTATGCTTAAACTAGAAAAACCACACATTCTTGCTAAAATTCCCCTTCTAATATCCACATTTTGGATCCTTCCGTAAGGTATGCTCTTGTAATTTTTTGTAATAATTCCTTTCTCTATTCTTAATTCCTTTTTTGTAAACTCATACTTCCAATTATTATAATATAATTGAGAAAAAAGTTCTGCTAATAAAATAAATAGTACCGAAAAAATCACAAAAAGAAAAATAGGAAATCCCAAATTTCCAAAAATGGAAGAAAAGAAAGAAATTTCAAACTTTCTAAGAATAAAAAAAACTATCAAAAAAGGTACAAAAATAAATCCTAAAAAGAAAAGTATAAAATAAATTCTAAATCTAAAAATCCACTTTGCCCCCGAATGAAGTTTTTCCATAAAATAAAAATCCAAAAGACTATTATAAAACTTTCTTAAGAAAAATCACAACAAATTTAAAGCCCCCTCTCTTTCTATAAATATGGCAGAAGAGGTGAATTATCAAGAACAATCTTTAGATGAAAATAATTTAAAAATAAGGGATTTAGAAGAAAAACAAAGAATTCTAAAAGATAGAATTTTACTTATTGGGCAAAATTTAATTGAGATAAAAGAAAAAACAAATGAAACAATTTTAGAAATAAAAAAAGATCTAGAAAAAATCAAAGAAAGTTCAGAAAAAACTAAATCGTTTATAGAAAACATATCAAGGGAATTTCAAAAATTTGCTAGAAAAGATGACGTAGACCTCTTAGCTAAACAATTGAAAATGTTCCAACCTTTAAAATACCTAAAGAAATAAAAACAAAATAAAACTAATAACAACGATGGCTATTTTAGATCAAATAAGACAAATGAAAAGAGAGGGGGTGGCAGAACAAGAAATTATTACAAGATTACAAGAACAAGGCATTGCGCCTCAAGCAATAACTGATGCCCTTAGTCAAGCACAAATAAAAAATGCTGTTGAAGGTGGTGAAATGGCAAGGCAAGAAACATTTAAACCGGGATTTCCAGCCCCACAACCAACAGCCCCAAATCCTCCAGCACCTTATTATCCTCCTCAAGAACAATATCCTTCAACTGAATATGCCCCGCAAGAAGGATATGAGGAAAATTATGGAGGTGGAGGTACAGATGTTATGATTGAAGTCGCTGAGCAAGTTTTTGAAGAAAAAACAAAAAAAATAGGAAAACAATTAGGGGATCTAAAAGAATTCAGCACACTTGCAGGAGCAAAATTATCTAATTTTGAAGAGAGACTTAAAAAAATAGAAACAATCATTGATAATTTACAAATTAAAATATTAGAAAAAATTGGTTCTTATGGTCAAGGAATGGAAACTATAAAAAAAGAAATGTCAATGATGCAAAACTCTTTTACTAAAATGATTCCAGAACTTGCAAAAAAACAAGTTCCTGCTAAAAAAGCTATAGCCAAAAAGAAAGTTACTAAAAAAAAGATTTCTAAGAAAAAATAATTTTATTTTAAGAAGAAGGTCTCTCACCAGAAATAACAGGCCAAGGGGTTTCAAATTTTAATGGTTTTGTGGGTTTTGTACTTGAAATAATTATTATAACAAGTGCTATAACAGACGCAATAATTGCAGCATTAGCCCAATTAACATTGAGCCAAGTAGATCCGCCTATATACCATCCAAAATAACTAATAGATCTAAAAATAACTACTGCCACCGCAATTATCCCTATTGCTACATAAAGCCACCTGTATCCTTTGTTCTCGGGATCTCCAAATAATCCAAAGATAATAATTACTACTAAAAGAATAGATAATGCAACAGCAAAATTTGGAAAAATTTCTCCGAAAAAGATAGATACAAAACCAAATTGTAAAGACATTAAAGCAACTGCAAGAGCAATAACTGCATTAACTCCTTTGTTTCCTTTAAAAATAGGAACACTACTTAAGATTACAAATACTATTGAAAAAATCAATAAAAATGGAAGAACATAACTAAAAAATCCTAGTGCTTCTAATTGGGCAAGAAGATTTCCTACGCTACCACCTCCAGCAAACCCGTAAGAAGCTAATGAAATAATCCCCCCTATCATAAACTATTATAATAAACTCAATTTATAAATATTTCTTAAAAGAAATTCCACTAAATTATTTTGTTTTTCGAAGCACTACTGCCAAAGCAATTGCAATTAAGACAATAAAAATTGTATTCGTCCAGAATGCACTGCTCCAAGTTTGATTAAAGAAAAAATCATAAACTTTTCCAGTAACTCCAAAAGCCCAAAGAATTCCAATAATTACGGCTATTGTAACTACGGCAAATAACCCCATTTTCATAGGTTTAGTGAATTCAACCCCCCCACCTTCTTTTGCAAATATGAACCCCCAAAGCATTAAAACAACAAACATAATCACCAATGCAACAGATAAAAATAAAATCATATTTTCAACGACCATCTTTGGAAAAACAGCCGAAACAAAAATTAAACCAATTACAAAAGATAAAAGGGCATTAAGTTGTTTTTTATCCTCTCCAAAAAGTTTTGTTTTCTCTAAAACCGCAAAAACTATAAAAAATACAATTAAAAAAGGGTAGACAAAGCTAGTTAAGACAGGATGTTGTAAAATTGTTTCGGACATATTTATTCACCTCTTTATCTGTTTACTCAATAGTCTCAGGTAACTCATCAATACCCTGGGCTTGACTTGGTAAGGCAGATTTGTTTATTATAAAAACATCACTAATTGCCTTTACAAATTGGTGCGGGATAATAACCCCTCTTGCCCCTCCAATAAGAGACAAAACACTTCCACCCACTTTTATTCTCCAACCATCAATTTTATTTTCAGATAAATTAGCTTCTTCAATCTCTCCAAAATAATCTCCAGAATCTGTATAAACCTTCATATTAAGAACATCTCCTATCTTTTTAACTCTCATATTAAAATTTATTGAAAATCATTTAAATACTTTTCCATAATCCATAGGATATTTTAGAAATTGAAACATAACAAACTTTATAAAAATATTAAGCTAAAAGATAACATGTTAAACTATAAGGAGATAATAGCAATAATTAGTGTTTCAATAATTCTCGCATTTTCAAGCACACTTTTATTAGATTTCTCTTACTTTTTGATTGCATTATTGTCGATATTTATAATAATAATGATTAATGTTTCTGTAAAAAAATTAGTCAGTCATTACTTTGAATTAGAAATAGATGTAAAAATTTGGGAATTTAAAAAATGGGGATATAGGCCGAAACAATATTTTAAAAGAGCTTTTCCTGCAGGAGTTTTTTTCCCAATAATCTCAAAAATAATTTTCTTCCCCTTAGGTGGATTTGTTTGGATGGCTTCATTAGTTTTTAATGTAAAAGCAAAAGTTTACAGATCTGCAAAAAGGCATGGAATGTATTCTTTTTCAGAAATTAGCGAGGATCATTTAGCATATATTGCAGCTGCAGGGGTGTTTATTAATCTCTTAGTTGCTGTTTTAGCATATTTAATTGGATTTTCAGAATTCGCGAAATTCAGCATTTGGTTTGCATTCTTCAATATGATTCCAGCATCTAATTTAGATGGAAACAAAATCTTTTTTGGAAGTAAAGTATTGTGGAGTTTTTTAGCGATAATAACTTTGATAGGTTTAGGATATACTTTTTTAGCTGTATAAAATGGAATTTCTACAAGGAATTACTCCTAGAGAATATCAGGAGGAAATATTTAAAACATGTAAAGAAAAAAATTGTTTAGTTGTACTTCCAACTGGATTAGGGAAAACTTTGATTGCATTAATGCTAACTATTCAAAGAATGAAAGATTTTCCAGGAGAAAAAGTTGTTTTTCTTGCACCTACAAAACCTTTGGCGGAACAACATTTGAACACTTTCAAAAAATATCTTCCTGAATTATTCGGAGATATGCAACTATTTACCGGAGCAATAAAATCTGAACAAAGAAAAAAAATCTGGCAAACAGCGGATATAATATTTTCAACACCACAATGTGTTGCCAATGATGTAAAAAAAAGGTTATATGATTTATCGGAAGTATCTTTATTAATAGAAGATGAAGCACATAGATGTGTGAAAAATTATGATTACAATTATATTTCTAAACAATATAAGGTGCAGGCCATACATCCTAGAATAATTGGAATGACTGCATCTCCAGGAAATGACATAACAAGAATAAAAGAAATATGTAGAAATCTTTCAATTGAAGAAGTTGAATTAAGAACAAGAGAAAGTCCAGACGTTAAACATTATTTACAAGAATTAGAATTTGAAAAAATACTTGTAGATTTTCCTTCAAAATTTGAAGAAATGAAACACGTTCTAACAAAAATTTTAAATCAATACATTGAAGAACTAAGATATCGAAAAGTTCTTTTCGGACCTTCAACTAAAACAGGTTTAATCCAATTGCAAAAGAAAATCACAGGAACCCTTTCAAGAGGAAATAGAAATTATAATTATATGTTAGGCGCAAGTGCATGTGCACAAGCAATTAAAATCCAACATGCAATGGAATTATTAGAAACCCAAACATTAGAAGGATTTAATAAATATTTAAAAAATCTTTTTGAACAGGCAGAAAAAAAACAAAGTAAAGGGGTTGTGAAACTTGTTGCCAAACCAGAATTTAATTTTATCTATACCCAATCAAATGAATTGCTTGCAAAAAATCAAGAACATCCAAAAATAAATGAAGTGATTGAAATAATTAAAAGAGAAATAATAAAAAACCCCAAACTAAGAATAATAATTTTTACACAGTTTAGAGATACTGCCACTATAATCTCAAAAAAATTAAACGGGCTTAATGAAGTGAAAGCCAAGGTTTTTGTGGGCCAAGCTACTACCAAGGGGAAAAAAGGTTTAAGTCAAAAAGAACAAAAAAAGATAATTCAAGAATTTTCTGAAGGAAAAATCAATATTTTATGTGCTACATGTATTGCCGAAGAAGGTTTAGATATTCCAGAAGTTAATGCGGTAGTTTTTTATGAGCCTATTTCATCTGCAATTAGAACAATTCAAAGAACAGGAAGAACTGCAAGATTAAACAAAGGAAAATTAATAATGTTAATTACAAAAAATACCAAGGATGAATCATTTTTCTATGTTGCAAAGGCAAGAGAAAAGAAAATGAAAACGGCAATTGAAAACATCAAAAAATCTTTCGCAAAAGGAAATAAAATTGAATTCCAAAAAAAATTATAATGATTGCTAAAAAACCAATTTTAGATATTTTTTCAAGAAAAAAACAACCAATAAAATCAATTTCAAAAGAAAAAGTAATAATTGATTACCGGGAAAAAAATTCTCTCGTATTTTCTAACTTAATAAAATTAGGATTAGAAATTGAATTTAAAGAATTGAAAATAGGAGATTATATTGTAAAAGATGTCGTTATTGAAAGAAAAACAATTTCGGATTTTATCTCTTCAATAATAAATAGGAGATTATCAAAACAAATTGAAGAATTAAAACAATTTGAAAAAAAATTACTAATAATTGAGGGTATCGAAGAGCAAGAAGTTTATAGCGACGATGATTTAGGGATGAATGCAAATGCTATAAGGGGATTTTTGCTTTCAACGGTTATAAAACATAAGATTCCAATGATTTTTACAAAAAATCCGGAAGATACTGCCAAATTTATTAATGTTATTTCAAAAAAGAAAGTTAAAGAAATTTCTTTAAATGGTATGAAAAAAACATTGAATAAAAAAGAACAATTGCAATTTATAATTGAAAGTTTTCCAGGAATAGGTCCAAAAAAATCAAAAGAACTTCTCACAAAATTTGGAACAGTCCAAAACATAATTAATGCTCCAATAGAAGAATTAAAAAAAATTCTTGGTAAAAAAGCGGAAACAGTAATTGAAATAATAAATAGAGAGTACTAACGCATCCTCATATGAAATTCTTTTAAAGTTTTGTATTCAGAACCCTTTCTTTTTAAAATTGACTTAACCAAAGAAAATCGATTTACAATAAAAAACATTTTTTTTGGAGCAATTTCTTCAAGTTTATTAAAAAAATTTTGTTTATTTTCTATTCCCTTTATCCTTGCCACAGTAATATGGGTTGTAAAATTTTTGTCCTTTTCATTAAAACCTAATTTATGTAATTTTTCATCAATTTCATTTTTAAGAAATTCGAAATCAGATGCTTTCAAATCAATCCAAAGAGTTCTTACATAATTTTCATTAGGAAAAAAACCTATTTTTCCTGTTTCGACTGGAAATTGTCTAAAATCTATTTTTTCTAAAACTTTTTTTATTTCCTCTATTTTTTCTTCAGAAATATTTCCAAGAAATTTTAAAGTTAAATGTAAATTATCTTTCTTTACAAAATTCCCATAACAAGTTTTAGAATTCTTCAATTTTTCAAAAGCATGAAAAATTTGTGCTTTTACATTTTCAGCTAATTCTATTGAAATAAAACATCTCATTTTAAAGTAATTCGTTTAATATTTTGGCACCCAATTTAACTGTTACGTTATTTTGATCCTTTTCAGGATTTATCTCAACAATATCTACTGCTCTTAAGTTTTTAACTTTATTTATTCTTTGAACTATATATAAAAATTCTCTCGTCGACAATCCTCCTGGTTCTGGATAACCTGTTCCAGGAGCAAAAGCAGGATCAATAACATCAACATCAATAGAAACATAAAGTTCTTTATTTTTTGAAAATTCGGTTATAGTATCTCCGAGGTCTTGTAAATCACCTGCAAATTTATCAATCGGCATAATTTTAACATTATTTTCTTTTAGAAAATTTAACTCATTTTTCCAAATTTTTCTAGCCCCCACTAAAAGAATATTTTCTGAAGGAAATTTATCTTCAATTAATTTTCTTAACCACTCTTCATGTGTTGGTTCTTTATTTGGATCATCGCAATCTGCATGGGCATCAAAAACAATTAAACAAGGTTCTTTTCCAGAATTCTGACAATAATCAAAAAAGGCCCTTGTTAAAGAATAACTAATAGAATGATCTCCCCCTAAAAAAATAGTTTTGGGTTTTTCTTCAAAAGTTTCAAAAGCATTTTTATAAATTAATTTATTACTTAATTCTAAATTTGAATTATCCAAATGAATCTCTTCTAAATCTAATTTTGATACATCAAGGACTTTTCCAGATTCGTTTAAAGGGATTTCTTCTCTAAACGTTTTTAATATAGCATTTCCTGCTTTTTCACAACCCTTTGTCTTACCTAATCCATTTATTCCGGGAACTTTTACAACAAACATAAGAATCAATAAGAAAAAGGGTTTTTAATATTAATTCTCCGGAACTAGTGCAAAAAAGCTATATGCTTTTTCCACATTTAAAGCCATTTCTTTAACATCTTCTAACTTAACTTCAGAAATATTTTTTTCAAAATTATAAAACTCTTCAGCATCTCCTTGAATTTCTGAAGCAAGCAAATTAACCATTTGTATTTGAGAATCTTCCATCGAGATATAGTAATTTCCAATTAATTGTTCTTTAGTTTGATTCAACTCTTTTTCTGTTAATTCTTTTGCAACTTTCTGAAATTCTTCTAAAATTAACTCTTTAACTTTCTCAACATTTTCTTTCATTGTTCCAACATAAATAAAATTGTAAGCAAAATCTCTATTAATATTTGCATCTCCTTTTACAGCATAAGCTAAATTTCTTTTTTCTCTAATCTCTGCAAATAATCTTGAAGACATTCCTCCCGCCATCAAAGTGCTTAAAACATGCGCAACATAACTCCCTTTATCTCCTGCTAATGGAACATGGTAAGCAAAAACTAAATTAGCTTGATCAATTCCTTTTCTCTCTTCTATTTTTTGTTCATTTTTAAAATCAAATTTTTGTTTTGAAATTTTTCCTTTTTGATTATCAAAATTATTTTCAGCAAATTCTACAATTTCATTGAAATTCGCATCCCCAACAACACATAAAATCATATTGTTTGGCTTATAAATTTCTTCAAAAGTTTCAACCATTTTTTTTCTATCAACAGATTTCATTGTTTCAAAAGTTCCTGCTAAACCCATTTCCATGGTTCCTGTATAGAGTGATTTTTGAATTTCATCAAAAACATGTAATTTTGGATTATCTTTATACATTTTAATTTCTTCAAAAATAACTTTCCTTTCTTTTTCTAATTCTTTTTCATCAAACTTAGGATCCTTAACCATATCACTTAAAACATCAAGAGCAACATTTAAATGTCTAGAAGGCATTTTACACCAATAAGCAACAATTTCTTCAGATGTAAAACCATTTAATTCTCCACCATTCCATTCAATTTCTTCAGCAATTTGTTTAGAATTTCTATTAGAAGTCCCCTTATACAACATATGTTCAATAAAGTGAGAAATTCCTTTTTCATCTAAAGATTCATGAATTCCTCCAGCACGAACAGCAAAAGCAACACTAACAATAGGAAGATCTCTCTTTTCTAAAATAACAGTCATTCCATTTTTCAAAACTTTTTTTTCAAAATCTTTTTTCATTTATGCTAAAAATCGTTCTACTATATAAATTTATTTGGTCTTAAAAGAAATATATCTTTCACTACCCAACTCAAAATCATCAATTATTTTAAACTCCTCATTAATAAAATCTAAAATCCAGTTTCTTTTTGCCTTAAATTTCTTTTTAGAAATCATACTTCTTGTAGCAAAACTAACTACAATCTTATCAACTAACGGGGTTATCTCTTGTAATAATTTTTTAGAATAATCTCTTTCAAGCATTTCTAAACAATCAATTGTTTTAAATAAAAAAACAACCTTTTTTTCAGGAACTTGTTTAATATATTTTTTAATTTTCTCTAATTCGAACAAACTCTCATGAATGGCCATAGCATCTAATCCTCTTGTCTTAAAATAATAATTCATTAAATCAACTAATTGCCCAACGGCTTCAATACCAATATAATAAGTTCCGACGGGAAAATGATTATAACTAAATCCGTTTATACCAGCACCCAAATCAAAAATAGTAAATTTTTCATTATCTAACAGCTTCTCATAAACCTCAGTATAATAAGGCAATCTTTCCCTTGTAGAAAGATGTTTTCTTAAAATCCACTCCGAATCTTTATCTTTTAAACTTAGTAATTTCTGACTTGTAAAACTAGAAAAAGCTTTATGCAATAATTCTCTTGTCAGTTTAATCTTTTCTTCATCAACATAATTATGTTTATCGAATTTTTCAAAAGCTAGTTCAACGTCCTTTTTGGGCAATTTAGAAAATTCTTTTTTAGAGGTTATCTTTTCAATAAGTTCCCTTTTATTCATAAAACTTTTAAGTGAAATACCTCTTAAAATACTATGCCCATAAACATTAACGATCCAGAATATACTAGTGCTGAAAAAGATTATCACGAAGCATCTACTCCAGAACAGAGATTAATGGCTCTCAAAAAAATGATTTCCCATGCTCCAAAACATAAAGGGGGAGAAAATCTTCGTCAACAACTAACCACAAGAAGAAAAAAATTAGAACAAGAGATAGTTAAAAAGAAAAAATCTGGAAAATCTTCTAAAGTAGGTATAAGAAAAGAAGATATGCAAGCAGTGATTGTTGGGAAAACAAATTCTGGAAAATCTTCACTATTGTCTATTTTAACAAATGCTAAACCAAAAATTTCCGGAACTAAGTTCACAACCATAAAGCCTGTTATTGGAATGATGGGGGTTGAATCAGTAAGCATACAATTAATTGAAATTCCAGCTATTGATTCTGATTTTTATGATAAAGGAATTGTACATACGGCAGATACAGTATTGATTTTAATAACGAATCTAGAAGAAATCAAAGAAATTGAAAAACAATTAAAAACGGAGGGTAAAAAAATAATTGTGTTAAATAAATCTGATTTACTATCTGGACAAGAAAAAAGAAAAATTTCTGCAACCCTTCAATCAAAAAAACACAATTTTGTTTTAGTTTCAACAAAAAATAAAAAGGGAATTGAAGAATTAAAAAATAAAATATTTCAAAGTTTTGATAAAATAAGAGTTTACACTAAAGAACCTGGAAAAGAAAAAACAAAAAGACCCATAATTTTAGAACCAAATGCCACAGTTAAAGAAGTTGCTGAAAAAATTCTAAAAGGTTTCAGCAAAAAAGTCAAAGAAACAAAAATATGGGGACCTTCATCAAAATTTGCAGGTCAAAAGATAGGGCTTCAACATAAATTAAAAGATTTAGATATTGTAGAATTTAAGACAAAATAATTATTTGAAATTTTTCCTTATTTTTCCAATAATCTCGCACAAATATTTGGCACAAGAATTTTTCAAATCCATGGGATGGACTTTTTTCTTTAAAAAACTTTTTTCTAAATCTTCATAATTTTCAAAGTCCACATTGCCCCCAAACTTCTCTGGTCGCTCAATTAGAAATTTATCATATCTTGGAAAAATAATCAATTTAATAATTCCTAAAATTGGATTATCTTCAACAATTCCTTCTGGACAGTGTGCCTTATTTATTTTATTTTTAATTTCTTTATCAGAATCTGTTATTGAAATCATGCTTTCTTTCACACTTGAAGACATCTTCCCATGTCCAGGACCTTTCAAACTGGGAATTAATTCATGATGGATCAAAAAAGGTTTTTTGTATTTAATGTATTTCAAACTTTCTAAAGCTAACATATGAATTTTTCTCTGTTCAATTCCTCCCAGAGCCCCATCAACTTTTAAATATTTAAAATCTGCAATTTGCATTAAAGGGTAAATCACTTGAGAAATTTTTGCATTTTCGATATCTCTTGCAATTGTTTGCATACTTCTCAATCCTCTACTCAAAGTATTTTTCAAAGCTAAATTAAAAACATCATCAATATAATCAAGATTTCTTTGAATATCACTTCCTTTAATAAACTCAACTTTTGTCAAACCAGAAGCCTTGAAGCCTTTTTTCCATTTTTTCATTTCAGAATTAATGAACTTCCAATCCCCTTTTTGATTTAAATAAGTATGCCAATCTGCAAATAAAATTTTAATTTTAAAACCTGCCTTCTGCAAATCCAACAATTTAGTCATGCTAACAAGATGGCCAAGATGAATGTCTCCAGAAGCTTCATAACCACAATAAATAACCGGATTCTTTTTTTTCTTTAATAAATCCTCATTAATAATTTCGACTGTATTTCTTTTTATCAACTCTAATTTATCCATAAAATAAAAAACTATTTTTAGTTATTAAATCTTACTATAAAAATCTTTATTAAGGTCATTTTCTTGATAAAAACATGAAAGAAAAAAGAAAAAATATTGGTTTTAAAAATATTTTCATTATTGCAGGTTTTGCAATAATATTAGCAGTTGCTCTTGTATTGATATTTTCTAAAGGGAAAATGACTGGGGGGGTGATAGATGAGGGTGTAATTAAGGATTGTGGTGAAGGGACTGTAATTTACAAGGACAGAGGTTTATGTTGGCAACAATCTACAATGCCCGGAGATGCAGATGATTGGAATCATGCAAATACTTATTGTGAAAATTTAAGATTAGGAAATAAAGATGATTGGAGATTGCCTGAATTATTAGAGTTAAGAAAAATTGTGTATGATAATAACGAAGGTATTAAAATAGATGAAAGTGTTTTTTCAGATACGGAGAAAAAACATTATTGGACTTCAACCCCTCAAGAATCAATGGGAGATTCACATTGGTATATTCATTTTGAAAGGGCTTATGAAGGACACACTTTTGATTATAATTCAGGATACGGTGTTAGATGTGTAAGAACAAACTCAATCTTCTAAATGTTAATTCAGATTATTTTAGCCTTATCAATAGGGGTGCTATTTGGAACATTTACAGGTCTAATTCCTGGAATTCATATTAATCTTATTGTAGTTTTTTTAATTTCCTTGTCTTCCACATTTCTTCTAAGTATTAGTCCAATATATCTTTTAGTTTTTATAGTTGCCATGGCAATCACCCACACTTTTATTGATTTTATTCCATCGATATTTTTGGGTTGTCCTGATACAGATACTGAACTTTCTATTTTGCCAGGGCATGAGCTTTTAAAACAAGGTAATGGGCACGAAGCTGTTTTACTTTCTGTTTATGGCAGCATTTCTGCAATCTTAATATTAATCTTAATTGCCTATCCTTCAACTTTAATTTTTCCAAAAATTTATGAAATAATAAAGGACATAATGCCTTGGATTTTAATTTCAATTTCAGTCTTATTAATTTTTCTTGAAAGTGAAAAAATCCCAGCAATAATTGCTTTTGGTTTAACAGGAATTTTGGGATATTTTGTTTTGAATTTGAATAATTTAAACCAACCATTATTACCCCTATTAACAGGGTTATTTGGTTCCTCAATGTTAATAACAAGTATAAAAAATAAAACACAAATTCCAGAACAAGATACTAAAAAAATATCCTTCAAAAAGAAAAAATTTATCAAACCCTTATTTGGTTCTTTAGTTGCATCGCCATTATGTAGTTTTCTTCCCGGCCTTGGTTCTGGCCAAGCAGCAATAATTGGAAACTCAATTGCAAAGACAGATAAAAAAGGTTTTATTGTATTGTTGGGAGCAACAAACACCCTCGTAATGGGTTTCTCGTTCATTACACTTTATCTACTTTCAAAAACAAGAACAGGGGCAGCAATTGCAATACAGCAAATAATGGGGGATTTAAATTCCCAATTATTAATTTTGATTTTAATCACAATTTTAATTTCAGGAATAATTTCTTTTTATTTAACAAAAAATCTCTCAAAATTATTTTCAAAAAAAATAAATAAAGTAAACTACACAAAACTTTCTATAGGGGTATTAATTCTTTTAGGAACCGTAATCTTATTTGTTTCTAATTTTTTAGGTTTATTTATCTTAATTATTTCTACACTAATAGGAATTTATTGTAATTCTCTTGGAGTTAGAAAAACATTAATGATGGGTTGTTTAATGGTTCCAACCATCTTACTTTATTTAGGAATTTAATACAAGATCTAACAAAGGTTTAAATTTTTTTAAATCCATTTCCCTAAAGCTTCTTGTTTTTCTAATTCTTTTCCAAAAATTGAATCAATATATCTTTTGACCAACTCTAAAGTTTGTTTTAAATAAGGAGATAAATTATATTTGGAAGCTAAATCTAATGCAGGTTCTAAATATTTTTTAATTCCACCTTCATGAATTGTAAAAATTAATTTCCCCCTACATTTTGGGCAAACACCACTTAATGGGGGTCTTCTAACAATTTTATTGCATCCCACACACCTAAATTCTTGCATTGAAAACTTTCTCAAATTACCCCTCATATCTCTAATAAAATGTCTTTCAATAATTAATCTAGCGGTATCGTCCGTGTCTGCACTTCTTAATTTCTCCGACAACTCCATTTGATGCTGAACTTTTTCCTGCATCGTGGCTAAAAGTTTATAAGACGAACATAAAACGCCTTCATTAAAATCATTAGTATCATGAGTAAATCCTATTCCTTCAAATGGATTTTTTCCTTCATTTAAAATATCTTTAATAGTAGAAATTTCTTTAACCTCGGAAGAATGTAACTTTTGTTCTGCTTTTTTATATAATTCAAGAGGATAACCATTTGTTAATTCAAAATCTAAAATTGCATCATCAACTTCCCCAGCATCAATTTTAGCATTTAACACAAGAGGTGCATCTTGGGTTCCTCCCCTGTGGGCGGGTAAAAACTCTCTTGAAAAATTTAATAAAACATCTCCTAACAACATAATTGCAGCTTCATCACCATCGCAATCTCTACGAATAGCTGCATGCATATAGGGGCTGGCTAATAATCCTTGAGTATTTGAAAAACCAATAAATCTGCAAACAACTCCTGCACAATTATGAGGAGCCATACAAACTCCAAGATGACCTATTAGGTCTTCTCTGGCACAAACATTATAAAATTTATTTAATCCATAAAATTTTTCCAATTCCTCATCAACAAATTTAGTAATTTTAATAAAAACATCATCTCCTTTTTCATCTAAAGAAGATTCACAACATGGAAGTAAAATATCATGAGGCATTAACTCTAAAATCTGGTTTTCATCAACAAGCTCTTTACCATAAATATCTTCTTCATAACCCAATTCTTTTAATTTTTCAATGCTGGCCGAAATCTCTTTTGGTTTAAAACTAATTAAAGGTAATTCTGTAGCATCCATTCTAATAGTCCCGTCTTTATTTACTTGTAAATCATGTCTCGCTCTTAAAATGCCTTTAGCCAAATGTTCTATAATATGATTGCTTGAAGAAGTTCCACGAATTCCCTTAATTAAAAGAGGTATTTCCTCTTGTTTTAACCCCAATTTTTCTACAGCTTTAGAAAAATAATAATTAATATCCAAATCTTGAGTATAATAAGAAGATCCTTTTATTTCATCTTTTGAAGAATCAAAGGATTTTTCCTTAGTAGCAAAATAAAAATACATCTTTTTGGCTCTAGAACCACAATCTTCACAAGAACCATAAATAGTTTCTTTCTGACATTTCTCACAAAAATAAATAGGAAAACTACTTCGAACTTTTCCAATATCACAAGCCGTCTGAATGCTTCTTAATCTCCCACCCTCATTTCCAATAGGAAAAAGAACATTTGGGCTCCCAGTCAACTTTCTTAATTTTGCTTTTTCGGGTCTACCCATTCTTGCACCAATAAATTCCCCCGCTTTATCTTTAATAACAAAATCAGAAACCCCATTAATAATTTCTAAAACTTCTTCCGCCCCCTTATATCTATCTGCATCAAGATAATCTTTCAAAAGAATATTTTCTTTATCAATAATTTTATAATCCATTCCCAAATTTAATAATAAAGCCATACTATCCTCTTTACTTAATACAACATTTTCAATAGTAACTTCATGTTCAATCCCCAACAATTCCAGTGCTCTCTTTCCCAAAGAATATTTTTCTTGTTCTGTTTTACTATAAGGAAAAATAATTTTCTCACTAACCCAAGAATTTTTCAGCCAATCAATCAAACCCTCAAATTGTTCTTTAGAGATTTGTGTCCAATAATAAATATAATTAGGGTGTAAGGGGATTTCATACTGCTTGCTTAATTCTATTGCTTTTTCAAATTCAACATTAAAATAATCCACTTCAAAATTTGAATCTTTTTGTTGTAGTTCTAAATTCCACCATTCCTCAACATAGCCAGGTTTAATTAAATCAGCATTTCTATTTAGGACATCACTAAATGGAAAAAGAAAATCTCCCAAATAAATTATTTCTTCTGTATCTTTATACAATTTTTCTGCCTCCTCTTTTGTTTTTACTTTTTTAACACTTCCATTAAACAATTTAATAATTGGGCCATCAATAGAATCACAAGAAGTGATTACACAACCTTTAGTAGGTTTTTCTATTTTCAATTGTGTTCCAATTGCAATAAAATTGTCCGTAATGGCCATTGTTGCAGGATGTATGGATGCTGCACTAAATCCAGAGGTTCTGCCTCTTCCATATCTAAATCTAAATGCCCCTGATCTCCCAGGATGTCCATAAATAGGCCTTCCAGCAACTAAATCTCTAATATATGTAGCAGGACCTCCACCAGTTCCTTTTCCAATATTGCTCCTCTCATGAAGCTCAACATATTCTTTCAACCAATCAAAACCACTTGATTTAATTCCATTCTTTTTTGCATTATCTAAAAGTCTTAATCCCTTTGCAGCTTTCTGAGCCAATCCTTCACCCATAATCAAACAAAAACCACTCCTCAAAAAATTAGTATCCACCCTTTCCAGATTTTTGTAGTTTGGAACTTCTAATTTTTCGGAAGGATCTCCCGCAATCTGAATAGGCATATTTCTTGCTAAAAATAAAGCTTCTTCTTCAGTTGGCATATATTGTAAATTAGTAATCCTATCATGAAAAAATTCTAGTTCCGTCCAAACTCTTTTTATTTCTTCTTCAGTTGGATCATATTTAGCAAAACCAAAAAATTCTCTTAAATAATCTATTAACAACAATGCAAGACAAGAAGCTGTTGTTCCTGCTGAACGGATGGGTCCAGAAAAACTTGCTTCAATATAATCTTTTCCCTCTCTTGTTTTTCTAACTTTTATTCCAGTATATCCTTCAAGAGGAGAAGAAACAACCCCCAAAGTAATATAGGCAAATCCTACCCTGATTCCGGCATCCATTGCTTCAATTAAATTATCGAAACTACAAAACTTTTGATTTGCAACTTCTTCTGCAATTTTAAAAACAGTTGTTGAATCCAATTTACCATGCTCTTTTTCCAATTCCAAAATTCTTTTTGCAATATTAGAATCTTCCATTTGAGGATAAATTGTAGAAATCAACCCAACAACTTTTTCAGCCATTGACATTGCCAGAGGAATCTCAACTTTATCTACGGGATCTAATCCTTTTGCCCTAGCTTCTTCTGCAATTTCATAAACCGTATCAACATCCTCTCTCAGTTTTTGAAAATATGGCTCAATTTTCATTTAATTTTGTTATAATTTCTTTCCAATTTTTAACTCTAATAATATTTCCATGAACGCCACATTTTTGATTCCAAGGTTTATCTATCAAAAAAACTTTAATTCCATTTTCAGCACAAATTTTGGAATGTCTTTTACAATCTTCAATCATAAAATCTATATTTAATTCCTCACAAATTTCAGCTTTTGTTTTGCCCTCATTACCAGCATAGGGATTTGAAGAATAAACCAAATTATAACCTGTATTTAAAAAATGTTTATCTAAACTTTCTTTTGTTCCTTCCCTAAATAATCTCGAAGTTATAAAAAAAAGTTCATGATTCTCTGCCAATTTTAAAATGCTTTCTTTAGAAAACTCACATAAATTCAAATTCTCTATAAAGGATCTTGTAAAATTTTTCCCGATTAAATCAATCACTTCCTCTAAAGAAATTTTAAAAACATCTGAAAAATCATAAGAAAAAACATCTTCAAATAAAATTTCTCCCCCATATTTTTTTTTGTAAAACTCTAAAAGAGGTTTAACAAATTCAAAAACTACATCATCCAAATCAATTCCTATTTTCATCTTCTTTTTCCTCAAAATCTAAAATTTTCACCCCCCTTGTCTTCAAATTTATTATAGGTACTTTGCAATGATCTGGTTCATTTCCAAATTTCTCTTGATAGGGAGTCATCGCTTCCCAACAAGAAGTAGAAACAATTAAAATATTATTATAATAAGTTATAGCACATTTATGGGTATGTGCAGAAACAAAAATATCTGGAATATTATTTATCATTAACTTATCTTCTTTATAGGGATAATATTGTGTAGAGCCGTGTGTGGGAGCTAAATGTCTATTTTTTAATAAATATTTCATGATTTCTTCAGGACAATTCATTGCTTTTTTCATAATTAAACTAGGAACACTATTAGCATAATAAGGATAAGAAAAACCATGATAGCTCAAAACATCAAAACCAAAAAAACCTTCTTGGGAACCGATATTGACTGTGCAGGGATTTTCAGTAAGAATAACATTATCTAATTGATATAGGGGCCAAGCATATTTTTCATCAAAAACAGGTTGGGGTTCCATAATTCTAACACCATCATGATTTCCAGGAGATATAATAATCTTAATGTGTTTAGGAATTTGACCAAGCAATTCTGCTAATGCTATAAATTGTTCTTCCAAATCAATAATTTCTAAATCTGGTTCTTGATTAGGATAATTTCCAACACCTGTAACAATGTCTCCTATAATAAACAAATATTTGATTTTCTCAACTTCTGGGGTATTGGGCATTCCTCCTTTTAAATAATCAATAAATTTCAAAAAACCTTTTTTCAAAAAACGTTTACTTCCAAAATGTAAATCCCCTATAAATAAAACATATTCTTCTACAGGAGATTTCTTTCTTTCTGGGATTACTGATTCAGGAAAAATAATATCATTCACAAAAAGAATTTCCCTATTGCCTGAACATCTAAAACCCAAAATAGCATCTAAAGAAATTTCTTCTGCAATCTTGTATAGTTCTTTTTTAGTCTGATTAACTAAAATTTTTATTTTTCCTGTAATATCTTCAACTTCCAAAATTATATTTTTATTTTTAGTAACCCTCTTACTATATACAATTCCAATAATAGAAATTCCTTGCCTATTTCCTGAAATTTTATCTATTGAAACCAAATTATCCAATTCAGAATGTTCCTGCAAAATATCTCTCATTTGTCTAAATCTCTCTCTAAAATGGTCTGTAAATTCTCTAACTTCAAGTTTCTTATTATAGATTTCAGAAGTAGAAGAAAGAACATTTACATTGTTTTTAAACTCTGCAATTTCATAAATCTTATCGGCATCCTCTTCTTCTTTTGAAATTTCAATGCTTAAGCCAAGATTAATTTTTAATTTTTCTAATTTTTTTTGATTTTCTAAAGGCAAATCTAAAAAAAATTTATTTACTTCTTTTTTATTTTGCTCAAAAAGATTTTTCGTTAAAAGATTTTGCCGGGTATAAGTTTTAACTCGTTCAATAATTAATTTTACAGATTCCACATCAGAAGTTTCACCAAACAACTCAAGAAGATCGTTATCTACTAAAAAACCCTTTTCCAAACAAAATTTTAAAATTTCTTTATTTTGATTTTCCATTTTAATTGTAATTTAATACTTCTTTGATTATCTTCTTAGCTTTTTCAATAATAGGATCAGAAATTGCAAGTTTAATCTCCCTCATTCTCCCCCCTCTCCCCTTTGAAATAACCTTAACATTAATAATTCCCAACATATCAAATTCTTGAATAATGTCTGAAACTCTACGTTGGGTAAGAACTTCTGTTTTATTCTTAACACACAAACCTCTATAATCATTATACACGTCGCCTGTGAAAAATGGTTCCTTGCCTTGCCGTTCAGATAATTTAATTATAGAATATAAAACCAATTGAAACTGTTTAGGTTCGGAACTAATAACATCCAAAATTTTATCCCGTTCTATTTTTTCATTTGCTTCATCTATATGTTTTAATTTAATTTTTTTGGCACTATCCCTTTCAGTTAATTCTCCCGCAATCCTTAACAAATCCAATGCTCTTCTAGCATCTCCATGTTCTCTAGCAGCAAAAGCAGCACATTTAGCAATAACTCCTTCTTCCACAATACCTTCTTTAAATGACTCCTTCGATCTATCATTCAAAATATCTTGTAATTGTAAAGCATTATAAGGAGGAAAAACAATTTCTTCTTCCGATAAAGAACTTCTAACTCTTGGATCAATTTCTTCTAAAAAAGTTAAATCATTTGAAATTCCCACCACACAAATTTGAGATTTTGAAAGTTCAGAGTTTAATCTAGTCAAATTATATAAAAAATCATTTGAAATTTTTTTAACTGTCTGATCAATTTCATCCAAAATTAAAACAATTAATTGTTTTTCAGAATCAATAATTTCAATAAATTTAGAATAAACAGCTTGAGTGGGCAAACCGGTTTCAGGAACACTCCCCCCCATTTTTTTTATTAATTCAGCCAAAATTCTATATTCTGTATCTGAAATTTTTTTCAATTTACAATTCAAATATTCAATTCTTAATTTAAAATCACTCTCTTTTTTTGCCCTTTTCAAAAGTTGATCTTTAACATATTGAACAGAAAGAGTTTTTCCAGTTCCAGTTTTACCAAAAAGAAATAAATTGCTTGTTCTTTCCCCTCTTAAAACTGGAGCCAAAATAGAGGCAATCTGTTTAATCTGTTCTTTTCTATGAGGAATTTGTTGGGGTTTATAGTTAGTTTGCAACAAACTTTTATCTTTAAAGATAGTATTCTTATCAAAAGAATCAAAAATTTGTTCTATTTCATCATTCATTTTTTACCTCACACGTTTATTTCTTATGGAAAATTTATTTAATAAATAAAATTCAACGAGAAAAATATGAAAATTATATAAATAATTATGACCACTAAAAAAGAAGAACACCTAAATTTCCTATGGAAATTTAAATTTTTAATAAATTTATGTTGATTCTAAAAATTAATTTAGAAAAAATATTTTCTATTTAGATATTAGTTTAGAAAAAATATTTTCTATTTATATTTATATTTATTAA
>CAZWIB010000004.1:0-21482 GCA_964634225.1 Candidatus Woesearchaeota archaeon
TTCCTTGCTCCCTTAATCTTCAAACCTTCATATCCTTTAATATTCAAAGTTCCATCTTCTTCTAAAATAGATCTTGGTTTTAATTTATGTCTTTTAATAGCATCAGCATCATATTTATCTCCATATGAACAAACCATTAAAACACCTGTTCCTTTTTCGGGATCGGCAGATTCATCAGCAATAATTGGAACTTCATGTTCAAATAAAGGAACTTTAGCTTTTTTTCCAATTAATGATTTATGCTTCTTATCATTTGGATTAACAAAAACAGCAACACAAGCACCTAATAATTCAGGACGGGTTGTAGCAATTAATAAATCCTTAGAACCAACTTTAAATTTCAAGGTAGAAAATAAAGTTTTCCCTTCTGCATCCTCTAATTCTGCTTGAGCAATAGATGTCTGACATTCAGTGCACCACAAAGTTGGGAATGCTTTCTTGTAAATATCTCCTTGATTATATAAATCAATAAAAGATTTTTGAGAAACCTTTTGTGAATGTTTATCAATAGTAGAATAATAAATATCAAAATCACATGAAATTCCTAAATCTTTATAATCTTGAATAAAATCAGGAGTCATCTCTTTTAGAGTCTTAAGACAAAGTTCAATAAATTTTGCTCTTGACATATCTTTGCTTTTAATATTATTAATTTTTTCAACAAATCTCTCGGTAGGTAAACCATTATCATCTGTTCCAAAAGGATAATAGACATTTCCATCAAACATTCTTCTAAATCGAACTACAAAATCTTGCTGGGAATATGAAAAAGCATGCCCAATATGCATTTTTCCTGAAAGGTATGGTGGAGGGGTATCTACTGAATAAATCTTTTTAGTTTTCAAATCTGTTTTGAATATTTTCTCTTTTTTCCAAAATTTCTTCCATTTATTCTCAATGGACTTAAAATCGATTCTCTTTTTAGCCATATCAAAATAACCCATAACAACTTTTAAAAACTATCCATATTTTCAATAGATATGGCAAAAGATAACAAAGTACAAATGCCCTCTGGATTCGGAGGATTAATGAGGTTCCAAGATGAATATGAATCTAAATTCAATCTTAAACCCGTGCATGTAATGATATTCATAATTCTAATAGTTGGACTAAGAGTAGTCCTTCCAATGATATATTAAAATGTTTGGAGGAATGAGTCCTAAAAAAATGCAGGCAATGATGAAACAGTTGGGAATGTCTCAAGAAGAAATTGCTGCAACAAAAGTTATAATAGAAAAAACAGACAATACTAAAATAATCATTGAAAATCCTTCTGTGACAAAAATCAATATGCAAGGCCAAGATACATTTCAAATCGCGGGAGATATCCAAGAAGAAACTGCAGAAGTAGGAGTTTCAGAAAATGATATTAAAACAGTAATGGATAAAACTAATTGTTCTGAAGATGAAGCAAAAAACGCTCTTGAAAAAACAGGTGATTTAGCAGAAGCAATATTAGAATTAAGTTCTTAAAATGACATATAAGCCATCAAAAGAAATATTAGATAAATACGCAGATGTTTTAGTTAATTTTGCTTTAAATGGTTGCAAGGGAGTTAAAAAAAGATGTTGTTCACACAGATATTGTTTCCACAGAAAACAGAGAAGTAACTGCAGAACTTGAAGACGGGTCAAAAATTATCATCTATAAAAATGGTAAGTTTACAGTATAATATATATTATACAAACTATATATTAGAAGATATATATCAAATAATATATATAGAAAATATATGTTTTATTAAAACATATTATGAAAAAAATACATTTTTGACAAAAAACGCCCAAAATTACTTTTACTCCTAAAAAAAGAAATATATATAAAGTTCAAACACCTTGAAAAACATACTTCTAAATAAGCTATTTAAAAGTCAACAAGTATGGAAGAAATTATTCAAGAAAAAATTAGTGCAGATCATTTATTATATGTTAGTTTGAAGTACACCAAAACATGTGATGTAATAATGAATTTACTTTTAAGATGGAGACGAATGATAGAAATAAGTATTGATGCTCTCTTAAGACAAGCCAAAAAAAAGAAAAAGATTTCTAAAATACCAGAAAATTCTGTTAAAAAAATTGAAGCACTAAGAAAAATTTTCAAAAAAGATAAAGATATAATGACTACGCTTGAAGCTTATGAAATGTTAAGAAAACTTGAAGGATTAAGGACAGACAGAACAGGTGAATTTAGAAAAAATGTTAGATTAAGAATTTTTTACAAAGGAGAAGAAATCGATGTAGATTTAGAAAAATTAAAAGAATATGCTAGTCTTTTAGAAAAGTTTATAAGTCGGGTAAAACAATTTCTTCTATCTTAATAGGAGATTACAAACTTCTATAAAAAAATTAAAATGAAAAAAATGATAGTCATCACATCTGGGAAAGGGGGTGTTGGAAAAACAACTACGGCTATAAATTTAGGTGCTGCTATGAATTATTTTGGAAAAGACGTTTTAATTATTGATGCTAATTTAACTACTCCCAATGTAGGCATTCATTTAAATTCTCCAGAAGTTCCAATAAACTTAAATCATGTTTTATTAAAAAAAGCAAAACCTTCTGAAGCTATGTATGAACATGAATCTGGAATAAAAATAATGCCTTCTTCTCTCTCAATAAGAGAATTAAAAAAAATTGATCCTGAAAAATTAAAAAATTTTAAAAAGGATTTTAAAAAAATGGCAGATTACGTAATTGTCGATAGTGCAGCAGGTTTAGGGGAAGAAGCAAATTCAGCAATTAAAATGGCTGATGAAATAATAATTGTAACAAATCCAGAAATGCCTGCAATCACTGATGCTTTGAAAACAATTAAACTTGCAGAACAAATGAAAAAACCAATAAAAGGTATAATTATGACAAGAATTAGAAAAGATAAAATTGAATTACAACCTGAAACAGTAAAAGAGATGTTAGAAACTCCCGTTCTTGGAATGATCCCAGAAGATTTAGTTGTAAGAGAAGCTTTAAATTTAAAAGATGCTGTTGTTCACACACATCCACAATCAAAGCCCGCTAGGGCTTATAAAGAAATTGCAGCAGAATTAGTAAATGTGAATTATAATTCAAATAAAGATAGACCTAATTTTTGGAAAAGAATTTTTAAAAGAAATAACTAAAATCATAATTTCCTTTAGTAAGAATGTTTTGCCTCTCTTCAGTTACCTTTGGATATCCATCCATTCCATAAAGTGCAGCACTCTTATTTTTATAAAATTGCAATCCAAAGACACTTATGAAATAGATTCCAATCTTAGTTCCTGCAAATTCAATTAGAGTTTGATCTAAAGAAACATGTTCGCCAGGAAAAAATTCTGAAAGAAGTCCTGTTTCTTCTTGCAATTCTGGGCAATTTGATTTAAAATATCCAACAGTCATTTCAACCCCGTTTGTTATAAAACCGTCTAAAAGTTGTCTTTCTTGTTGATTTATAAGATTTTTTGTGCATGTTTCAATAGTGTTCATAAAATTAGGTGTTTTTTTACATTTATAAATATTTCTATATGTTACTACTAAAAAATAACACAATTAACCAACTCTACTACCAAGCTCAATATCTTTTTCAGGAGTAATTAAAACAACTTTTTCATGTCCCTCTGTTGATGCAGCTAATAACATTCCCTGAGATTCAACCCCCCTCATTACTCTTGGCTTTAAATTTGAAAAATAAATTATCTTCTTTCCATTTAATTCTTCTTTAGAATAATATTCTTTAATTCCTGCACAAACAATTCTCTCACCAATTTCACCAACATCTAAAGTTAATTTATACAATTTATCAGCTCCTTCAATTTCTTCAACTTCTTTTATTTCTGCTACTCTTAAATCTAATTTCTCCCAATCACCAAATTCAACTATTCCTTCTGTCATATTTTCTTAAACAAGACCTCTTCCTTTTTAATTTTTTTTGCACTAAACTGTCTTATAATTTTATCAGCACTTTCAGGAATAAAAGGTTCCAAAATCCTCCCTATCTCCAAAATACTTTCAGCTAATTCATAAAGAACTTTCTTATTTTTAGTTTCCCAAGGTTTTTTATTTTGAACATATTCATTACACTTATCAATAAAAGCAAAAATCTCGTTCAAGGCTTTATCTAATTCATAATTTTCAATTAATTTATCTATTTTTTTCTTATTTAATTTCTTCAATAATTTATTTTCAGTTTTCTCTATTCCATTTTTCTCAATTAAACCAGAAACTCTTGAAACCAAATTACCTAATTTATTAGCAAGTTCATCATTATGTCTACTAACTAAAGCTTTTTCTGAAAAATCTCCATCATTTCCCTCTGCAAAAGGAAATTGCCTACAAATAAAATATCTAACACTATCTGCGCCATATTTCTCAACTAAAACATTAGGGGAAATAACATTTCCTAATGACTTAGAAATCTTCTGCCCATTAAAAGATAAAAATCCATGATTAAAAGTTGTCTTAGGTAATTTATAACCTGCAGACTTCAACATTGCTGGCCAATAAACACAATGAAACCATGTATTATCTTTTCCTAATAAATGAACATCAGCTGGCCAAAATTTTCCTGCACCAGAAATATAATTAATCAAAGCATCAAACCAAACATAAATAACATGACCTTTCTCTAAAGGAAAAGGAATTCCCCAATCAAATGTAGTTCTAGTTATACTAAAATCTTTCAAACCTTCTTTAACTCTATTAATAGTTTCATTTCTTCTTTGTTTGGGAAGAATAAATTCCGGATTTTTCTCATATAAATCAAGTAAAAACTTTTGATATTTACTAAGTTTAAAAAAATAAGTTTCTTCTTTTATTTTTTCAAGAGGTTTTTTATGAATAGGACAAATTAAATCAGGACAATCTCTTTTTGTATAATATCTTTCACAACCAACACAATACAAACCTTCATAATCTCCTTTGTAAATATCCCCAGATTTGTTACATTTTTCTACAAAATCCCTAACAACTTTTTGATGATCCTTATCAGTTGTTCGAATAAATCTATTTGGAATTATATTCAAAGCCTTCCAAGCTTTTTCAAATTTATCGGACATTAACTTAACAAATTCTTTTGGAGTTTTTCCCGCTCTTTTTGCTGATTGTTCAACTTTTTTACCATGTTCATCTGTTCCTGTTAAAAACCAAACATCTTCTCCTTTAGACTTATGCCAACGAGCCAGAACATCTGCTATAACTTTCTGATAAGCATGCCCAATATGGGGCTCTGCATTTACATAGTCAATTGCAGTTGTAATGTAAAATTTATTCTTCATAAAATAAAAAATTTCAAAGAATATTTAAACATATCTAAATTAATAAATAAAAAGATGGTGACTAAGAAAGAGCTCAAAAAAGAAGAAGAATTAAAACACAAAGCAAGACGAAAAAGCATTAAAGAAGGAATATTTGCTCATTCAAGTTTTTCTTTAGGAAGTAGATATCTCGCCCCATTTGCCATTGCAATAAATGCTAGTAATTCTTTAGTTGCTATGTTAAGTTCAATAACAGGTCTTTTAAGCCCATTAAGTCAAATATATGGTTCAAAATTAATAGAAAAAAATTCTCGTAAAAAAATAATTCTTAGAGCAGTATTATTACAAAGTTTGATGTGGATACCAATCATCGCTGTGGCCATACTATTTGGTCTTGGAATTGTAACCAATATTCTTCCTCTTGCTTTACTACTTTTCTTTTCATTCCATGTTATTTTTGCAAATGTTGGGCATCCTGCTTGGTTTTCTTGGATGGGAGATATAGTTGGTGAAAAATATCGTGGAAGATGGTTTTCAAAAAGAAATCTTTTAACAGGAATTGTAGGAGTAGTTTTAGCAATATCTTCAGCATTTATGTTGGATTATTTTAAAAGACAGGATTGGACTATTTTAGGTTTCATAATACTATTCTTTTTGGCAATGGTTTGTAGATTAATATCCTGGAAGAGTTTCAAAAAACAATATGAACCAAAATTAAAACTTGAAAAAGGACATTACTTTTCTTTTTGGGAATTTTTCATAAAACTTCCTAAAACTAATTTTGGAAGATTTACAATTTTTAGAGGTTTATTAGCATTTGCAATTTCAATAAGTGCCCCCCTTATAACAGTTTATCTTTTGAGATACCTAAATTTTAGTTATACTACTTATATGTTAATAATCATTTCAGGAACTTTTTTCTCGCTAGTATTTTTGGAAATATGGGGAAAGATTGCAGACAAATATGGGAATTATAAAGTAATAGTTTTAACAACACTAATTATTCCAATAGTACCTCTTTTATGGATTTTATCACCTTCACCAATTTATTTAATATTTGTGCCTTCTATGATTGGGGGTGTTGTTTGGGCCGGATTTATCCTTGCGGCTGGAAATTTCATATATGACAATGTAGAACCCCAAAAAAGAGGTTTAGTAATTTCATATTATAATATGGTAATTGGTAAAGGAATATTCTTGGGGGCAGGATTAGGAGCCTTATTAATTAAATTCGTAACAATTAGCATTTTAGAACCTTTATTTTTAATATTCATAATAAGTAGTATTGTAAGAATGCTTGTCGTTTATGTATTTCTTCCAAAAGTAAAAGAAGTTAGAAAAACAAAAAAATTCAAAGGATTTAGATCATTAAAAAAAATGATATTGCAAGATACAAAACCCACTTTAATTGAAGAAGCCCACCAGGTAATGCATCTCAAAAAGTATATGGAAGAATAGGAATTTATTTAAACAAAGTTCAATTAAAAAAAACATGTTCAATAAAAAATATTGCGAAAATTGTAAGGAAAAAATAAACAAAAAAAATAATTTTTGTCCTAGTTGTGGAACTAAATTAAGAAATTCTGAAAAAGATTGGGGAATGTTAGGCAAAACAGATAAAATTGATGAAAGAGATTTTCAAAGTCCTTTTCTTGGAAGTTTCAGTGGAAAGATATTAAACAATATGCTTGGAAATGTAATGAAAATGTTAGAAAAAGAAATGCAAAAAGAAGTGAAAAATACAGAAAAGATGCCTAAAACAAATTTCAAATTAATGATTAATGGAAAAGAAGTGAATCTCAATAATCAAAATGCACCGGTAAAAAAAGAAGAAAAGAAAAAAATGCCAAGAGTTGAATTTGAAAAAAAACAATTAAAAGCTTTTATAGAATTGCCTAAAGAAGAACCAAAAACAAATTTGAGAAGATTTGGGGATAAAATTACTTACGAATTAGAAATGCCAGAAGTAAAATCATTCAAAGATATTTTAATAAATAAATTAGAAACCAGTATAGAAATTAAAGCAATAGGGAAAAAAAGAGCATATTTCAAGATAATTCCAATTAATATGCCTATAACAAGTCAAAAATTATCAAAGGGAAAATTAATTCTTGAATTAAAAGAAAACTAATATTCACAACTTTTATAAATCTGTTAAATGTGATTTTTCTATGAGGCTGTAGCTCAGTCTGGTAGAGCACTGCTCTGATAAGGCAGGGGTCCACGGTTCAAACCCGTGCAGCCTCATTCATGTTACCATTTTACAATTACAAAGCTTTATAAATTTAAGATTTCTTTATATTATATGGCAAGTCTAAGAAATAAAATTGTGGGAACTATTTTAGGGTTAGTTAGTGCAGCATCTGTTTATGCACAAAATATAGAAATTAATATTAAAGATACTTTTGATGCAAATAAGGATGGATATTTTGAAGTAATAAATGCTTCTTTGTACAAAAACAAAAAACCTTATATAACTTTAATAACAGAAGATAGTGACAGAGATTCTGAATCAGATTATATAGGAGTAAAAAGTCTCATCAAGCACATAGGAAGTATAGAATCAGAAGAAATACACATTAATAAAAGCGACATTATGTATGGAGTTACATTCATAACATCCTTTGAAGAAGAATATGGATTTCCGGTAATTAATCAAATATATTCGAAAAAAAATAAAGTTAAAATTATGGATAAAATGGAAAGAATTATGGATAAAGATGACGAAAAGAAAATTAGGAAATTTACTGCACAAGACATAGAATCTTTTTTAAGAGAGGAATATATAAAAAAGTGTGAGCCTCAAGATTATTAAACCTTAAACTTTTTAAAGAAACTTTTTCTACATAAAGCATGACAAAAGGATTATATCATTATATAAAACAAGCTTGGAAAAAACCAGACAAAAAAACTCTAAGAGAGAGAATGATTGAATGGAGAAAATCTGATGCCCAAACAAAAGTTGACAAACCATTAAGATTAGACAGGGCAAGAGCTTTAGGATATAAAAACAAAAAAGGATTTGTAATAATAAGAATAAGACTTAAAAGAGGCGGTCACAAAAGACCAAGACCTAACAAAGGTAGAAGATCTAAAAGATTGCACACAAGAAAAACATTAAAGATGAATTATAAATGGATTGCAGAACAAAGAGTAGAAAGAAAATACAAAAATTTAGTCGTTTTAAATTCATATATGATTGGAAAAGATGGAATACATTATTTTTATGAAGTGATTTGTGTTGATCCTTCTAAATCAGAAATAAAAAATGATAAAACAATGAACTGGATTACAAAAAAAGAAAATCAAAAAAGAACAATGAGAGGATTAACTTCTGCTGCTAAAAAATCAAGAGGTTTAAGGCACAAATCTCCAACTTCTAAAGTAAGACCTAGCGTGAGAGCTGGAAAAAGACGTGGGAAATAAATCTATAATTCATCCAAAGGAGATTTAGTATTTACAAGATTTGTTGAAGCAATATGAGTATAAATTAAAGTTGTTCGCCATTCCATTCTCAAATCAAAGATTTGGAAGTCAGGATACATAACACGTCTTAGTAGAAATAAAAATGAGCCACCTTAAGGATTATAATTATCAACAAAATCTTTAAGTCTATTTTCTTCGATAAAAAGATAGACTTTTAGCTGCTTGGCTTGGAAAGATTTGGATTTAGAAACAACAGTCCCTTCTAAAAGTCCTACAAGTGCGGCATTATTGTATAAATCATGAATACGACTAGTAGCAGCATGTTTTCCTATATCAAAATCAAATTTTCCTGTATCAAACTCAAATCCCTTCTTTCTTAATTTTTCAAAAAGTACTTCTTGATCAAAGCCCCTAATTAAATAAGAAAGTGAATGGGGTTTCATATTAACAAAACACGCTTTAAACTTTAAATATTTTCCTACGGCAACTCATTTTTACTCCTCCACTCCTCACTTCGTTCGGTGCTCAGTCGCCCCCTAATTTTCCAGATGCTCACTCACTTCCGCTCGTATTATTGTAAAATCGAGGGGTCGAGAAACTAACATCATTCAACATAACTTCGCAATATCTAACGAAAACCCATAATCCTTAAAAACTAATTTTTCTTAAACAATTCATGGAATTAAAAGGAAGTGAAACTGAAAAAAATTTATTAAAATCATTTGCAGGAGAATCTCAAGCAAGAATGAGATATACTTCTTTTGCTTCTGTTGCTAAAAAAGAAGGTTATGAGCAAATTTCAGCAATCTTTACAGAAACAGCAGATAATGAAAAAGAACATGCAAAAATTTTCTTTAAACACTTAAAAGATTCTGAGGGAATACTTGTTGAAATAACTGCATCTTATCCTGCTGGTAAAATTGGAACAACAGAAAAAAACCTTTTAGCTGCTGCAGAAGGGGAAAAGCTTGAATGGGGGACATTATATCCTGAATTTGAAAAAATAGCTAAAGAAGAAGGTTTTGAAGAAATTGCAAATTCATTCAAAGAAATTAGGGAAGTAGAAGTTCAACATGAAAAAAGATATAGAAAGCTTTTGGAAAATATTGAGAATAATAAAGTCTTCAAGAAAGAAAAACCAGTAAAATGGAAGTGTAGAAATTGTGGATACATTCATGAAGGTGCAGAAGCACCAGACGAATGTCCTGCTTGCAAACATTCTCAAGCTTACTATGAAATTTTAGAAGAAAACTATTAAAATGACAAAATTAAAAGAAATCTATAAATGTGAAGTATGTGGGAACATTGTAGAAATTTTACATGAAGGAGCAGGAGAATTAGTTTGTTGTGGGAAAAAAATGGTATTACAAGAAGAAAACACAGTTGATGCATCTGAAGAAAAACATGTTCCAATTATTAATGAGAATAAAGTAAAAGTTGGTTCTATTGAACACCCTATGGAAGAAGAACATTATATTGAATGGATTGAAGCAACAGATGAAAATGGAAAAACAACAAAAGTTTTCTTAAAACCAGGACAAAAACCAGAAGCAGAATTTTGCTTTAAACCGGTAAGTGCACGAACATATTGTAATCTGCATGGTTTATGGAAAAACAAAGAGTAATCTTAAAAACTTCTTATTATTAATAAAAATATGAAATATAAACAATTAGCAGAGCTCTATGAACAAGTTACTTCAACAACAAAACGTTTAGAAAAAACAGAGATCCTTTCAAAATTCTTAAAACAACTTTCAGAAAAAGATAAAGATGTTATGTATCTTTTATTAGGAAATATTTATCCAGAATATGATAAAAAAAGAATTGGAATTTCTAATCAGCTTGCAATTAAAGCGATTTCAAAAGCAACAGGTATATCTGAATCAAAAGTTTTGCATGAATGGAAAAAAATTGGAGATCTTGGCAAAGTTGCAGAAGAATTCACTAAGAAAAAAAAGCAATCAACATTACTATCTACAAGTAAACTTACAACTCAAAAAGTTTTAGAAAATTTAAGAAAACTTCCAGAACTTGAAGGTAAAGGAACAGTTTCTAAAAAATTATCACTAATAACTGAATTGCTTACTTCTGCGTCACCAATTGAAGCGTTATATTTAGTTAGAACATTAATAGGAGATTTAAGAATAGGAATAAAAGAAAGTACAATTAAAGAAGCTCTTTGTTCAGCATTTTTTGAAAAAGATAAAACCTGTTCCATAAAAATTCAAGACGCAATAGATAAATCAAATGATATTGCATTGGTATTTGAAAAAACCAAAAAAGGTAAAATAAAAGAAATTGAAAAAATATCTTTGGAAGTTGGAAAACCAATAAAAGCAATGCTTGCACAAAAAGCAAAAGATATTGAAGAGGGATTTAAGAAATTAGGAAAACCATGTGCAATAGAATATAAATACGATGGTTTTAGATTAATAATTCATAAAGATAAAGAAAAAATAATGTGTTTCACAAGAAGATTAGAAAATGTTACAAAACAATTTCCAGAAGTCGTGGATTATATTAAAAAATATGTAAAAGGGAATTCGTTTATTTTAGATACAGAAGCTGTTGGATTTAAACCAAAAACAAAAGAATACACCCCTTTTCAAGCTATTTCACAAAGAATCCGAAGAAAATATGATATAGAAAAACTCCAGAAAGAATTACCTATTGAAATAAACGTTTTTGATATTTTATATTACAACGGAAAGTCTCTTTTAAGTGAACCTTTTAAGAAAAGAACACAGTTAATTAAAAAAATAATCAAAAATCATAAATATAAAATAATTCATTCAAAACAAATCATAACTAGTAATGTGAAAAAAGCAAAAGAATTCTACAAAAAAGCTCTAAAAGATAACCAAGAAGGTGTGATGATGAAAAATCTTGAAACGCCTTATCAACCAGGAAGCAGGGTTGGACATATGTTAAAAGTAAAACCAGAACAAAAAGATTTAGATTTAGTAATTACAGGTGCAGAATTTGGAAAAGGTAAACGTTCAGGATGGTTTTCAAGTTTTATTTTATCTTGCAAGGGAAAGAAAAAAGGAGAGTATTTAGAAATTGGAAAAGTTGGAACTGGAATTAAAGAAAAAGAAGAATCAGGCGGAGTAACTTTTTCACAATTAACTAAATTGATAAAACCTTTAATTGTTTCAGAAAAAGGAAAAAAAGTAAAAGTCAAACCAAAAATTGTTGTAGCAGTTATATATCAAGAAATCCAGCACTCTCCAAATTATAATTCTGGGTGGGCTTTAAGATTTCCAAGAATAACTGCTTTGAGATTAGATAGAGGGATACATGATATTGCAGATTTAAAAGAAATTGGAAAAGATTTTAAAAATCAAAAAAGAAATTGGCAATACGGTTAATTCATAAAAATATTCAAGATATTTTAATTGAAGAAAAAACAGTTGTGAAAAAAGTAAAACACCTGTTTTCTTAAGATTGACCTAAAACAAAGAAGAGTTTTATATAAGACATGGACCTTCAAACATACAAATAAAAGCAAGCGAATCAATTGGATATACTGAAAGAAGATTTAGAAAAAAGAGATAAAGTTCTCCTCGATACCTTTATAAATGAATTCTGCTATAAAAAAGCATAAAATGGCAGCTAAAAAAGCAGTAAAAAAAACTGCAAAAAAGACTTCAAAAAAAACTTCAACGTATAAAATTCAAAATATTGTTGCAACTGCTTCTCTTGGAAAACCAATTCCATTAACAAAACTTGCAAGAACGCAACCAAATACAGAATATAATCCAGAAACATTTCCAGGTTTAGTTTTAAGGGTAAAAAACCCAAAATCAGCTGTTTTAGTTTTCTCATCAGGAAATTTAGTTTGTACCGGAACAAAATCAACTACTCAAGTAAGACAAGTAATTGATGCAGTTATAAAACAATTAAAAAAAATAAATGTAAGCATCACAACAAAACCAAAAATTACTGTTCAAAATATTGTAGCATCAGGAACTATTGAATTAAAACTTAATTTAAATTTCTTAGCACTAGAAATGGAAAACACAGAATATGAACCAGAACAATTTCCAGGTTTAGTTTACAAATTAGTTGAACCAACAGCAACATTTCTTTTATTTTCTAATGGAAAACTTGTTTGTACAGGAACAAAAAATAGACAACAATTAGAAGATAGTATGAAACAACTCCTTAAAAACGTTAAAATTGCACTAAAAAATTATAAAAGATAATTAAATTATAGTTCTAAAGTAACAATTATTGGATTCAATTTTAATAGATATAATAAAAAACTACTCAAAAATATATATAAATCTATAAAAAAGAAAGACTATTCAATCCATAATGGAAGAGGGAATTCCGCCAGAAATAAAAGAAGAGAAGATAAAACAAGAAGATCTCCTAATTGAAGCAAAAAATTTCTTTGAAGCATATAAAAAAGAATTATTAGAATCAAAGAGAAAAGGAGAAAATGTAATATTTTTGGATTTCGAAAGTTTAACAAAATTCTCAAAAATACTATCAGACCAAATTCTTGAAAATCCGGAAGAAACATTAAGAATATTTGAACAAGCAATTGAACAATCACCTTTAATTGACACTATTAGAATAAGATTAGAAAATCTTCCAAAAACTCAGGAAATAAAAATAAGGAATATTCGTTCAAAACACTTAAACGAAATGATTATAATTGAAGGAATTATTAGACAATCTTCTGATGTAAGGCCACAGGTAGTTAATGCAAAATTCGAATGTCCAAGTTGTGGAACAATTATTTCTGTTTTACAAATGGAAAAAAAATTCAGAGAACCATCAAGATGCTCTTGTGGAAGAAGAGGAGGTTTTAAATTAATTTCAAAAGAGATGGTAGACACTCAAAGATTAGTTATAGAAGAATCACCAGAATCTCTGTCTGGAGGAGAACAGCCAAAAAGAATAGACACTTTTGTAAAAGAAGATTTAGTTGAACCAAAAATGGAAGAAAAAACAACACCTGGAGCAAGAGTAAAAATTATAGGAGTTTTAAAAGAGGTTCCAGTTCCTTTATCAACGGGAGGATTATCAACACGATTCGCGCTTGCGATTGAAGTAAATAATGTAATTCCATTAGAAGAAACATTTGAAGAACTTGATATTTCAGAAGAAGACGAAAGACAAATACTTGAATTATCTCAAGATCCAAATATATTTAGTAAATTAGCAAAAAGTATAGTGCCAAGTGTTTGGGGATATGAAGAAATAAAAAAATCATTAATTTTACAATTATTTGGAGGTGTTCAAAAAGAAATGTCAGATGGTTCACATTCAAGAGGAGATATACATATTTTATTAATTGGCGATCCAGGTGTTGCAAAATCAGTAACACTAGGTTTCATGGCAAATATTGCTCCAAAAGGACGTTATGTGGTAGGTAAATCAGCGTCAGGGGCGGGTTTAACAGCAACTGTTGTAAGAGATGAATATCTAAAAGGATGGAGTTTAGAAGCAGGTGCAATGGTTTTAGCAAATAAAGGATTAGTTTGTATAGATGAATTAGAAAAAATGGATCCTACAGATAGATCGGCAATGCATGAAGCAATGGAACAACAAACAGTAACAATTTCAAAAGCAAATGTTCAAGCAACATTAAGAGCAGCAACATCTGTATTAGCCGCAGCAAATCCTAAATTTGGAAGATTTGATCCTTATCAATCAGTTGCTCAACAAATTGATTTGCCTCCAACACTAATAAATCGTTTTGATATAATTTTCACACTAAGAGATTTACCAGATAGAGAAAAAGATGAAAAAATAGCAGCACATGTTTTAGAAGAACACACACAAAAAACAGATGTCACTTTAATCACAAAAGAACTACTTAGAAAATATATTGCATATTCAAAACAAAAAATTAAACCAATATTAAGTCTCGAGGCAGTAGAAAAATTAAGAAATTTTTATGTAGAATTAAGAAATAAGCCAGTAACTTCAGAAAGTGCGGTAAAGCCAATTCCAATTTCTGCAAGACAATTACAAGCTTTAATAAGAATGTCAGAGGCGGCCGCAAAAGTAAGATTAAGTGAAACAGTTTCAAAAGAAGATGCTAAATTAGCGATAGATATCATAAAATACTATCTTATGCAAGTTGGTTATGATTATGAATCTCAAACATTTGACATAGACAGAATTGGGACAGGATATTCACACTCACAAAGAAATAGAATATTTACAGTAAAAGAAGTTATTACTGCGTTATCAAGTAAAATGGGCAAGGAAATTCCTCTTGAAGAAATTAAAAAAGAATTAAAAGATAAAATGGAAGAAGCAGAAGTTGGTGAAGCAATTGAAAAATTAATTCAAAGTAATGAAATTTATAGACCTAAACATGGATATATAGGAATTTTTTAAACCATAAATCCTTATAAATCAAAATAAATTTTAACAAAGATGGCGGAAAAAAAATACAAAAGAAATATTGCATACAAATTAAGACTTGGTGATTTACTCATAGGAAAACCAGTAATGGATGCAGAAAGATTTCAATTCTTAGAATTAGGAGATAAAAAAATAGTAAGAGTTAATGTCATTGGAAATATAGTTGATAAATATCAAAGTGAAGGAGAAAAGAAATTTCTTTTTTTTACATTAGATGATGGTTCTGGACAAATACAAGTAAAAGTATTTGGAGATGATGTGGAAAAATTCAAAGAACTGCCCCATGGAGAAACAGTTTTGATAATAGGAGTATTAAGGCATTGGAATGAAGATACATATATTTCTCCAGAAATAATCAAAGAACAAAATCCAAAATATTTACTTGTAAGAAAACTTGAAATAGATAAACAAAGAACAGAAAGTGCTCCTTTAATTCAAAAAGAAGAAGTGGTTGCATTAAAGGACAAAATAGTGGACATGATAAAAAATTCAGAAGAAGAAGGTGGTATTGAAACAGAAAAAATAATAATGAATATTAGAGATGCTTCTCCAGAAATAATTAATCAAGAGATTCAAAAAATTCTAGAAGAAGGAATAATTTTTGAACCAAGACCTGGAAAAGTTAGATATTTGGGATAACCTTATAAATAAAATTCTTTACTAATTAATATGGAAAATTATGAAAATTTATTAGGTCAAGCATATGAAAAAGTAAAAAAAGTAGAAGGGGCTGGAGAAAGATTTGAAATTCCAAAAATCAAAGGACATTTTGAAGGTAAAAAAACTATTTTAACTAATTTTTCTCAAGTAGCATCGCATGTTAGAAGAAAACCAGAACACTTTCAAAAATTCTTATTAAAAGAACTTGCAACAGCAGGACAAAGAGAAGGGGATAAATTAATTCTAAATAACAAAATTCCAAGTGCAAAGATAAATTCAAAAATTGAACAATATGTAAAAGAGTTTGTTTTATGTAAAGAATGTGGGAAACCAGATACAGAAATAATCAAAGAAGACCGGCTAAGTTTTTTACGTTGTCTGGCTTGTGGAGCCAAGCATAGTATAAGGGGTAAGATATAAAGATTTATAAAAGAAATACTCGTCAATAAAATAAGAAATTCATAGAATTTCAATATAATATGGAGGTTAAAAATGGTAGAAGCTTATTGTGTGAAATGTAAGAAGAAAGGGCAAAAAATGAAAGACCCTGTAATGAATAAAACTGCAAGAGGAGGATTCATGGCAAAAGGAAAATGTCCGGATTGTGGGACAACAATGTGTGCTATGATGTCTAAAGACAATGCAGAAAAAGCAATGAAGTCAGGTGAAGCTAAAAAGAATTTTTAATTAGGAGTAAGGTTTTTTAACTTTGCTTTATTTCTTTTTATCTATTAAAATGAATAACGCAAATTTTTATAAATTTGTTTCATTATTTTATTTATGATAATTAATATTATAAAATCATATAGAGACGTAGTAGCAATTTGTGATTCTGAGTTATTGGGAAAATATTATGAAGAAGATCGATTTCAATTAGATGTAAAAGAAAGTTTTTTTAAAGGGGATAAAAAAACAGAACAAGAAATAATTGAAATAATAAATGATATGAAAAAAGAATATGCAACGTTTAATATTGTTGGTGAAAAATCAACAAATACTGCAATCAAAGCAGGATTGGTTTCTAAAGAATCTATAAAAACAATTCAAGGAATTCCATTTGCATTAGTATTGATGTAAATTTTATAAAGCCAATCTTTATCTTTATAATATGGCAAAATCATATAAAAAACAAAAAGAACAACAAGGAGAGCAACCAAAAATAACCAGGGCCCCTTTACCAAAAGAAGGACAAGTAATTGGAATTATAGAACAAAGATATGGGGGAAATAAAATGAAAGTGAATTGTCTTGATGGAAAAGAAAGAAACGGAAGAGTTCCAGGAAGGTTAAGAAGAAGATTATGGTTAAGACCAAATGATATTATAATTGTAGAACCTTGGGAACTTGATGATACCAAAGCAGATATTCTTTTAAAATATAATCCCAGCCAAGTTGCATGGTTAAAAAGAAATGGGTATTTAGAAACAGAAAAAGAGGAATTCTAATGAAAAATAAATTTTTCACCAAGGGCAAAAAATCTAAAAGATTTTTAGTTGCATTATTTTTAAACATTAAAATAAAAATAACACAATGAAAAAAATAATTTCTGATAAACTCCCAAGAATTATCAAAGCTAAAAAAAAGCTTGAAAAAGAACTTAACGTAAAAATAACCAATAGAGGTAAGGAGGTTTATATTGAAGGATCTTCAGAAGATGAATATATTGCAGAAAAAGTTATTGATTCAATAAATTTTGGTTTCTCTCTTCCAACAGCAATTT
Source organism: Candidatus Woesearchaeota archaeon (assembly GCA_964634225.1). Taxonomy (GTDB): domain Archaea; phylum Nanobdellota; class Nanobdellia; order Pacearchaeales; family GW2011-AR1; genus CAZWIB01. The sequence continues at coordinate 17,430 of CAZWIB010000004.1, forward strand.
CAATAAAAAAAGAAGATTTAACTTTTGAAATAATAAATCTTAAAAATTATACTAAAAGTAAAAATTTAGAAAGAATAAAAGGAAGAATTGTTGGAAAAGGGGGAAGTACTCTAAAAACACTTTCCCAAATTACGAATTGTTCATTTGAAATAAAAGATCATGAAGTGGGGATTATCGGCGATCCAGAAGATATAGAACATGCCCAAGAAGCAATTATTTTATTAGCAAAGGGTGCAAAACACGGAAATGTTTATGGGCATTTAGAAAGAAGTAAACCCAAACCAATTTCAGATTTGGGACTAAAGAATAAACTTTAAATACAAACTAAAATTCAAATTCTTATGTCCTGGTAGCTCAGTCCGGCAGAGCACATGGCTGTTAACCATGGTGTCGTAGGTTCAAATCCTACCCGGGACGTATTTTTCTAAACTTTTAAATATACTTAGTTCTAATTAATAATATGGATATAATCAAACAAAGAAGATCAGTAAGAAAATATTCAAGAAAAAAACCCGAATGGAGAGATATAATTAAAGCCATAGATGCAGCAAGATATACTCCAATGGCTGGAAATCTCTTTAGTTTAAAATTTATTCTTGTAGATGATGAAAAAAAGATACAAGAATTAGCACAAATTGCTCAGCAAGATTTTATAGCGGATGCGCAATATGTTGTAGTAGTTTGCTCAAATCCTGTTAAAACTTTAAATTCATATCCTGAAAGAGGGGATATATATCTAAGACAACAAGCAGGAGCAGGAATGCAAAACTTCTTATTAAAACTAGAAGAATTAGGACTCGCAACTTCCTGGATTGGACACTTTACAGATCATCAAATAAAACGTATTCTAAAAATTCCAGAAAAAATAAATGTAGAAGCTTTCTTTCCAATTGGATATGAAAGCCCAATTGCAAAAGACAAAAGAGCGAAAAAAATAGATTTGGATAGGATATTATATTTTAATAAATATAAAAATAAAAAAATGACTTCTAAAAAAAGATTATTTTCTAAAAAATAAAAAGAAGCTCATGAATAAATTCATGGCCTCATCCTTAAAAAAGAATGAAAGGAAAAAAATTAAGTCCTTTCAAAAGTTATAAAACTTCTATTCCCAAATCAGACATTTCTTTATGGGTTTGTTCTGTATTTAAATTAGAATCTCTTCCTAATACATAAGGGGATTTAACTCCAGTCATAATTGTAATTACTCTAACTTTACCAGTAAAGTCTTTACTAATTCTTGCACCAATTATAACTTGTGCCTCAGCATTAAGATTTTCTGAAACGGTTCTACCAATAACATCAAACTCTTCAAGTTTTAGGTCTGGACCACAAGTAACATGAATTAATGCTCCACTAGCACCTTTGTAATCCACATCAAGTAGAGGATGAGTAAGGGCTTGTCGAACGGCTTCATTCACTTTATCTTGCGAATCAGCTTCACCAATACCTATTACTGAAACACCACCATCTCTCATAATTGTAGAAACATCTGCATAATCTAAATTAATTAGACTAGGAAGAGTAATTGTCTCAACAATTCCTTTAATCATAGTGCTCACAAGTTCATTTGCAACAGCAAACGCTTGTTCAATAGGTAATTGACCGGCAATATCTACAAGTCTATTGTTATCAAGAACAATACAAGTATCTGAAACATCTCTTAGTTCTTGTAATCCAAATTCAGCTTTATCAATTCTAGCTTTTTCAGATTCAAAAGGCATTGTAACAACTGCAATAACTACAGCTCCAGTCTCTTTAGCAACTTGAGCAACAACAGGAGCACATCCAGTAGCTGTGCCTCCACCCATTCCTCCAATCACAAAGACCATATCTGCTTGACCAACAGCTTTTTTAATATCAACTAAAGCTTCTTTTGCAGCTTCTCGGCCTGTTTGAGGTTGTCCCCCTGCACCAAGACCACGAGTCAATTCCTTACCAATAAGGATTTTCTCATCTGCTTTAGTAACACTTAGATGAAGAGCATCTGTATTTGCAGCATAAATAGCAGCGCCATTAATTCCTTTATTAAAAAGCCATGTTACAGCATTACTACCCATACCTCCACAACCAATAACTTTAATGTTGGCTTTACCAGCTCTTAATTCATCAAAATTAATACTGTGAGAATCTACGTTCTCTATTGCTTCTTTCGCGAAATCTAATACCATCTTTTTTTATTTTTACCTCCTTGTAATTCTATCACCCCCTACTAAGTAGAGTATTCAAGAAATAATAAAAACTTCTTTATAAAAATTGTGGGAATAAGAAATAAGAATAAAAAAGAAAAAAAGAAGGATTAAGCAAAAGCCTTCTTTACGTCTTCACTCAATAGAAGATAACCTCCAATTAGACCATTTATTGCTAAACTAATGATACTTGTATATCCTCCTGCAACAATTGCACTAATTGCCCCCAATGCTCCTAAGATAGCGAAAATAATTGCTACTACTCTTGCCCAGTTTTGTGCTTTCCATAAACCTCTACCTATGAAAAAACCTAATACGGCAAAAGCCAACATAATTACTGCAAGAAACATACCTAATCCAAGGCCGTCTAAACCTACAAAACCTGATACAAGGGTTCCTCCTGCAATAGCCATAATTGCCCCAATTACTGCTATTACTGCACCAATATAGTATAAAACAGAAATTACTTTTACACCACCTGGAACTTCTTTATTTTTAGCCATTCATAATAAACCTCCTTTCAAACTCTAATTAATTTAAAGAAAACTCCTATAAAAAGATTACTTTATGCAAATGACCGTACTGATTTGCATTATTGCTTTAGCATTATGCTCTTTTGCAACCTCAAAATATTTTTCCAACTTTTTTTCAATTTTTCATTGGATTGTTTAACAATTAACTTCAAAAAATTATCATCAACAAGAATTTTACTTTTAATGATTGGAAATTCTAATTTATCTGAACCATTTAATTCAAGAATAATATTTTTTCCAAGAGCATTTATTCCAGAATGTTTTAACCCCGATTTTTTGGCTTTTTCCAAAAGTTTAGAAGCATTTTCTAAATCTTTACAAGCAACATGAAGAATTGGAGGTTCACATTTGAATTTAACAACTTTGTTTTTTATTTTTTCTAAATTTTTCTTCAACCAATCAAAAGAAATTAAATCATGAGAAACTGCTAAAAATAATCCAGGACTTTTTTTCTCTTGATCAATCATTAAAACAATTCTTCCACTACAAGATGAAGTTGTATAATAATTATTAGATCTATTTAATTTATGACAAAGTTCCACAATTTTTTCATCCCATTCACCAATTGAAGATTTATCTAATTTAGAAAGAATTGCTTTTTTTCTTTGAATGAAAACTTTCATTATCCCTTTTCAAGGATTTCTACTTTTATATTATTTTCTCCACAAAGTTCTTTAAATTCCTTAGCATCTTCTTCTGAACCAACAATAGAACCATAATGCATTGGAATTGCTAAAGTTGGCTTAATAATTTTTGCTGCTTCTGCTGCTTCTTCAGCAGTCATTGTAAATCTCCCCCCAACAGGAAGCAAAGCAATAAATTCTCTACCTTGCTGTTTATATCCAGTTAATTTTTGCATTTCTGGAATAAAATCAGTATCACCAGCATGATAAATAAAAACATCATTCATTTTAATTAAATAACCAAGCCCACCACTCTCCTTTGGATGGAAATGTTTGTCTACATTATAAGAAGAAATGGTAGAAACTTTAATTTCACCCAATTCTAAATCATAATCTTGTTCAACAATTTCCATTTTAATTGGAACATCAAATCTAGCGATTTTACTCTCGCAATCAGCAGGCATAATTATTTTTGTTCCTTCTTGAACAATTTTATTTATATCTTCAACACTACAATGATCATAATGACCATGAGTTATAAAAATCAAATCGGCTTTTTCAGAATTTTCAGGAATTTTATAGGGATCAATATAAATTATTTTTGAATTCTTAATTAAAAATCCGGAATGTCCAAGCCATTTCAATTCAATATTTCCAATTTTCATCTTGTAAAGAAAATTAAAGAAGGTTTTTAAGATTTTTTGTTAT
>CAZWIB010000004.1:21582-26459 GCA_964634225.1 Candidatus Woesearchaeota archaeon
ATCACCAATTACTAATATCTTCATAAATAAAAAAATTTAAAATAACTTATAAATCTAACTTATTCTGAATCTTCAGATTTTTCTTCGCATTCTTCACACTTTTCATCTTCCCCACATCCAGTGCATTCATCATCTCCACATTTTTCACACATTTTCATATCCTCCAATTTAATTTGAAAAAATAAATAAAAAATAAAAATAAATTAAGAAAACCTATTCTTCTTCAAACAAGTCTTCCTCATCATCCATATCTTCATCCATATGTTCTTCTTCCATCTTAGAGTTATCCTCCAATTTAGATAAAATCCTATGAAACGATTTCTTTTTTAAAGATACATTTACACTGAAAAATTAAGAAAAAAACTAAGAAAGGTTTAAAAGGGAAAATTAAGGATTCAACCTAGTCATAGTTCTTGGAAAAGCAATAGCGTCTTTAATAGTATCTAAACCACAAATCCAAGAAATCATTCTTTCAACACCCATTCCGTATCCTCCGTGAGGAATTGAACCATATCTTCGAGTGTCAAAATAAAAATCATATTTAGAAAGGTCTTCTCCTTCCTTTTTCAAATTTTCTTTAATAATCTCTAATCTCTCTTCTCTCTGAGAACCTCCAATCAATTCCCCATATCCTTCAGGACCAATCATATCAAAACCTAAAACAGTTTTCTTATTTTCAGGTTTCTTTAAAGTTCCAGGAGACTCTTTCATATAAAACGCCTTAACAATCTTGGGATAATCAGTAATCATAATAGGAGTGTCATATAATTCACTTAATTTATCTTCTTCAATTGTTCTCAAATCCTTGCCCCAAACAACCTTCATTTTTTTCTTTTCTTTTAGAAGTTTTAAAGCCTCAGTGTAAGTCATTCTAGGAAATTTTTTCTTAATTGTTGCTTTCAAAGTTTTCAAATTTCTTTCTAAAATTTCCAAATCTTCTTTATTATTCTCCAAAACTTTCTTAACAATATCCTTAGTTAATTCTTCTGCATCATCTTGAAGTTCAGAAAACTTTGCCCAAGCAACTTCCATTTCAGCCATCCATAATTCAGATAAATGTCTGGAAGTTTTTGATTTTTCAGCTCTAAAAGCAGGTTGGATTGTAAATATTTTACCCAAAGCAAAAATTGCAGGTTCTGCGTGAAGTTGCCAAGTCTGAGAAAGATAAGCAGTCTTTCCATAATAATCAACTTCAAACAAAGTAGAGCCTCCCTCTCCAGCAGTACTTAAAATTTCAGGACTATGGTATTCATAAAAACCTTTCTTAATCCAGTGTTCTCTCATTGCCTGCAAAATGGTTGACCTAATTTTCATAATCGCAGTCATCTTTCTAGACCTTAACCAAAGATGCCTTCTATCTCCTAAAAGCTCCTCATTCAAATCCTTATTGATTGGAAAATCATCTGCAATATGAACAATATTTATTTTTGAAACTGAAATCTCAAACCCAGAAGGAGCTCTTTCATCTTTCTTAATATCTCCCTCAATTTCTATTGAACTTTCTATTTTTATTTTATCAATCTCATCCCATTGTTTTTCAAATTTTTCTCTTTTCAAAACACACTGGATAATTTGAGTTGTATCTCGCAAAACAAGAAACTTCATTTTATTTGAACCTCTTTCCCTATGAACCCAACCACGCACAGCTACTTTTCCCTTTCCCTTTTCCATTGCTTCTTTTATTGAAATAAAATTTACCATTTTATTTTAATTATACGAAAATTTCCTATTTTCAGTTTTCTTGATAAAAATTTCATTTTTTCTTAATTGTACTAAGTCCTAAATCTTTTAATTGGTCTTTTGAAACTTCCGAAGGAGCATCAAGCATAACTTCTTTTGATTCTTTATTTTTAGGAAAAGGGATAACTTCCCTAATATTTTCCTCTCTCAGCATTAACTGAATCATTCTGTCTAAACCAAGTGCAATTCCCCCGTGAGGCGGAGCACCAAACTTCAAAGCATTTAACAAAAATCCAAATTTATTTTCAGCTTCCTTTTTTGAAATTTTCAAGATATCAAAAACTTTTGCCTGAACTTCTGAATCATGAATTCTAATAGAACCTCCCCCAATCTCAGAACCATTCAAAACAATATCATAAGCATAAGATTTGGATTTCTCACTAAAATCTAATTTGTTTTTTCCAGAAACAGGCAAGGTAAACGGATGATGCACTGCTTTATATCTCTTCCCATCTTTTTCAAAAGCAGGAAAATCAACAACCCAACAAAAAGCAAATTCATCATCTTTCTTTCTTAAATCAGGAGCATCTCTTCCATATTTTTTCATTGATTCATCATAAGAAATTCTCTTAAAAGGAATTTTCAAACCAACATCTAAAACCTTTTTAAAAACATATTTCATCATTCTCTCAGTTAAATCAATAATATCATCCTGTTCAACAAAACTCATTTCAACATCAACTTGAGTAAACTCAGGTTGTCTATCTTTTCTTAAATCCTCATCTCTAAAACACCTTGCAAGCTGAACATATTTATCAAAACCTGCAATCTGAGAAAGTTGTTTAAATAATTGCGGACTTTGCGGAAGAGCATAAAACTCTCCAGGATAATTTCTCGAAGGAACAAGATAATCTCTAGCACCCTCTGGAGTAGACTTTGCTAAAACAGGTGTCTCAAAATAAGTAAATTTCTCTTCATTAAAAAATTCCAAAATAGCATTAATAGTTTTACTTCTCATTAAGATATTCTTTTGCATTCTCTCACTTCTCAAATCCAAAAACCTACTTTTCAATCTAGTTTCTTCAGAAGTCTCAGCACCAAATTCAAAAGGCAATCTTGGAGACAAATTAAAAATTTCTAATTTTTTAATTTCAATTTCAACTTTTCCAGAATACATATCTTTATTTTCCTGCCCTTTTGGCCTAGCCTTAACTCCCCCCTCAATTTTAATACAAGATTCTGCTGTTAATTTCTTAGCATCATCAAAAGAACCACTCTTATTTGAAATAATTGCCTGAACCTTCCCATATCTATCTCTAAGCACAATAAAAATAACTGACTTTAAAATTCGAATTGAATCTACCCATGCACAAAGTTTTACCTTTTTTCCAACAAGCTTCTCATTAACCTCTCCTAAATTATGTGTTCTAAGCATATTTTCTAAAGAATAAGTTGATTTATTAATTTAGTGGTTTAATTTTATTCAACAAATTTTTTAATTATTTCCATCGCCTCTTTACCGCTAATTCCTTTAAATTCCTTCATCACTAAACCCATATAAGCATTTATGTGTAGTCCTGGTTTTTTCTTAATTAATGCTCTAATCTTTTCTTCAATATCTTTAACATCTATTTTTTCGAATTTAATTGCATCTTCAAAACTCTCACCAGAAACAAGTTTCATTAAAACCTCCTTAACATCTGCTTCTGAAATTTTTTTCTTATTCAAAGCAATTAAAATATCCCCATAATAATCAGATATTAGTTTTTCTACCCTATTCAAATTTTTTCCTTTCTTACTAGCAATTTCTTTTGGAAAAAGTAAAATCATTTTAGCAATAAAATTAGCATTCCCATAAATTTCTAATAAATTTCTAAAATCTTCAACTTTATTTTGTTTTAACAACAATTTAATCATCTCTTGACTTAGATTAGTTTTCTTCAATTCTTCTTCAACCTCACTTTTCAATTTAGGAAGATTCTTTTTAACTTCATTAATTAAATTTCTTGAAATCTTCAATAAAGGTACATCTGTTTCAGGGTACATTCTGTCTGCACCAGGCATAGGTCTAATAAATTCTGTGTTTCCACTTGGCAAAGTATTTCTAACTTCTGCTCCAGTAGGTTTCTTGGAATCAGACAATTTCAATTGTCTCTTAACTTCATTTTCAACAACTTTAATAAACATTTTCATATCTTGAACACCTTTTAATTCAACTCTATTTTCATTACGAATAGAAATATTAACATCTTGTCTAATTGTTCCAATACCCCTTTTAACTTTACAACTTCTCAAAACATCACCAAGATGTAAAGCAACTTCCTTAGCTTGTTCAGCAGATTTAATATCAGGAGCAGTTGCAATTTCTATTAAAGGTATTCCCAATCTATCTAATTTATAGACGACTTTTTTATCATCTGCACTAACTTTTCTAGCAGAATCTTCTTCCAAACAAAGAGTATCAATCCCAACTCTTCCAGAAGAAGTTTCAATATAACCATCCCGTGCAATTAAAACTGTTCTCTGAAAACCAGAAGTATTAGAACCATCAATAACTGTTTTTCTCATAATTTGTGTTAATGGAATTATTTTACAGTTTAATAGAAGGGCGATTTGTAAAGCAACTTTCAAAGCCTCTTGATTAATTTCATGCGGTGGTTCTTCATCTAATTCAACTAAACAAGTTGTATCATATCCTTGATAAATAAATTCTTTTCCTAAAGATGCTTGATATTGTGCAGCAACATCTACTTCTCCTGATTCTCCTGCAACAGCATGCAATTTTCTATGAACTTTAAAATTAGGTTCATCACTTCTCAAAATAGAAGGGCAATTACAAAATAATTTATTAGTATCTAATTGCTGATGAATTTCCAAACCACTTTTAAATTTTAATTTCTTATAATCCAACATAAACTAAGAAAAGAAAAAAGGTTTATTAAAGTTTAAGGTTAAATTAAAAATCCTTTCTTTTTATAGAGCGGAATACTATTATAAAAATTTTCTAAAATATATTTTTGAATTTCACTTACTTCAGAATCACTTATAAGTTCATTTATTTGTTTTTTTCCTAATGGGTGTCAATTCTTTATTTAAATCTTTATAATTTGTAACTATTGAATAGTCGCAAAACAAATACTACATAAATTTATAACTAAAAAATTCCATTAAAAATTATGAAAAAAGAAGTGAAAAAA
>CAZWIB010000004.1:26559-33616 GCA_964634225.1 Candidatus Woesearchaeota archaeon
ATAAATTTATAACTAAAAAATTCCATTAAAAATTATGAAAAAAGAAGTGAAAAAAAACAATAAATCAAAAAGTCATCCACTATTATTAAATCAAAGAACTTTTGGACAAAAAGCGGCAGATAAAATAACTAAATGGGCCGGTAGTTGGGCATTTATAATTACTTTTATATTATTAATATTAATTTGGATGATAGTAAATACCTCTTGGATAGTTTTTGGAAAAACGTGGGATCCAAAACCCTTTATCTTATTAAACTTAGTTTTATCTTGTGTTGCGGCAATACAGGCTCCAATAATCTTAATGAGTCAGAATAGAACAGGAGACAAAGATAGACAAAGAGCAGAATATGATTATGCAGTAAATAGAAAAGCAGAAAGAGAAATACAAGTAATGAAAGAACAGTTGAACAGAATTGAAACCCATATGGTAAAAAAGAAGAAATAATTATTCTTCCAATCTATTATTTAACTCACCAGAAATATTTTCTAACATTTTTTCTTTAACATCCCAATCATGTCCCAAAACCCAACCTAATTTAACCAAAGCAGTTTCACTTAACATATCTTCTAAGTAAATAATCCCGGTATCCATTAATTCTCTTCCAGTAGAATAAACCAAAGGATCTAATCTTCCATAAATTGTCTGAGCAGCACCACAAACAACAATTCCTTTATCAATAACTTCTTTTAATTTTTTAATCCAACTATTATTAGATTCTTTTGTTGCAACATGACCTAAACCAGTCATCTCAAGAATAATTCCTTTATACTTATTTTTAACATAATAATCTAAAATTCCCGGATCTTGTCCAGGATAAAATTTCAGAAGGGCTACTTTCTCTTCAAAATTAGAATCAACTTTTACTTTTTTCTTGTTTCTTAAATTATAATCAGAAATTATTTCAATTCTATCAAAATATATTTTAGCCAATGGTTTGTCATTAATGGTTTTAAATGCATCTCTTCTTGAAGAATGCATTTTCTTAACTTTTGTTCCAGGCATAGCATAACAATAATCATCATTTTCTGAAGCATGCCCCACAATCATCACTTCTGCAATATCAGAGATGGCAGCCAAGGCAGCACATTTTAAATTCAAATTAGCATCACTTGAAGCACGATCAATGCTTCTCTGTGAGTAAGTTAAAACGACTGGTTTATTCAAATCTCTCAAAAAGAAACTCAAAGCAGCAGAAGTATAATGTAAAGTATCTGTACCATGTGTTACAATAATCCCTTGGATATTAGAGTCATTTAAATATTTCTCAGCAACTTTTGCAATCTTTTTCCAATCCTTGAAATCCATATTTTCTGAACCTTTCATAAATGGAACTTCAACTTTTGCAACATTTACAACATCAAATAATTCAGGATAAAATTTAAACAAATTCTCAGGATTATCTAACCATTTTACTGCACCAGTTCTAGAATCATATTTAGAAGCAATTGTTCCACCAGTAATAATCACAGCAATATTCGGTTTGTCTGATTTTTTAATTTCAATCTTTTCATCTTTCAAACTTGCTTTTTTCAAAACTTTTATCTCTAAAACATCTTTTTTATTAAAACCAATATTATAACCAGTTCCTAATTTCAAAAGAATAATTCCTGTCTCAGGACTTTCTAACAAAATCCCTTCATAAATTGTTTTAGTCAAATGAACTTCAACTTTATCACCTGCCTTAGCATTTGATTTCATATAACTAAATAGAATGAATAAGTTAAAAAGATGTTGGTTAAATCTTTATAACTTCTTCAAGGGGTTGATGTAAATCGAGCAAATCTATACTTTTTATTTTTTTATGTTTTGGAGAAAACCATCCCTGAGGAGCATTTTCACAATAAAGAATTTTATTTCCCTTTTCTAAAAATAAATCTAAATCCCCGTCCTTATCCCAATCATAAAAGGAGGCTTTTTCAGGGATAAAAGTTTTATTAAAAGAAGATATAGATCTTATCCAAGGTTTTTTAGAATTTTTATTAAGGCTATATGAAACATCTATATTATATCCTTTTTTATTTGGATCAAATAAAACTACCTCTGGATTATCATCCCCATTTAAATCAATCTTATAAGATCTTCCTAAAATATTTGGTTTATAAACATTACAAGTAAGATTAGTAAGGGAAACTAATGTTGCTAGGCCCCAAGTTAATATTTTATTTGTCATAAGGAGTACGGAAATTTTTTCTATTTATAAAAGCTTCGATTGTTATCATTGCCAAAGTTACAATTATCTTAATGCGACAAAAATCTCTCTCAAAACTCCAAGAAGGAAAATTAAAATTAAAAATCCAACAATAAAACGATTAACTGGAATTGAATATTCTGGTTTTCTATTTCCTTTTATCTTGGCCTTAATAATCATTAATAAAATCAATGCTCCAATTAACCCTCCAGAAACCACCCCCCCAATAGAAAGAATTTTTGTAAATGAAAAAAATGTAAATAATTTAATAAACAAATAAATCAAAGTAGGAATTATTGCTGTTAAAAACCAAGCTTTCTTTTTCTTATAACGAGAATCAAATTTAAAATGATCTTGTAAAGCATTCCCTAGAGCAAGATAAGAAGTAAACATGGTTAAAATTCCAAGAATAACAAAAAAAGGCCCAAAAGCAAGTGTAGCAATTTCAGGTGTTTCTGAACCTTTAAATCCCACAATAATAAATGCAAATAAAATATAAAATATAATAGAAACTAAAAATCCCCAAATCAAAACTTTCTTCATAGATTTTTTATTTTTTCCTAAAGTAAAACTAACCTCAGGAAGAGCAGTAAATGAAAGAAAAGCAAATAAAACAACTCCAAATGGCAAAAACAAGAAGTTTGGATTAAATCCAGATAAATTACTAATAGAAATTTTATTAGCAAAGAATATGACTATTAAAACTAATAAACCTAAAATGATTCCAACACCTAACTTTTCATATTTTCTAAGGGCTTTTAATCCACGCCATATTAAAAAAGACATAATTAATGCAAATGCCAAACCAATTAAAATAGAATAACTAGAATTTCCAAAAAATAAAAAACTAAAACTTTCTCCAACCCCCAATGAATAAGCAACAATGGCTGAATAAACAGCAAAAATTACAGCAAAATTCATAAGAAATCTTCCATTTTTTCCAAGATATTTTTTAGCATATCCGGGCAAATGACGTTTCTCTTTAGTCCTAAGTATTACTTCTCCAAGATAAAGATTCACTAAAAGAATAATCAGGCCAAGTAAGATAATATATCCAATTCCCACAATTAATCCTGATTTTGCAGCAACAGAAGGAATTCCTAAAATTCCCGCACCTATGATTGTTCCAATCAAAATTGCAAGACCTGTAAAAAACTTTTTATTATTTGTTTCCACCATCTTTTAAAAACGAGCCCACGAGGAATCGAACCTCGATCAACAGGGCCGAAACCTGTTATTCTATCCGTTAAACTATGGGCCCAATATAATTACAAAATAAAAAACCTTTTTATAGTTTAAGATTTTGACAATACTATGTCAAAAAAGGATAAGGGGATAACAGTAAAAAAAGAGGAAAATATAGCAAAGTGGTATGAAGAAATTTGTCTGAAAGCTGAACTCGCAGAATTTTCACAAGTCAAAGGAACCATGGTAATAAGACCTAGAGGTTATTTCGTTTGGCAAACAATTCAAGATTGGTTCAATAAAAATATTATAGAAAAAACAAATTGTGAAAATGCTTACTTTCCTTTATTTATTCCAGAATCATTTTTCAAAAAAGAATCAAAACATGCAAAAGGATTTAGCCCCGAAGTAGCATGGATAGATAAAGAACTAACAAAAGATGGAGAAAGACTTGCAATTCGTCCAACATCAGAAACAATTATGTATGATTCTTATTCAAGATGGATTAGATCATATAAAGATCTTCCACTAAGAATAAATCAGTGGTGTAATGTAGTTAGATGGGAAACTCAAGCAACAAAACTTCTGTTAAGATCAAGAGAATTCTTATGGCAAGAAGGCCATTGTGTATATGAAACAGAAAAAGAATGTGATAAAGAAACATTACAATATATAAAACTCTATAAAAAACTCTGTGAAGATGTTTTAGCTTTACCAATTTTAATTGGAACAAAAACAGAAAAAGAAAAATTTGCGGGAGCAAAATATACTTTAACAATTGAAGCATTTATGCCGGATGGAAAAGCATTACAATGTGGAACATCACATAATTTAGGGCAAGGCTTTGCAAAAGCTTTTGGTATATCTTTTTTAGGAAAGGATGAAAAAAAACATCTTCCATGGCAAAATTCTTGGGGGTTATCAACAAGATTAATAGGTGCAACAGTAATGACCCACTCGGATGATAAAGGTTTAGTTCTTCCACCAAAAATTGCAAAAAATAAAATAGTAATAATTCCAATATTATTTGATAAAACAAAAGATAAAACAATTAAAGTAACAAAAGAAATTTTTAAATCACTTTCTAAGTTAAATCCAATTTTAGATGATTCCGAAGAATATTCTCCAGGATATAAGTTTTCAGAATATGAAATGAAAGGTGTGCCTCTAAGAATTGAAATTGGTCCAAAAGATTTAGAAAAAAAATCAGCAACAATTGTAAAACGAAACACAGGGGAAAAAATTCAAATCAAAATAAAAGATCTTAAAACAAAAATTCCAAAAATTTTAGATGATATTCAAAATGAATTATTCAAAAAAGCAAAAGAATTTTTAGATTCAAGCATTGTTGAAGTTAAAAATTGGAAAGAATTTGAAAAAGTAATAAAAGATAAAAAAATTGTAAAAACAATTTGGTGTGGAGAAACAGATTGCGAAGATAACATAAAAGACAAAACAGGTGGAGCCTCATCAAGATGCATACCTTTAGATTCAAAAAAAGTTTCTGGAAAATGTCCTCAATGTGGAAAGCCTGCAAAAGTTGAAATTTATTTCTCAAAAAGTTATTAGAGATATGACATAATATATAATAGAAAAACTAGTCTTTTTTATTTTTTAATTAGCTACAACTGAATTAAGTTCATCTTCAAGTCGCAAAGTGAACTCTAAAAGACTGCTCAATTCTCTTTCTACTGCTTCCTTTTCTGCCATTTTGGTTTTTTCTGCCATTTCAGTTTACACTACCCCTCAACATCTCCTCTCCCTGATCTGAACCAGAACTATCTTCCCTTCAACTTAATCCAGATCAAAAATTTGAATTAAATTGAGAGTTGTTTGATTTTAGTATAGACTAAGTTAATCTTCCAACAAGACATGTCACTTAGTCTTCTTTCCATGTCCAAAAAAAGAAATATCTCTTTTTATAGCTTTCCCCCGTCTATTAACTTACATAAAGTGGTAAAAGTTATTTCACAAACTCCTTAATTTTCTCCTTAAATCTATCTAAATCTTCCCTCATAATTTTTGCTCCTACAGCATTTTCATGCCCCCCTCCTTTAGCATTATCAAAATATTTCAAAGCTTTTTCTAAAATAGGTTTAACATTTTCTCCCCTCATAGAAATATTAACAAATCCTTCAGAAAGATAGGCTACAAAAATTATTTTTCCGGGATACATATATCTTAACCTATTAGAAACTTCAGAACTCATACTTGTACTTCCACCATATTCAAAAAAAACTAATTTGTCAAGAAGATTAGCTTTTGATTCTGCTTTCTCTAAAAGTTTCTTAAGTTTCTTATCAATTTCTTTAAATCTTTCATGCATTTCTTTATTCTTTGGAGATTCTTCCAAAACTTCATAAGGAGTTTTAACTTTCATTAAAAATTTAATCATTTTAATCACATTTGTAGTCTTATCTTTTAAACCATGTCCTAAAATTTGAGAAATTGTTCCAATCTCTGAATTATAAAAAATATCAAATGCTTCTTCAGAATCAAGTGCTAAATCAGGATATAATTTTTTAAAATCTTCATAAACAGGAGGAATGAATTTATCAGCAATAGACCCTACAATAGCCAGCCACAAATCTTCTCTTTTTTTAGTAACTTCATAACATAAATAAGTTGTAGAAGAATTACTTTTATCTATTCCTTTTTCTAAAAAAGGATTATAATAATTAACAAAATTTGGTTTTTTATCTTTAGCTGTATCATGATGGTCAATCCAAACTACAGGCAAATTTATTTTTTTTATTTCTTCAAAAAATTCATTTGAAACTGTTGGAACATCTAAAATAAAGAGATAATCAGGATTTAATTCATTGATTTTTCTAATATAATTCTTATCTAAAGGGGCAGTTTTTATAGGAAATCCCTTGCCTCTTTCAATGTATCTTTGCAATAAAAGAAAACTACACAATCCATCTTGATCATTATCAAAAAAGAATAAAGGATTTTGTGCATTACTCAAATGTTCTTTTATCTCTTTTATTTGTTTTTCAGTTAACATATTTCAGTCTCCAACTTCTTATAACCAAAAAAGTCAGTGGTATAATTATAGGCTCCAGCATTTAAAAAAACTATCTTATCTCCAACTTTTGGATTTATCAATTTAATTTTATATCTAAAAATATCATCCCTTGTAGGAGAATTTCCTTTAATCAAATAATCTTTTCCTTCATCTAACTCATTTTCAACTAACATTTTAGTTCCTGTTAAAAAAGTATCTAAAGCACAATTATAAATAGTAGTATCAATAACAATATTATTCCCTTGTATTTGAATTATTTCTGTTTCAAGTTTTACACAAGGAGCAGCCAAGAATCTTCCAGGTTCAATATATGTTTCAATATGTTTTTCTTTTAAAAATTCTTTTGCATCTTTTAGTTTATTAAAAATATAATTAAGAACATCCAAAGTATAACTTCTGTATTTTGTAGGCAGACCCCCTCCCAAGTTCAAAAAATTAATTCTCTTTAAAGAATCTTCAGTTAAAGAATCAATTAATTCTTCTTTAATCCCCCATTCACTTGTGTTTTGAGATTTTCTATGAATATGAACTCCCAATTTTTCAATAAATTCGTTATTTTTAATTTCATTGATAATTTCATTGATTTTTTTAGAAGGCATTCCATAAACAAAATATTTTCCAGAACCAATTCTATGTTCTTGAAATTTCATTC
>CAZWIB010000005.1:0-4063 GCA_964634225.1 Candidatus Woesearchaeota archaeon
TTATTTATGGAAGAAATTTATGTTTGGGAAGTTAAATAAAATTATTTCTTTTCTTCCTTAACTTCTTTTACTTCTGGAGTAATATCTTTCCAATTTTCAGTATCTTTCCAATCTCCACCTTTCAACATATACATTTTTTCACCCTCTTCAACATCTAAAACACCATTAATATTAGGGTCCTTCTCTATCCATTTTAGTGGTTGCTCACCAGGATATTCAAAATGTTCTATAGTTTTTATTTGTCCTGTTCTTTCATTGTTTTCACCTTTTTCAATTTTAATTGGTCTTCCAGATTCATCATATTCATAATCTGTGTTTGCCTCATATTTTACGGATTTAATAACATCAATTCTATTTTCAAAATTTTTAGGAGCATTTGATGGTTTAGTAGCTCGTTTTGCGCCATATTTCCACTCTACTTCTCTTTCTACTAACGGATTTTTAAAACCTTCATCGTATTCTGTTATTTTTTGCCATGCTAAATTGATTCTACTTTCAAGAACTTTTTCTCCATCTTTAATTTTGATAGTTAAAGGATCAAATCTTTGTTTTGTAATAACATTTGCTTCATATCTTGTCGTACGAAGCGTGTCTTGATTATATTCAACAATTGCAGTATCTTTTGGAATTTCTTGATTTTCTTGAGCATTGGCATAAGAAATACCTCCTAATACAATTCCAATACTTAATCCTATTTTTTGAAGTAAACTCATATTTCTTCTAAATTCTTTTCCTTTTTAAAGATTATTGTTGTGTATTAATTTAATAATTACAACATAATTAAATGAGATAAAACACAATTATTCTTAAATACTTAACTAAATCTTAATTCTATAAAAGAGAAAATGGTAAAATTTGCCCATATAGCTGATGTACATTTAGGAGGTTGGAAGCAACAGCCAATGCAGGACTTAAATTTTGAATCTTTCAAAAAAACAATAGATATTTGCATAAATTCAAAATTAGATTTTGTTCTTTTTGCAGGAGATTTATTTGATTCTGCTTATCCTCCAATAGAAATTTTAAAAGAAACTTTTGCACAATTCAAAAAACTAAAAGATGCAGGAATTCCTTGTTTTATTATTGCGGGTTCACATGATTATTCTGTTTCAGGAAAAACATTTTTAGATGTTTTAGAAAAAGCAGGTTTTTGTAAAAATGTTTTTAATGCGGAACAAAAAGAAGATCAAATAATCTTAAATCCACATATTCACAAAAATATTGCTCTTTATGGTTATCCTGGAAAAAAATCGGGTTTGGAAGTACCAGATCTAAGAAAAGTAAAGTTAAATGACTCACCAGGAATGTTTAAGATTTTTATGTTGCACACAACAATAGATAAAGTGGCAGGAACCTTACCGATAGATTCTTTAGAATCTGAAAAACTCCCTCTTGCAGATTATTATGCAATGGGACATATCCATGTATTATATAATGAAAAAAGATTTGTTTATCCAGGCCCGGTATTTCCAAATAATTTTAAGGAACTTGAAGATTTAAAACAAGGAAGTTTTGTAATTGTGGATACAGATTCTACAGATCAAATACAATTTGTTAAAATACCTACAAAAGAAATAGAACACCTTAAATTGGAATTTGATGATGGATTAATTGCAACAGAAAAAATAATTGAAGAATTAGGAAAAAGAAATTTACAAGATAAAGTTATTTTGTTAAGGATTAAAGGCGAACTAAAACGTGGAAAGAATTCAGATATTAAATTCCCCCAGATTGAAGAATTTGTAAGAGAAAAAGGAGCATATTTCTTATTAAAAAATACTTATGATTTGAAAACAAAAGAACTCGAATTAGATGTTGAAATAAAAGATGATGAAGATATTGAAAAAGAAATAATTAAAATTTATTCAGAACAAAATCCTTCTGATCTTAATTCTTTAATTGATGAATTAATGAATGTTCTTTCAATCGAAAAACAAGAAGGAGAAACATCAGAAAGTTTCAAAAACCGTTTAATTGGAGAAACAAGGAGGATTTTAAAGTTTTAAATGATATTAAAAAAACTTTCATTAAATAACATAAGAAGTTATGAAAAGCAGGAAATAGAATTCAAAAATGGATCTGTATTATTATCAGGAGATATTGGTTCTGGTAAGACTTCAATTCTTTTAGCAATTGAATTTGCATTATTTGGCTTGCAACCAGGACAGAAAGGTTCCGCTCTTTTAAGAAATGGTGAAGATCAAGGTGGAGTTTCAATTGAATTTGAAAGTGATGGACAAAATATCTTAATTGAAAGAACATTAAAAAAAGGAAAAACAATTTCACAAGATTATGCAGCAATAACTATAGATGGAAATAAACAAGAAAGTTCAGTAACAGAATTAAAAAACAAAGTTTTGGAATTATTAAATTATCCAAAGGAATTTTCTAAAAAACAAAATATCCTTTACAAATTTACAGTGTATACCCCCCAAGAAGAAATGAAACAAATTATTTTACAAGATTCTGAAACAAGAATAAATACTCTTAGGCATATTTTTGGAATTGATAAATATAAAAAAATTATTGAAAATACTTCAACCCTTATTTCAAAAATCAGAGAAGAAAGGAGAGTTAAAGAAGGAATGACTGCAACTTTGGAGCAAGATAAATTAAATGTTATTTCAAAAGAAGAAGAACTTAAATCAAAAAATCAAAATCTTTCTGTTATTAAAGGCGAACTTTTAATAAAAATTAATGCAAGGGAAAAAGCCCAAGAAGAATTGCATAATGTTTCTAAACAAAGAGAAGAAAAATTAAAACTTCAACAGGAAATTGAAAAAACAAAGATTATGGTATCAACAAAAAATTCTTCTATATTGGATAATAAAAAACTTATTTCACAGTTAAAATTACAAATATCTAAATTAGAAAATATCTCTTTTGATGAATCAAAAATTAATCAAACAGAACAAGAAATAGATTTAATTAAGAAAAGAAAAAAAGAATTGGAAAATAATATATTAGAAATCACAAGTAAAATGACTTCATTAAATCTTAAGAATCAAGAAAATGAAGCAATAAGAGAAAAATTAAAGCACATAGAGGTTTGTCCAACTTGTTTACAAGATGTTAATCTAACCTACAAAACAAATGTTTTAGATAAAATAAATTTAAACACGTCTCAAAATGTTCAGCAAATTGATGAATTAAGTTTACAAAAAACAAAAACCTCGGAAAAGATAAACGAAATGCATAATCAAATATCACTAAAAGAAAAAAGAATACAGGAATTAAATATTTTAAAAATAAAATTGCAGGGAGCCCAAGAAAAACAAAAAAGAATTTATGATATTGAAAAATCAAATATGCTTTTAACTAAAGATATAGAACTTCTAAATAAACAGATAGATATTTTGAAATCATCTGTTTTAAAATTAAATAAATTTGATAATTTATTTGAAGAAAAGCAAAAACATTTAGATGAAACTTTGAAACAAGAAAAAATAACTGAAATTAAGATAGCAGAATTAAAAATGGAAGTAGAACTTTTTTCTAAACAAATTGATGAATTTAAAGAAAGAATCAAACAAACTGAAGAAATTAAAAATAAATTAAATTACTTGGCTGATTTAGAGGCATGGATTTCTAAACAATTTATTCCGGCTATATCAAATATTGAAAAAAATGTTATGAATAAACTTAAATCAGAATTTTCAAAACTTTTTTCAGAATGGTTTTCAATGTTGGTTTCTGAAAGTTTTAATGTTACATTAGATAATAATTTTACTCCAGTAGTTGAATTTCAAGATTATCTACTTGATTATGCTCATTTATCTGGAGGTGAAAGAACGGCAATTGCATTAGCCTATCGACTTGCACTGAATCAAGTTATTAATTCTCTTTTGAGTAAGATTAAAACAAAAGGATTTATGATTTTAGATGAACCAACAGATGGTTTTTCTGAACAACAATTGGATAAAATGAGAAATGTCTTTGAACAATTAAATGTTGACCAATTAATTATTGTGAGTCACGAACAAAAAATTGAAAATTTTGTTGAAAATGTAATTAAATTTAAGAAAGAAGATGGAAAAAGTATTGTTGAGTGATTTCGTGGTAG
>CAZWIB010000005.1:4163-8711 GCA_964634225.1 Candidatus Woesearchaeota archaeon
TGATTCTATCAAAATAAAATGGATCAAGAATTAAAAAGTTCAATATTAAAAACAGGAACTACAATACTAGGAATTGTATGTAAAGACGGAGTTGTAATGGCTTCTGATAGGCAAGTTACTCTTGGACAAAGCATTGTTCATAGTAAAAATTTTCCTAAAACATATAAAATAAATGACTATCTTCTTATTTCTGTTTGTGGAGGGGTTTCAGATGCCCAAAGACTTTTGAAGATTATGCCTGCAGAATTAAAATTAAAAGAACTTAAATCTAAATCAAGACCAACAGTAAAACAATCTGCGAATTTACTTGCAACAATTTCATATTCTCAAATAAGACAACCTTCGATGATTCCTGCAATTGTTGGAACTTTAGTGGGAGGTTTTGATGAGGATGGTTCTTCTAAATTATATACAGTAGGAGCAGATGGAACAATAAGTGAAGTTAAAGATTATGATGCAAGTACAGGTTCAGGAATGCCATATGTTTTAGGTCTTTTAGAAAGACAATATAAAAAAGATTTAACAATAAAAGAAGGGATTGAATTAGCAAAAGAAGCTTTAAAATCTTCAACACAAAGAGATACTGGTTCAGGTTATGGCATAGATATTTTCACAATCACAAAAGATGGAATTAAGAAAGCAGTTGAACAAGAAATAGTTCCTGAATATAAAGACTCAAAAGAATAAATTTTAACCTAAGAGGTCGAGTGATTTCGCGAGATATGATTACTGGGTCAAACTTGAAAAATCCGAGCGAGATCAGGAGATAAAAAAATGGAAATTCTAAAGAATATAACTGAGAGATTACACGGAAAAATTAAAGAAGCGAATTTTGAAGGCGCAAACATAGTTCTCTATACAGATAATGAACTCTTTTTCAAAGAAGGAGAGCCAAAAATCAAAGAAATTGTAAATGATATTAAAAAAAGAATTGAATTAAGAGCCGATTCAAAAATTCTTCCAGATAAAAGCACTGTTGAAGCCCAAATAAAAAAAATTGTTCCTAAAGAAGCTGGATTAACAAACATTATTTTTGATACCTATAGAAGTATTGTTATTATTGAAGCAAAAAAACCTGGTTTAGTTATTGGAAAACAAGGTTCAATTTTAAATGAAATAAGAGTAACAACTCTTTGGACACCTCAAGTACAAAGAAGCGCAGCAATTAAAAGTCAAATTACAGAGAATGTTCGAAGTGTTCTTTATGCAAACAACACTTATAGAAGAAAATTTCTAAATGATATTGGAAAAAAAATCTATAAAGAATGGAATCCTGAAAAATCAGATGTCTGGGTTAGATTAACTTTTTTAGGTGGGGCAAGACAAGTAGGAAGAAGTTGTTTATTATTACAAACACCTAATTCAAAAGTCCTATTAGATTGTGGGGTTGATGTTGCTTCTTCAGGACAAGATAAATTCCCTTATTTTAATATTCCTGAATTTGATATTTCTCAGTTAGATGCTGTAATTATAAGTCATGCACACTTAGATCATGTTGGATTATTACCTTATTTATATAAAATGGGATATAAGGGACCTGTTTACATGACTACCCCCACAAGAGATATTGCAGCCTTGATGGCATTAGATTTTATTGGTGTTTCTTATAAACAAGCAGTTGCTCCACTATTTAGTTCAAAAAATGTAATAGAAATGGTAAAACATAGTGTTTGTTTAAATAATAATGAAGTTACTGATGTTACACCAGATGTAAGATTAACTTTTTACAATGCAGGACATTGTCTAGGAAGTTCTTTGGTTCATTTGAATATTGGCAATGGAGCACATAATTTGGTTTATTCTGGAGATTTTAAATATGAAAAATCAAGATTATTAGATCCTGCCATAAATACTTTTCCAAGAGCTGAAACAGTTGTAACAGAATCAACTTATGGCTCAAAGCACGATATTTTACCTCCAAGACAAAAATCAGAAGAAGAACTAATAGAAGCGATTAATAAAACAATTAAAAGAAAGGGAAAAGTTTTAATCCCAGAATTAGGTTTGGGTCGAGCTCAAGAAACCATGCTTGTTTTAGAAGATGCAATGAAATCTGGAAAATTAGAAAAAGTTCCTGTTTATATTGATGGTATGATTTGGGATATTAATGCTATTCACACTGCTTATCCTGATTTTTTAAGTTCAAGAGTTCGTTCAGAAATTTTTCAAGATAAAAATCCTTTTACTTCAGAAACTTTTTCAAGGGTTGGTTCACCCCAAGAAAGAAAAGAAGTAGTTGAAGGAGGGCCTTGTATTGTTTTAGCAACTTCAGGTATGCTTGTTGGAGGTGCATCAGTAGAATATTTCAAAGAATTTGCAGGCAACAAAAAGAATTCACTTATTTTTGTATGTTATCAAGGAGTTGGTTCATTAGGTAGACAAGTTCAAGAAGGAGCAAAAGAAACAATTATGATTGTAGAAGGAAAAGAAGAAAGAGTAGAAATAAATTTAGAAATTTACACGATAAGAGGATTTAGTGCTCACGCGGGAAGAAACGAATTAACTTCTTTCTTTAATAATATGAGGCCAAAACCAAAAAGAATTGTTGTAAATCACGGAGAGGTCTCAAAAGAACTTGATTTATCTTCAGCACTTTACAAGCTTAATAGAGTTGAAACAAATGTTCCAAGAACATTGGAAACTTTGCGGTTGAAATAATTTAAAAACCTGTTTCTATTATAAATCCTATGAAAAAAGTTTATTTAGTTCATGGCTGGTTGGGGAATCCTTCTAGTAAATCTTGGTTAGAAACTCCCCTAATTTTGGAGTTTATAAGATGAAACACAAGGCAACAATAATATTTGTTCTTTTAGGAATGTTTTTGGTCACACAATTTATTGGACTTTATGTTGTTGACCATTATTCACAAGAAGACAATGACTTACCTTATGGCATGAATCCACCCGGAATACAAGAAGATAAAGATTTCTATGCAATTTTTCCTTCAATTATAATGGCATTTATTATTGCAATAGTTTTATTCTTTTTATTAACTAAATTTAAGATAGAGTTTGTTTTGAAAATTTGGTTCTTAGTTGTAATAGTAATTGCTTTGGGTATTTCTTTTACTTCTTTTATCCCCAAATTTCAATATACATCCTTGCTCGTTTTAGCTTTAGCCATACCTCTTGCCTTAATTAAAGTTTTTAAGAGAAATGTCATTGTGCATAATTTCACAGAATTATTGATTTATCCTGGTATTGCTGCTATTTTCGTGCCTTTATTAAATATTTGGACAACAATAGCTCTTTTGGTTTTAATCTCACTTTACGATATGTGGGCTGTTTGGAAATCAAAGATTATGCAGAAAATGGCCAAATATCAAATGAATACACTAAAGATTTTCTCTGGATTTTTTGTCCCTTATCTTTCAAAACAACAAAGGCAAAAAATGAAGAAACTAAAGAAGAAACTAAAGAAATCAGAATTAAAGAAAAAGAAAATTAAAGTTAATATAGCAATTCTTGGTGGTGGAGACGTTATTTTTCCAATAATTACTGCAGGAGTGATGTTAAAAACTCTTGGTTTATGGCCAGCAATTTTAGTTATTATAGGAGCTGTTCTAGGATTAGGCTATTTATTTCTTTTCTCAAAGAAAAAGAAGTTTTATCCTGCAATGCCGTTTATTACAGCCGGAATGTTTTTGGGAATTTTGTTCAGTTATTTGATCTTTTAACAAAGACCAATTGTATTTACTTTAAAAAGGTAACACAACCAAAAGCTTTATATATCATTATTTCTAAGTAGTAATACTAAAATAGACAAAAATCAAGATGTTAGTAAAACAAGAATTAATAAATAAAATCAAGGATTACTTTGATTTGAATGTTTACGAGACAAAAGTATGGTTAGCTTTGCTGAGTAAAGGAACTGCATCTGCAGGGGATATTGCGACTATTTCTGGAGTGCCAAGATCTAGAACTTATGATGTTTTAGAAAGTTTAGAGAAAAAAGGATTTGCTATTGTTAAAATAGGAAAACCAGTAAAATATTTAGGTGTTAAACCAAGAATGGTTATTGAAAAACTTAAAAATAATATTCGAAAAGGGGCAGAAGATAGAATAGGTGGTCTTTCTAATATTAGAGATACAGATGAATTTTCACAACTTGAAATGTTATATAAAGATGGAATAGATCCAGTAAAAAGAGAAGATCTTTCAGCAGCATTAAAAGGAAAAGCAAATATTTCTAATCATTTAAAAGAAATTTTACAAAACGCAAAAAAAGAAGTTATAATTTGTACTAATGTTGAAGAATTAATGTCTAAACTAAAACTTTTTACTCAGACTTTTGGAAACTTAAAAAAAGATAATATTAAAGTAAAATTGGCTCTTTCAGGAGATGAAAAAAAGATTAAGCAATTAGAAGAAAAATTCTCAATGAAAATAAAGAGAACAGAACTTGATTCAAAGTTTTTTATAATTGATAGATTGGAAATTTTATTTTATCTTTCAAAAGATTCAGAAAGTGAAGCTGTTGCAATATGGCTTAATTCAGAATTCTTTGCAAAAGCCTTTGCTTCTTTATTCGAAGCAGCAATCGGAGGAA
>CAZWIB010000005.1:8811-32805 GCA_964634225.1 Candidatus Woesearchaeota archaeon
GATTCTTAAATCACTAATACTCATATCTTTAATTTTTTTCTTATATCTTAATTTCCAATTAGCAATAAAATTTTCTAAATGAAATTTAACTTTTTCTCTTGCATAAATTTTGTTAGCTTTATAAAAAGTTCTTTTATGTTTTTTCTTAAATATTTTAATATTTTTTTCATCTTTCATAAAAGGGCCCCCAATAATAATTTCAGGTTTCTTTTTCACAACAAAAAAATACCTGGCACTTTGTTTTTTATTATAACTAAATCCTTTTTTCTTTATATCAAAGAATTTTCTAATTTCTTTTTCTAAGTGTTTATTAAATTTCAATAATTTACTTCCAGCAACATCACCTTCTTGTTTTGAAGTTTTTACTTCTAATAAAACAAATTCATATTTTCTCTTTAAAGCTTCCTTTTTTATTTTATCTAAATCTATTTTTTTAACTTCAAAATATCTTATTGAAGGATTGTTCAAAAACTTTTTACAAATTTTCTTAAATCTCTCAAAAGTCTTTTCAGATAAAGCAGCAAGAGCATTTCTTTGTTTAAAGGTTGGATCAACAAGAATTATTGGAGAATCTAATTTTGAACTATTCATATCTAATAAAACATCATTTTTCTTTTTGTAATTCTTTTCTATATCTATAATTATCTTCCCTGTTTTATGTTTAGCCATTTCTTTTATAAATTTCAAGAAACTTCCATAATGATAAACTAATAATTCAATTGCATATCCAGAAAACCCATTAATATAAGATTCAGCACCATAAGTGTTTGTAAAATGGCAAAAAGCCTTCGCAATTTTTATATCCTCCAGAATATTTTTTTGTTTAACTTTTTTATTTATATAATTAACATGAGAATATGATAAATCAGTTATATTTTCTGCTTTTTTAGGATCTTTTACTTTTATTACAGGAATTAATTCCATAAAGAAATCCTTTGATTTTTTTATTTTAAAATAATCTCTTGAACCATGAATTACAGAGACACCTTTGAATTTTTTTAAAAGTTTTTTTGTCAGTTTTGATATATCCTGCTTTTTATGTTTTTTATCAAACCTAAGAAAAATATCTACATCATAAATATCTTTTTTTATAATAGTTTTCTTTGCAAAACTCCCCCCTTCAAAAATATCAACATTTAATTTTAATCTTTTAATCTCTTTTTCAATTTTTTCTTTAAATCCATCTAATAATTTTTCAATTTTTTCTAGATGTTCTTTGGGAAGATCTACTCTTGCTAAAACTTCCTTAAGGATTGATTGCATTTCCATGATATATTAAGAATTTTATGTTTTATAAGTATTTCACAAACTTATTATTTTTATCAACTAAGATATTTTTAGTTTCAACTGATTTATCTGTTAATTCAAAACCCATTATGATTATTTCATCACCTTTTTTAATTAAGTGGGACGTTGCACCATTCATACAAATTACACCAGAACCCCTTTTTCCAAGAATCACATATGTTTCTAATCTTGCACCATTTGTATTATCAACAACTAAAACTTTTTCACCTTTTACTAAACCAACTTTTTCAACTAAATCTTCGTCAATAGTTATAGAACCAATGTAATCTAGATTCGCTTCAGTCACAACAGCCTTATGAATCTTTGATCTCAAAATCCATCTCATATTATTCATCAGGATTTTTTATTTCTGCAACATCTTTCATGCTCTGATTTAATGTAGCAGCTAAATCAACAATATATTTTCCTTCTTCCATTTTATAAATAAGGGGCCTTTTTCTATTAAATAAATTCACAACATCAATTTCGAATTTTCCCTCTCCAATTGCCCTTATTGATTCTAAATCTAAAATTACTGGGGCCTCTGTATCAGTTATTCCTGCTATTTCTCTTATGTCTTGTTCTATTTCTTCTTTTTTATCTTCTGGAATATCAATAACAAGTTCTTGATCTTGTTTTATTTTTTCTAATTGTTCTTCTCTTACATAAAAAAAGAAACGTCCTTTACACTCTGCACATCCAGTTAATAATTCTCTACTTCCTGCGGGAATAATCCTAGAACATTTAACACATTGGTGAGGCATGAAGAAATTAGAAAACTAAAGTTTATATAATTATTTATTCAACAATAACTCAATCTTCTTTGGATTTTTCTTTATTTCCTTAACAATTGTTGCAGGACCAATTATTGTCACAGAACCCAAATCCCCTTTAGAAAGAATATTAATTAAGCCAGACCTAAATCTGCTAAAAAATCCCGATTCTTCATCTTCAGAAATTACAGCTAATTCAATTCCTTTGAAATTTTTAACATGTCCAACCATTGCCATGGTGTCTCCAATTAATCTCGTCTCTTCTTCTGAATTTAATCTTCCTTGTAAAATTAAAATATTATTTCCAAGAACAATTTTAAGTATCTTTTTTATTCTTTCATCACTATCTAAAGTTCTTATTTCACCATAAGGTAAAAACTGTATTGAAAATCCTTTTATCTTCTTCAACCCCTTTTTTTTCTTCACCATTGTTCTCTATTATATATATCACAAAATATACTTTTTAAATCTTTTTTGATAATTTGAGTAATGATTCATAAAATTCCTCAAGATTTTTTCCATACTTAGCACTTATCCCCACAACATCATATTCAGGGAAAGCAGCTTCTACTTTTTTTATATCAGCTTTTTTTAAATCAATTTTATTTGCAACAATCAATACTGGAATTTTTCTTGCAACCAAATTACCAATAATGGTAATATTTACTTGATTATAAGGATTCTCAGTTGCATCTAATACAATCACTACAACTTCCATATCATCTAACCATTTTATACTCTCAACAATACCTTGAGTAGCTGTTTTCGCCCTTTCTTTTGCTTCTTTCTTTTTCATCTTAAATTTTAAGAAATCTTCATAATCTATTTTTGTTGCAATTCCTGGAGTATCAATCATCTTAAACATCATTTTTTTGTTCTTATATTCAATCTCTACTTTCTCTTTAAATTGAACTTTTCTTGTTTCATGCGGAACTTTACTAACCGTTCCAATCTCTTCTCCAGTAAAATCTTTACAAATTCGATTAGCTAAGCTTGTTTTTCCAGCATTTGGAGGGCCATAGAAGCCTAATTTTATATCTTTTTTATTCTTAAATAAACCTTTGAAAACTTTTTTGAAAAAGTTTTTCACTACTTTTATAATCATAATAATAAATTTGTCAATATACTTTATTAAACTTTGTGTGATAAATTAATATCTTTTGCCAACAACCCTTCTTTGATTAGGTGTTCTTGGAGGACGAGATTGAGGAGCAGGAGCAGCCTTTTTTGTAAAACCAGGCAATCCTGTTGCCTTTCCAGCATATTTCTTCATAACATAATTAATTTGTTCATTACTCCACTTAGATTTTCTTAAATCTTTGGTTATTGTGTTATCATCTTTTCCTTGTGCTTTTGCATTTTGTATAAACGTAACCATATTGTAAAGACTATTCTTATCTTTAAACAAATAATTTTCATATTTTTTATCATACCATCTTTTTAATAAAAAATAAACTGCAATTGCTAGAATAATTAAAATAAGCATTATAATTAAAAATAATCCCCATTTGAATTTTTTCTTAGTTTGTGTTGAAATTCCTCCTTCTACAACCAAAGAACTAATAGCAGGAGAAATAAACAATGGAAGATCTTCAAAATTTATATCTTCTGTTGTATAAAAATCTAAAGTTTCTTTACTGCCTAAACTTTTAGAATAATATCCAGACTCAGAAGTTTTATTTTCTCCAAATACTAATGATTCTTCTGCAAATAAATAAGGAGTTTCTTGACCTAAATTTTTTATATTTGCTTCAAAAACTTTAACTAATGTTTCTTCTCCAAAACCATAATCTGCAGAAAATTCTTTTACAGAAATTTTTGTTTGCATATTCTCAATATTCCATGCTACAATAGCGTCTTCATATTCTAAACCTGGTTCATAACTATCTCCTGTGACAGAGCTAATTATTTCTAAATCTATATTTTGCTTTTTAGGATAAAAAGACAAGGGACTAGAGCTTGAACTTTCTGTCACATATGTTGGCAATTCTATTTCAATAAGTTGCGTTAACAATGCTCCATACTGATCTTCAGTTGCCCCTTGTCCGAGAGCGGTATAATTGCTTCGTATTTTTGTAAGTTTTTCTTCAACATTATCTAAATCTAAAGCATCTTCAATTGCAATTTTAGAAAATAAATCATAATCTAATAACTGTCCTTTAATCTTCAATAAATTTTCTTCTTTTTCAGTTATCATGTCGTCTAATACTTCGCTAGCAGAACCAACTATTATATTAAATGTCTTTGAAGATTTTGTTCCTTCATTATCTTCTACTGTTGCTGTAATAGAATAACTTCCAATTGTATCATATGTATTTGTTGCGTAGTTTGTAAAAGTTGTTTTATTTGTCCCATCTCCAAAATTCCATTCATATCCAGTAATGTTTTCTTCACTATCTAATCTAAGTTTAAATGTGGTTGGAAGGCCTACTGCAGTTTTTACAGGATTTATTGAAAGTATTGAAACTCCTTTTTTAACTTCAACTGGTTCGGTAAATAATTCATTATTATTTAATTTTAATGTAAAATCATATGGTCCAATTTCATTTGGAACTGCAAAACCTCCTTTATCTAAATATATTTTTTGATAATCTGCATTTATTAATGTAGGAGTTTCTGCAATATCATACATTATATTGGTTTGAGTTCCTCCAAGGTATGCGTCTGTATATTCAAGTTCTCCACTTATTGTTAATTGTTGATCAAAGGCAGAAATTAATTTAATTGGGACAATACAATTTCTTCCAGTACAACTTAAGTTATCATATGTGTCGCCAACATAATTTTCTGTTAAAAATGAAATAAAATCTCCATTTTGAAGTTGATTTTCTATTTCTAGTGTTCCAATAGCCTTAAAAATTTTTGGTCTACCATAGATTTCATATGAAGCAACTTCTTGAGAAGCCACATAAGGACTTGCTGGAAAACCACATTTATCTTCCACATATCCTTTCATGTTATAATTTCCAGAACCTTCTGTAGATAAACATACATAATAATTTTCTTGTTTTGTAGTAAGATATTCTACATCACAATAGATTCTTTCTCCTCCACTACTTGGAGGAGGCAAATCACAAGATTTTACAATATCATTTAATTCTATACTATATAAATTCATTTTTAAATCAGGAGAACCAGAAATTAATTTTACCCAAGCCCCCAATTCAAATCCTGGAGCTTCAGGAAGAGTGACTTTTTGACAATAGATATTGCTTGTCATTAAAAATTCTTGTGCTTGTTCACTATCAAAACACCCATAATTTCTTCCTGCACAAAAACCTTCTGGATTTACTTGTGTATTCCCTACTTCATTTGTTCCATCATCAAATAAATCTATTTTTAATTGATTGTTACATTTTTCACCAACATCACTAGTTATTGCTAAACTAAAATTTGTTATTTCTTCTATTTCTGAATTAAGATTAAATCCTATTATTGTTTCTTCTCCTGCATTAAGGGTTATTTGTTTTGTTGTTTGAGGATTTGTTTTAGAATAAGAAGATTCACATTCACTTGGATTACATGTGTAGTCATGTCTTGCATCTGTTTCTAATAAATCAATTAAAGTTATTAAATTTCCACTTGAATCCTTAAAAATAGAAGTTCCCGGTTCATTATCAAAACTCATATTCACATACCCTTGAATATCCTCTCCTTTTGAATATGAACTTCCTATTGAATGTTCTGGACTTCCAACTTGATAACTAGCAAAGATTCCTGTTATGAAAAGAATTACAAACACTGCCAACAAATATTTTTTTTTTATTTTTTCACTCATTCTCTTTTGGAGGATGAGGCCATGAAGTTATTCATGAACCCTCTTTTTATGATTATTAAAGAAAATAATTATATATAAATATTATCTAATTGGTTTCACATTGGTTTTCTACACATGAGCATCCAGAAGGCTCATTTACCACAGCTTTATTAGAAGCATATTTGAACATTAATATTTTTGATTTAATAGATTTTTCTCCTACTACTTGATCATTTGCACAAACATATCCATTACCTTTTATATAAAAAACATTATATCTTCCACAATCATTTTTAGATTGACATTCTCCTAATTGTGATTCATTTTGCACATAAACTGAAATAAAAAGTCCTAATAAAATTAATAATATAACTAAAATAGCGATATTTACTTTAGATATTTTTCTCTTAGGTTTTGATGTTTGAGTATTATCTGCCATTATATTTGCCTCTTTTTTTCTTGGAAAAGATCACATAAGCCCCCATAATAACCATAATGGTTGCAGCAACACCAAACCAACTAGTAAGTGGAAGTTGTATTTGTGAAGGACACGCAATTGTGTCTTCCCCATCTATACATTCTAATGCTTTATTATTTGGATCATTTTGTTGGGTATTGGCTGGATCCCAAGTCCATGTAGCTGTCCAAGAAGATGTTAAAAAACCATCACTACAATCATCATTACTCTCTTCATCTTTAGAACATTTTCCAATTGGATTGCCTTCATCATCTACGAAAACTTCATATGCTAAACATTTTGAAGTTGTGGCATTCCATTCACATCCTGGTGCAATTTGACATTCATTACATAAAGCCTCTGTTGTTAATTGTGAACAAGAAACATATTGAGTACAATCAATTGTACATGGTTCACAAGGCCCCCCACAATCAATACCATCTTCTCCTTGATTTTGAAGACCATCTGAACAAGTAGGTGTTGGTCCTTCATCACCTAGGAATTCTAATTCCAAATTTCCACTTTGGAAAATATCAAGTGTAGGTCCCTCAGTAGGTCCTTTATCTATTGGTAATCCACTAACTACTCTTCCTGTTTTAATATGCTTAATTGGACCTGGAGGTATCTGTCCATGTGTTACCTTAAAATAATATTTAAAAGGACTTCCATCTGGCCACTCCCCTGAAGCATCAATATCATTTTGATTAATAGTCCATACTGCAATTACTTTATTTCCTTGTATTGATCCAATTAATGCATTATCACCAATTCTAATATCATCATCACCTATTGTATCATCTTCATAAATTTCAAATTTCCATGCTTCATTAGGTATATTAGATATATCTGGAGCATCTCCTAATACAAGATAATATTTATTTCCAATCTCAGCATTTATTATTGGCGGATGTGTTATTTTATTATTTCCAGCTGAATCACTCGTCCAATATACATTTGGATATATGCAACTCCCTGCTTCACAAATTCCTCCCCCATTTGCAGTACAACTTGCACTTGCCCCATTATCTATTACTCCATTACAATCATTATCAAGACCGTCACAAGTTTCAGCTTTAGGGGTTCCAGGTATACAGTTTGATGCTTCACTTTTACCATCTATACATTCTGATTGTCCTGTAGCTTTACATTCTCCAACACCACAAATAAACCTGTATGAAGAATAATCTTCACCGAATACTCCATCACAATCATCGTCAATATTATCACAAGTAGAATCAAGATTTCCACTTACATCAGTAGTATAATAACAACCATCACATTGTAGCCCATTATTTGAAGGATCACAAGAAGTTGTATCAGCACAATCACATGTAGCACAAGTATAAGATATTATTACTTGTCCTTTTCCACCACTTCCTCCATCTCCTCCTGAATGAAAATCAAATGCTCCAGATCCTCCTCCACCTCCGCTCCTTAAACCTCCAGAATTTCCACTGACACCTACAGCGTTACCACAATTTGAAGGTAATAATCCTCCACTTCCCCCACTAATGCCTCCACCTTTTCCTCCTGGACCTGAACCAGGATTACATCCTCCCCATGTATCTCCTGCACCCCCATCTTCACCTGAACCAGATCCACTTCCTCCAGCACCATTTTGGCCAGGATTACCTCCTGATCCCCATGCACCTCTTCCTCCACCACCACCTTCGCCTCCATATCCTTGAACTTCACCACTGGGAATATTGGGTCCACTAATACGACTACTTGTTCCTGAAATTCCTTTATCACCATGACATGATCTATCCCCACACGAAGAATAATCTCCTCCATTTCCTCCATTTCCTCCTTGACCTATGGTAATTGAATATGAATCCCCCATATTTACTGTAGGAGAATAAGAAGAATAACCTCCTTGGGCTCCACCACCCCCACCTCCACCTGCGTCATTATCTCTTGCACCTCCACCACCCCCTCCACCGCCTCCGCCACCCCAGGCTTCAATATAAATTAAATTAATATCAGCAGGCACAACAAAAGTACCATCATTATTCCAGATATGAGAATGATGTTCTCCAGGATAGGCACAATCATATATGCTAGCACTCACACCACCAATCAATATTAAAACAGAAAAGATAAATCCAAAAATAAACACACCTTTTTTTACCATATTAATTAGAAGAGATTACTATTTAAAAAACTAACCAATAGTTATATTTTGTAAACCTGGTCATGGTGCTTGTATCTTTCAATTATTACTTTTTTATTTTTTTCATCAATTGAATAAATAAGAACATAGTTTCCAATGTGCACTCTCCAAAAATTTTGAAGAGGTTTTTTTAAAGGTTTAAAATGGTAGGGGTTTTCTTTAATTTGTTTTATTTTTTTACTAATATATTTAGAAGAAATCTTGTCTTTTTTAGCAAGTTTTTTTAAAATTATCTCAACCCCTTTTCTCACTTCTATTTCATACATCTTATTTTAAGCCAAAATGATCATTCCAATCATCTATTTTTACAGTTTTTTCTTTTTGGGCTTTAAGAAGTTCTTTAATAAATTCTGGTCTAAGCTCAGGTTCTAATATTTCTTTACTATATAACATTAAAATTAAATTTAATGCCTCACTTTTATCTTTAAGGTTTTCTTTAGCTTTTATAATATTTAAAATTTTATTTGCTTCTTCATTAATATCTACTATTGCCTTTACCATATTAACATGGTATTAACATGGTATTAATATTTATAAATCTTTCTAAGAATTATCCAATAATTACAATTAATGGTTTTATTCTTGCAACTTTTTTAGAAATTCCTAAATCATGAACAACTTTTACAACTTCTTCAATATCTTTGTAAACTCCAGGAGATTCTTCTGCTAAAGATTTCCAACTTCTAGATTTAATCTCAATTCCTTTTTTATTCAATTCTTCTTTTGTTTCTTCTCCTCTGAATTTTTTTGTTGCACCAAATCTGCTCATAACTCTTCCAGCACCATGAACAGTTGAACCAAAAGTAAGTTCTTCTGCTTTTTTTGTTCCAACTAAAACATACGAAGATGTTCCCATTGTTCCCGGAATTAATACTGGCTGTCCAACTTTTCTATATGCTGCAGGAACTTCTTTTCTTCCAGGACCAAATGATCTAGTTGCACCCTTCCTATGAACACAAATTTCTTTTTCTTTACCATCAATAATATGTTTTTCAAATTTTGCAATATTATGACAAACATCATAAACAACATCAATTTTAATATTAGGAAAAATATGTTTCATTTCTTCTCTTGCCCAATGAGTTATTAATTGTTTATTAGCAAAAGCAAAATTAACAGCACAACACATTGCACCATAATAATCCTTGCCTAATTGACTTTTAATTGGAGCATTAATTAATTCTCTGTCTGGCAAATCTTTGAATCCATATTCTGTTTCCATTTTTTTAATATAATCAGATGCAATTTGATGTCCTAATCCTCTAGAACCACAATGAACCATAATAACTGCTTTATCTTTTTCCAAACCAAAAGCCTTAGCAGTTTTTTTATCAAAAATTTCATCAACAAATAAAATTTCTAAAAAATGATTTCCAGCACCAATTGTTCCTAGCTGTCCAATACCTCTTTTAATTGCACGATCAGAAACTTTTGAAAAGTCAGCCCCTTCCATATGTCCTTCTTCTTCCGTATGTAAATAATCTTCTTTTTTTCCATAACCTTTTTCAACAAGATACTTTGCACCTCCTTCTAAAACATTTTTTAATTCATCTTTTGTCATTTGGAATTTACTTCCTCTTCCAACTCCAGAAGGAATTTTTCTGTCTAAATTTTCTAAAAGTTCTTTTTGTTTTTTTAAAATATCTTCTTTGGTTAAATTTGTTCTTAATAATCTTACAGAACAATTAATATCATAACCAACTCCTCCGGGAGAAATAACTCCTTTGTCTAAATCAAATGCTGCAACTCCTCCAATTGGGAACCCATATCCTTGGTGGGTATCTGCAAGCGAAATTGAAGCCTTTAAAATTCCTGGTAAACATGCAACATTTTTTACTTGTTCTAAACTTTTGTCTTCTTTAATAGCTTTAAGAATATTTTCAGAAGCATAAACTATTCCAGGAACATTCATACATCCTTCTTTTGTAATTTCATAAATATTTTCTGAAATTTTTTTCATTTTAAACATCCACTACAACTTGAGCTATCCAATTTTTTTCTTTCTTAATAAACATCTCATTATAAGTTATAGCTTTAACATGAACACTCGTTTTATAATTTTTTATGTAATCCCCCACAACTTCTACCTCTATTTTAAAATTCTTTTTATCTAATTTTAAATTTTTTATTTTACCTGGTAAAAAATGTTTACTGTCAAATAAAACTAAAAACTCTTCTAAAAATTCATATAATAAACTTTCAAGATCATTTCCTTTTGCTTTTATTTTAAATTTCTTTTTTTCTTTAACTTTTCCATCATAAAAAGTATCAAATAAAGCTAAAGCTGAATTCTTAAAAACTTCTTTAAGTGTTTTTCCAAATGCTTGGAATTTTACATCTGCAGTGTGTGGTATAAATTTGAATTTCATTTTTCCCAACAAAATAATCTTAATTCTTTTGGATCATATTTAACCATATTTGTAGTTATTAAAACTCTTTTTACATATACTTCTTTATCTATTTCTATATCTAAATCACATACACCATTTAAAACACAAATCTTTGCCTTACACTCTAGATAACTTGGCATCGTATTGTTTATTGTTTGTTCTACTTGATTTAGATTCCCATTAAGAATTTGATCTCTTAAACTATCATTTAGTTGAACAATTTTCAAAACCCTTGCTTGTTCTTTGTAAATAACTTCGCTTTTTCCACTATCTTTAACAGCCCCACTATTTAAGATCACAGTCATCAATCCAGCCAATAATAAAATTGATATAAAAACTTCTACAATTGTAGTCCAACCTTTTTTATTTTTTTTCTTTACCATAACACTACCCGGATATAGCCAACTCCTATACCTGCATCTTTACTTACATATGTTACTGAAACTTCTTCTGCAAAAACATCTGTAGAAGGAATTTCTTTTATTTTAGTACTTATTTCAGTTCCATTACTGTATTTGAAACCAAATTCAAAATCATTTACTTTGGGAACATTAAAATAATCTTTTAATCCATCATAATTTGTATTATATTCATCTATTAAACTAATAACTTTTGTCTCAAAAACATATTCATCTTTTCTAATTAATCCAATTT
Source organism: Candidatus Woesearchaeota archaeon (assembly GCA_964634225.1). Taxonomy (GTDB): domain Archaea; phylum Nanobdellota; class Nanobdellia; order Pacearchaeales; family GW2011-AR1; genus CAZWIB01. The sequence goes on from CAZWIB010000005.1 coordinate 20,303, forward strand.
CATCTTCATTTGGGTTGATTGTATATGTAGGATTTAATCCTTCTCCTTCATAAATTTTAATCAAATTTCCATTTTGAGTTTTTACAGAAGTCATAGTCAATTCTGAAGAAGTATTTTCAATTATTTTGTTTTCTAAATGTTTTAAAAGAAAATCCTTATCACTTTCAACTTTTCCTACTGGGCCCATCATATTAAAAAGAAAAACAATAAAACTTACAAATAATACAAAAGCTATTGCAAAACCTACGTTTGAACCTTTACAGTTTTTTGGAAAAAAAGTGTAGGTAAATGGTTTATCTTTTTGCCTTTTATTTTTCATTCATCATCCTCCAAAAATTGCATTTGCACCAGTAGAAATCAAGAAAGCTGACAACATTAAAATAAATGAATGCTTAACTCCATTTTTCATACTTCCTTCTGCAAGCTTACCAATTATCAATCCACTAAAAAGACCTTGTGTTAAAAGTAAATATAAAAAAGCATTTGCTATTTCTGATGCCTCAAATCCACCAGTTCCTCCTCCTTCAACTGTACTCATTCCAGCAATTCCTGAAACCATCGGTAAAATTTGAAATTGCATAACCAAAATAATTATAATAAAAACAAAGAAAATAATATATCCTTGAACCATTAATGTAGATATTGCTGCCTTTCTTTCTTTCTTTAATTTATCAGTCATATTCACTGCTTCTGCAACAGATTCTAAAATCTCCCCAATATCTCCTCCTGCTCTTTCTGCTTGTCTAATTAAAGCTATTGCTCTTGCTATTTTTTTATTACCAATATCTCTTGCAAAAGTTTGCATTGCACTATTTAATGGAATCCCTATAGAAATTTGATTTGCTAATTTCACTACATGCTTACTTAAACTTCCATAAGATTTACCTTTTAAGATTATAATACTTTTACTTATAGAGGAACCCATTTTTACACTTTCTACAAGATTTCTTGCAAATTCTAAGAACATTTTTTCTTTTTCTGCTGCTACTTTTGTTTCAACAACAGTTGAAAAAACAAAAGGGGAAGCTCCAATGATTATTCCTAATCCAATAATTAAAGAGAAGAAAATTGATCCTTGAAAAAAGAAAGCCAAGCCTATAACTAATAATCCAAGTACTATTCCCATTTTATGTTGTTTTTTAAGTTCCATTATGCGAAATGTATCTTCATGAGCATTTATTCAATTTGTTCATTTTATTTTATCCTTTCTTTTTGAAATGTAAAAATAAAAGGAAAAAGATATTAATCATAGCAACGCCAAAAACCATAATCAAAGTTATGGTGGAAGTCGCCAGGGTAATTCCTAAACCACTTATTTTCATCATCATTAATAAAAGCATAAATATCATTGGAGCAGCAATAACAATACTAATATACAAATCCATAAATGTTTCAGCTGTCTTTGTTTCTTTTTCTCTATTTATTTTATATTCGAATAATAAACTTTCTGATCTTGTATCAAAGAATTTAGTTAAATCACCTCCTGAATTAATTGTTGTTGCTAAACCTTTAAACAAATCAGACATTTTTTTACTAGGAGTAGTTTCTGCCATATTTCTTAAAGCATTAACAACATCAGAACCATAAACATTTATTTCATTTATTAGTTTTGTGAGTTCTCTTTTAACATGGGGAAATTCTTCTGAGGAAATAATAATTTCAAATATTTTTATAGGATTAATCATAGAACCTGATATTGCTGCCATATTAATTGTTGCAAAAGGAAGTTCATAATCTATTTGTGCTTCAGAAGATTTTCTTTCTAAAGAAGGATATGTATAAGCTATCCAAAAAGCCCCTACTGGAAATGCTATTAAAATCCAAACCAATCCTCCAATTCTTGCACTAATATTTTCAGCGATACTTATAATTGGCCACGTAGCTTCTATACTAAAAAACAGAAAAAAGACAAATACAATTAATCCTCCGATTAGTGCTAATAAAGTTGCAAATAAAATCATTGAAACATATCCTGAAAGGGTATATCTCAAATTTGTTCTTTCCAAATCTCTTTCAAGAGATGCAAAATAATCTTTTTTAATTAATTTCTTTGAAGATTTGGAGAAAAACCCATTCGCTAACTTTGCAAAATTATTTTCTTTTACAACACTTTCTTTTTTTACCTTTTCTCTTTTTTTCACTCTCTTTAAAGTTTCTTTTTCTAATTCATCTGGTTCTAATCCTTGTTCTTTTTTTAATATCTTTAAAATTTTTGGAATTCTTAAAAAACGTTGGAAAAACGTTTGAGGAACAATCAATTCTCCTAAAATTTTACCTATTTTTTCATTTAATTTTTTTAAATTATTTGTTAAATCTTTTATTTGTGTAGAAATAACTTCTTCATCTCCAACATGTTTTATCCCATATAATTTTTTTATTTCAACTAATACTGATTTTTGTTGAACAACAGTTTCGTTAAGCTCTTCAACCAATCTCCTTCCATCATCACTCCATAGAATCATTTTAAAATACCTTTTATTTTTTTCTGAGCTCTGAACATATTTTTTTTAGAACTTTGGAGTTTTCCTGCATCTTTTTTATTAAAAGCCTCTTTTAATGTTTTAGATTCTTTTTCTAGAATATTTAACTGCTTTTCAAGTATCAAAATATCATCTCTTTTCATTGAGTTTCCACCTCTTTATTTGGAAAAACGATGAAATGAAAATTTTACATTTTCTTTTCATAATTTAAAGAAGAAATCTTGTTTATTAAATATTTTGATTACTCAATCCCAAACCTTCTTAAAACTGTATTTGGATCTTTGTAATATTCATTAATAACCTCTTGAACTTCATTAAATCCAAATGTCTTTTGGTGTATCAAAATATATAATAATTGAACTCTTCTTCTAAATTCTCTCTCTATTTCTTCCATACTTTTCCCAAATCTTAATGATATTTTCTCAAATATTTTACTTGTTCTCTTAAAATAAAAATCATCATCAGCAGGATTCCACATAAAAGGAGTATTTGTTGAAGCAATACCATTTTCATCAACATTAACTATCTCTACAATTTCTCTAACTTTTCTTGTATCTTGTTTATTAACAACAGCATGTGTCATAATACATATACAATCCAGAACATTTACTAAAGTAGGAGACAAATCAATTGGAGGGGTTTCCAATCTTTTTATAACAGTATCAACAGATTCTGCATGAATAGTACTTATTGAAGGGTGTCCTGAAGCCATACCTTGAAACAATACAAATGCTTCTTTACCTCTTACTTCTCCAACAATGATATAATCTGGTCTTTGTCTAAAAGAAGCTCTTAATAAAGTAAACAAATCAACTTCACCTATTGTTCCAACCCCTGTTCCTCTTCTCGACACACCTGGAAGCCAATTATCTCTTGGCAAATTCAATTCACGAGTATCTTCAATTGAAACAACTCTTGCTTCAGGAGGTATAAAAAAAGCAAGGACATTCAACAATGTTGTTTTACCTGAACCTGTTCCACCAGCAACGAGAATATTCATTTTATGTTCAACTAATAACCATAAATAAGCCATCATTTCCAAACTCAAAGTTTTGAATGAAAGCAATTGGGGAGGGGTCCAAGGAATCTTTGTGAATTTTCTTATTGTAAAAGTTGGACCTCTACTTGTTATATCTTTAGTATAAGTAGCATTTACTCTTGAACCATCTGGCAAACTTCCATCAAGAATAGGTTGGGAATAGGAAATATATTTTCCACATCTCTGAGCAACTTTTTCTACAAAACTCTGAGATCTAGAAAGATTTTCAAATGCAACATTTGTTCTTATATTTCTATAATAACGATGAACAATATATATTGAAGTTCCAATACCATTACATTCAACATCTTCTATAAAAAAATCTCGTAACAAAGGTTCAACTTCATTTAAACCAATAAAATCTCTACAAAGATAATAATATATTTTCCTATAACTTTCATATGAAAGATTTAATCTTAATTCAAACGCCAAGGCTTTTAATCTCTCATCAATATATTCTAATAATTTATCAACATCCTTTTCAATAATGCTATCAAAATTAATCATACTCCTTATAACATCTATTAATTGGCTTCTATATCCTTTTTCTTCATTAGTTAGTTTTGGTTCTTCTACTTCATAAACAAGTTCGTGTTCTTTAGAATCCCAATAAATATGAGCATAAGCAAATGGAGCTATCAAACAATATCTTATATCTATTTTTGTTTTATCTGTTATTTTTTTAAGAGGGACAACTTGCGGAGAAAAATCTATGCTTGGTCTTTTATATTTTAATAAACTCATTACTTCTTCCATTTTATACAAATTCAAAATTTATTGTTGTTAAATCTCCTCCTTTATTTGAAATAAATACCCTATATTCTGTTGATGATTTGCTTAATAATTCCAATTTATCTTCATTATTCCATTTAATATCATATTTACCAGTGTAATTCATTGTTGCACTTATTTTATTGTTTTCTCCAATCTGTTCATTATAAATGACAATATCACCTTTTTGGTATTCTAATCCTGGCTCACTATACGTATATCTACTTTCTATATTAAATATTATTAAATCGTTTTCAGCATCAATTGTAAAAGAACCTTTTTTTATTCCTAATTCAATTTCTCTTTTATTTCCTGAAACTGCTTCAATTTCTCCAATAACGCCGTCTATTTTTTCTAACATTTTTATTGATTGTTCAATAACTGATTTGTCTTGTAACTCTTCTATTTTTGGTTTTGCAAAAGAAAGAACAGCACCAAGTATTACAAATGCAATTAAGGTATAGACAACTGTTTCAATCCAAACCTGCCCCCTCTTTTTCATTTAGTAAGAAAGGAAATTTTATTTAAATACTTAACTAAGAATGGTTGTAATAGAACAATCAACTATATTGCTAAGCGTATCAATAACCTCACATTGTTTTTCACTAATTACTGGAGCAATTCTAATATCTGTTACTTGTTCAGAGAATTCTGTTAAAATATATGTTTTACCACTATTTTTTCCAGGCAATCTTACTGTAGTTGACCTATCAGGATATGAAACTATCTTTCCTCCAAAATCTTCATCAACCTTATTTCTCATTTCAAAAGTTTGTGATTCTGTTTCACTAGAGATTGAAATTAATAATTTATCTAAATCTATATCTCCCCTATTTATTGAAAAAACAAATTCTTTATTTGTTGAATCATAACAAACATAGTCACTATTTATTGAAAGCTTATCAAAAATATCAATATTGCATGCTTCTGTTTGTCCTATTTTTTCTTCTACTGTTTTTTTTGTCGTTGTAATTACAACTGCCATAATAACCATTACTAATGCAATCATAATCACCATCATAACAACTCCAGATAAAGCTTTTTTATTTTTCATTGTACAAAAATCTTAAAACCATATCTATCATCACATGTATGGGTTTGTTTAGTTCCTTCTGAATCAACGCCCATTAAAATTGGAATTAATGTTATTTCTTCATAACCTGAAGAATCAATTGAATCTGAAAATACTCCTCCTTGATTTAACCCATTTTCATTCCATTTATTACTCAAAGTTTTTATCTCTTGAGTATCATGGCTTCCAAAACCTTCCATTTTTAAATTCATGCTATAAATCGGCACATTTCCAAAATTACTAACAGAAAGTGTTCCACTAGAATAACTTGCATCAAAACTAACATCTTCACAAACAAGTTCTATGTTTGTCCCGTCAAATTTCGTTATTGCTTCTTTAGTCATTCCTCTAAGCCATGTAAAAATAATAATTCCAATAATAACTACAAGAGCAATTAATAATATAGTAGCAATAACCGGTGATACACCTTTCTTTTTCATTTTATTATAAATGTATTTTAATTTTTAAATGTTTTTTATTATCCTCTTGTTGCAATCTCTCCTGTCCCACCCCCACTACCGCCTGAATTTCCTTGGGATGTTGTATCTGCTAGAACTGCTTCATCTCCAGTAGTTACTACTACTTCTTGGTCAGGTTCAGTTTCTTGAACTGCTTCTTCTGTGTTTAAATCCAATATACTCTTTGTTCCTGCATTATTACAACTTACTTTTAGTATCTTGGTGTTCTCTTCTTGCCATCTTACTGGGGTAATTTCAATTGAATAAATATATGGAATTGTAGAAACATCAAAAATAACTGAAATATCTTCATTTGGTTTAAATGCATTATCTCCTTCTCCAGGAAATTTAACACCAGGATTCATTTTCAAACCACTTACAACAAAATTAGATAAATCTAATGTGGCAAGTTTTTGTTCTGAACTATCAGTATAATAAATAAAAATTCCTCCAATACTAAATTTTCCATTATTTCTAAGATTTAAAGTTAATTGATTGGTATCAATGTTGTTTTCATAACTTGTAATATAAAGACTAACTCCATCTGGACACTCAACTCCTTGTTTTGGAACATAACTCTTTAACCAAGTATAAACAACACCTGAAATAACAACAGCAAAAGTAATTAACAGAATATAACCTATCATAATACTTACAGCTCTTTTGTTCTTTTTCTTTACAAAAGGGCAAGTCAAAAATCTTTGATTTTTTGTCTTATCATGCATTTGTGTAAACATATTTTTCACCTCTAAATTCTTTAATCATTACATAATAAAAATGTTTCCCTTGTGTTAAAGGAAACTCATAAACTGTATTATTAATTGTTACATTGATTGGATTAGTAGAAACATCATATTCTTGACAAGGAGTTTTAGATTCACCAATATAACTATAACATACTAAAGGATCTCCAGTAATAAAATAAATTCTTGTATCTTCATCAACATAATTCGAAATATTTTTAGTAAATTTATCTACTTCAGAATAATCTCCAGTAATTAAAGCATAATCCATTACTTTTTCACTTTCAATTTGAATTTCTTCTGCAACATAAGAAAATGTAGAAAATCTTGTTTTTTTAGAATAATTTGCTATGGTAACAAATGCAATGAGAATCATTATAATTACAACTGTGCTAATTAAAAATGCTTGCCCTCTTTTTTTCATAATTTAATAAAGATAAATTAGTTTTTATATTTAAGGATTAAATTTCCCCTTTGTAATTTCTAACCTTTTCTTTAAGATTGTCTAAATGTTTATTACAAAGACTACAATACTATTAATTATAATTTTAATTTTTCTTTTACCATATTTTAAATTCTTTTAATTTAATAAGTGTAGACCCAGAAACCAGCTCAAAGATAATTAAAAAAGCGACCTTTGAATCAACTCAACTTTGCGACCCACTAAGCATCTTAACAAATGTTTAGGGCTGCTCCGATCAAGGTCTGACCCGTTTCGCATATGCAAGATCAAAATGGACAAAGCGTCAACATCGAAACAAAGACTTTCTTAACGCACTTATCACCAGATTCCTTGCAGTTTGCCTAAAGTCCGTTTGCAAATAGCGGAGGACTAACCCGCTAACCTGGTCTACAAATATGATAGTGATTTGTGATATTTAAACTTAGTTATCATATGTGGGAATTTGAAGAGTCTTACTCAATTTATTTTTAATATATCCAAACTTAATTTTAAGGAAATCCTTCCTTTGTTGTTCATAAATGCACGCATTTGCATTTTCTTCGTTAAATCTCGAAAATTTCTCGTGTTTTTCTTTTGAATATTCTATGTTCATTTTAATTAAGGTTTAACCCAATTTTTCTAACAATTTTAGCTAATTCTCCTATATAATACATTTCACTTCTCTTAACAAATTTTTCCTCTTGTTCTGGAATATCGAATGAATCATCCATTCTTTTATGTTTTAATCTATATTTTCTTGTTTGCTTTTTTTCATAGATTTTTATTTCAGAGATGATCCTATTCCAAAGACTATTTTTTTTTGAAGTAGGAAGATCCAATCTATCTATAGATTTTATAGATTCTTCAATATAGTGATCAAACATTCTTTCTTTATCTGACATATAATCATTTTGCATAAAAAATAGATCCTAGGTTATTATTTAAATCTTTCTATATGTAACCCCTATAAAGTAACATCACTAATAGCTATACCAAAGAACTAATTTTCCTAAACCATCTCGTAAAAATAAAGTATCTCCCGTTCTCGTCCAAACATAAGTTTCTCCCTTCCAATATAAAATTTCAGAAGTATCTTCTCCTTCACCTGTTTTTATTTTAATTTCTTTTCCTTTTTCTAAAACAAAATCTTGAAGAACAAAATTCTTTCTACCTTCATCTTTAATTGCCCAATTATTTAAATCACAATCATAATTACATCCATTATAAAGAATGACTTCTTGAGAATTATAATTTAATTCTAACTCTATACAATTCCCACATTTATCTATTGACGATTCACATAAAAATTTATTCTCTTCAATACAACTTTCCCAGGCAATTTTAAATTCATTATAATGAATATCTTTTCCAGAAGGAAAATAATAATTTGCAAAACCTTCTTCAACTTCTTTTAAATTTATATTCTCGCCCTTCAAATGAAGATAAGCCAAGGTTCTCCCATATCTGTCTGTTTTATCTTTTCCATATTCTAAACCCACGTTTTTATTCAAAACCTCTTCTTCCAGAAAATCCTTTGCTTCTTGATAATATTTTTCTCCTTTTTCAGGAGAATTTATTCCCAATAATCTTATTTTGCCTATTGAAGAATCAATAGTGTCTCCATCTACAATCCTTGTTACATTGATTGTTTCATAGTTTTCTTGAATAAAAAAACCTTGAATCTTTGAATCTAACCAAGAATAATTTATTGCAATAAGCACAATAAGAACAACAACCCCAAAAATTTCTTTTCTCATATTAAAAATGCGGGGGACAGGGTTCGAACCTGCGTAAGCACTAAGCTACTGCCTCTTAAGGGCAGCCCGTTTGACCACTCCGGCACCCCCGCTTAAAGTTATCAAAAAACATTCCTATAAAAATGTTTAGAATTAATTATTCTTTCTTCCCAGCCTCTATCTTTATCCCAAGTTCTTCAAGTCTCTTTATGTGTGCCCGCATAACTGCTTCCACATTCTGAGCCATCTTAAATAACTCATTTCTCTCATTAACAAGAGTATTCAATGCACCTTGGTGAAAACCAATTTCCATTTCCTTTGACATCTCTGGTGCTTTTTGTTCATCCTTGTCACTAAGAGCTTTTTCAAGGTTGTCTTTGTCTATTGCCATGATTATATCTTAAAAACTCTATTAATAAACCCTTCCCTTCTCAAAAACCTTTATTAATTATCTTTATCTATTAATTTTATGAAAGAAGTGATTGCAAAACTTTTACAAAAAGCACTAAGTAAAGAGAAAATAAAACTATCTTCAAAAGAGATTGAAAATTACATTGAAATTCCTCCAACTCTTTCAATGGGAGATTTTGCCTTTCCATGTTTTTTTCTTGCATCTAAACTTAAAAAAAATCCAAATGAAATTGCCACAAAATTAAAACAAAATATAATTTCAAAAGAAGTTGAAGTTCAAACTTCTGGACCTTACATAAATTTCATAATAGATAAAAAAGCAATAGCACTTAATTTAATTAAAGAAGTTTTAACAAAAAAAGATAAATACGGAAGCAATAATTTAAAGAAAACCACAATGGTGGAATTTCCTTCTCCCAACACAAACAAACCACTTCACTTAGGGCATTTAAGAAATATGGCTATTGGTGAGAGTGTTTCTAGAATTTCCGAATTCGCAGGTGAAAAAGTTATTAGAACAAGTTTAAACAACGACAGGGGAACACATATTTGCAAATCAATGTTTGCATATAAAAAATACGGGAAAAATAAGAAACCAGACAAGAAATCAGATCATTTTGTAGGGGATTATTATGTTCTTTATTCTAAAAAAAAGATTAAAGAAGATGAAGCTCAAAAGATGTTACAAAAATGGGAGAAAGGAGACAAAGATACGATTGCTCTTTGGAAAAAAATGAATAAATGGGCTTTAGATGGTTTTAAAGAAACCTACAAAAAATATGGTATAAAATTGGATAAAGAATATTTTGAAAGTGATCTTTATCTAAAAGGAAAAAAGATTGTTGATCAGGGTTTAAAAAATAAAGTTTTAGAAAGAAAGAAAGATGGGAGCGTAGTAATTGATTTAAACAAAGAAAAATTAGGGGAAAAAGTAATTCTTCGTTCTGATGGAACTTCTCTTTATATTACTCAAGATTTATATTTGGCAAAATTAAAATTTGACGAGTTTAAAATTAATAATTCAATTTATGTTGTTGGAAATGAACAAGATTATCATTTTAATGTCCTTGTGTTGATTTTGAAAAAAATGGGATTTAAGTTTGCAGATAAAATCAAACACCTTTCTTATGGGATGGTTAATCTTCCAGAAGGAAAAATGAAATCAAGAGAAGGAAGAGTGGTAGATGCAGATGATTTAATTGAGGATGTTCAAAATTTAGTTAAAAAAGAATTAAACCCTAGAACTAAACTTTCGAAAAAAGAATTAGAATCAAGAAGTTTGAAAATAGCCTTAGCTTCAATTAAATATCTTCTTCTTAAAACAGATATAAGAAAAAATATGATGTTTGATCCAAAGAAATCAATTAGGTTTGAAGGAGACACTGGACCATATATTCAATACACTTATGCAAGAGCTTCTTCTATTTTAAGAAAATCTAAAACAAAAAAACAAATAAAAATATCCAAATTACATGAAAAGGAAATAGAATTAATAAAAAAACTTTCACAATTCAAAGATGTTGTATTAAAATCTTATGAAGTTCTTAATCCTTCACTAATTGCTCATTACTCTTATCAATTAGCACAAACTTTTAATGAATTTTACCATTCATGTCCTGTTATCGGTACAGAAAATGAAGCTTTTAGATTAAAATTAATTGAAGTCTTTAGACAAATATTAAAGAACTCTTTAAATCTTTTAGGAATAGAAACATTAGAAGAGATGTAAAAGATTTTTAGCCAAAATCATGAAAGGATTTTTTGAGCCTAAATCTTTTAGGAATAGAAACATTAGAAGAGATGTAAAAGATTTTTAGCCAAAATCATGAAAGGATTTTTTGAGCCTAAATCTTTTAGGAATAGAAACATTAGAAGAAATGTAATCAAAACCTATTTAAATAGAATTTCATACTATATGTTATTATAAGAGAGAGTGAAAAGGAGGTTATTTGATAATAATGGCAAAGAAAAAAGGTGATACAAGCACCATTGGATTGGTGTTAGGATTTCTTGTGTGGTTAACTGGAGTACTTGTTTCATTAGCTGTAGCTTTTGGAATGATTGATGGACTTTTAGCTATTCGATGGATTCCATTAGGAGTTACTGAATTCTTTGGTTGGGTTGTTGTTATAACAACATTGTTAGGAGTAATCTTAGCAATTGCCAAGCGATTTGAATAAACTCTCTTTATTTTTATTTTTTTATATTTTCTTCTCAGAACTTAATTTTCTATAAATTTGTATTTAGAATTATTTCTTACAATGTGTGTTCCAACCAATTAACCAAAACAGAATTGTTGCCCCCAGAAACCATCCCCAATGAATATTATGAACAAGATTCATTGCAGCAGGCCATACACTTATTAAAAACAAAATAACCGCCATAGATGAAAGTTTCATGAACAATACACCTTTACAATGCCCATTCATACTACAACGTTCTTTTTTAGAAACTTTTCTCATCACCTTTTTTTTCTTTTTTGCCATTTAATCTCCTTTTATCTTACAGGTTTCATGCTTTTCCAAGCAAGTTCGAACATTTGTTCTAATGCTTGAGCAAAGAACTCTGTATTAATCCAAACTCCAATATCGTAATTTGGATGGAATTTTTCATCATCAAGAAGCATAAACATTAATTGATTACCATCAATAACTACAAATCTTGCTTTAATATTTTGTAAATTTTTAACCTCTGCAACTTTCTTTAATTCTTTAGCAATCTTTAAATTATTTTTATCAATAGGAGCAGCAATTCTTATTTTAACTCCTCTTTTCTTACATTTTTCTAAATTAGGTAATAACGCTTCCATTTTTCTATTCAATCCTTCTGCTGTTGTTACAAGTGTAATTGTTTTTTCAGCATCTCTTACCATCATATCTAAATGATTGTAAAGATTTTGTCTTCCTCTTAAGCTTCCAGACAAATCAGAAGGTTCAACAAACTTGATTCCTTTAGTAAATAAATTAGTCAATTCAACAAGAACCTCGTCGTTTTTTAAGGTATCTAGTCTCTTTGTTCTTTCAGTAGTATATTTAACTAAATTCTTTTTAACTCTTTCAACAACTTCGTTAGGTTTTAGTGCAACAAACTTAATTGGTTTACCAAGTTTCATAATAATAAATCCTTTTTTCTCTAAACTTTCTAGAATATCATAAGTTCTTGATCTTGGAACATCAGAAATATTGCTTAATTCTCCTGCAGTAGAAGTTCCACGCGAAAGTAATGCAGTCCACACTTTCACTTCATACAAATTTAAATCAAAAATCTTTCTTAATCGACTTAAAAATTCATCTTTAACTATCATTTTTTACCTCTTTATAAGCTTTTTTTTCTTTTTAAAGTTTGTTATAT
>CAZWIB010000006.1:0-24912 GCA_964634225.1 Candidatus Woesearchaeota archaeon
ATCAAAATTACCAACCGCTTATGCAACAATGAACTTCATCACAAACCTTTAAAAACCAAATTCTATAAGAATGATTATAGCGAGGTGGAGCAGTCTGGAGTGCTCGTCGGGCCCATAACCCGGAGGTCGCGTGGTTCAAATCCCGCCCTCGCTATTGTATTATTCTAAGAGAACAATAACACTTTATGCAAAATGTATATTCCTAAGCATAATGAATATCTAACACTCAATAATAGATATTCTTAAAAAGAAAACAAATTTCAAACTTTAATGTCTGAGTTAATTTTAGGAATTGATGATGCAGGAAGAGGCCCTGTAATTGGACCAATGGTTTTGGCCGGATGTTTATTAACAGAAGAACAATCAAAAGAATTAAGGAAATTAAAAGTAAAAGATTCTAAAGAATTAACCCCCAAAAGAAGAGAATTCTTGGCAGAACAAATAAGGGAAATAGCTGAAACTTTTGAAACATCTATTGCACATCCAAGAGAAATAGATGGAAATCTTAATTCTGGTACAAATCTAAATGCTCTAGAAGCATTACAAACCGCATATATAATCAACAAAATAAACAAAGGTTTCAAGAAAATAAAAGTTGTTATTGATTGTCCTTCAGTTAGTATTGAAAAATGGAAGGATTTCTTAAAAACAAAGATAAAAAGTTTAACAAATCTTGAAATTGTTTGTGAGCACAAAGCAGATAAAAATCATGTTCAAGTTTCAGCAGCTTCAATTTTAGCAAAAAGTGCAAGAGAAAAAGAAATAAAGCTCTTAAAAGAAAAATATGGTGATGAAATTGGTTCGGGATATTCTTCTGACCCAACAACATGCAGATTTTTAGAAAAATATGCTGAAAAACATCAAGAAGATGGAATATTTAGGAAAACTTGGAAAACTTGGAAAAATGCCTATGCAAAATTACAACAAAGAACTTTGGCCTAGTTAGATTTAAAAATCATTAATTCTATATATTTTTAAGGTGTTCAGACCTCAGACTGATTTCTGGGAAAATATTAAGATGAAATTTAATTGGAAAATACCTTTAATTGCAGGAGCTGTTTTGCTTTCAGCAGATAATAAAGTAAGGAACCAAATTCAAAGTCCAACAACTCGTCTAAATAACTTAGAAAGCATTTTTGAAAAAAAAGAAATTTCAGAACAAGATGCCCTTAAAATACTTAATCAAGCTAAACAGAAAATTAAAGACATAGGGTTTAAATATGACGTTGTTAAATTTAATTGCTTAGATTTTTCATTAAAGACTATTGAAATTGCAAAAGAAAATGGTTTAGAAACACATCTTATTCAGGGACCAGACCATTTTTTTCTTGAATATAAGGGGAATTTTTATGAAACAACAGATTTATTCGCTCCAGAAAACCCAATGAATAAAAGAAATTTTGATAGAGAAGAAAATTTAAATGAATTTCATGATGCTGAATTTTATATAAAAGGATTAAAGATTTCAGAAAAAGCACTTGAAAATGGATGTTATATGCAAAGATTAACAGAAACACAAATAGATGCTTTATCTCTTATAGTAGAAGCTTATGATTTTGAAAGCAAAGGTAGGCCTGATTTAGCCATGTCAAAATATAATGAATCAATGAAATTATATCCTAATAATCCTAAAGTTTATACAAATAGAGCAATAATATTGTCTAATAAGGGAGAATATGATTTAGCAATTCAAGATTGTAATAAAGCAATAGAACTGGATCCAAATTTCACTAGTGCTTATGTAAACAGAGCATATCTCTTTTTAAAAGAAAAGAAATCTGATTTAGCAATTCAAGATTGTAATAAAGCAATAGAACTAGATTCAAACGAAACTAGCGCTTATATTAATAGAGCGATGAATTTTTTAGACAAAAAAGATTATGACTTAGCAATTCAAGATTGTAATAAAGCAATAGAATTGGAACCAACCTACAATGTGAATTATTATAATAGGGCAACAGTCTTTTTAGAAAAAGAAGATTACAATTCATCCATTCAAGATTATTCTAAAGCAATAGAATTGGGATTAGATTATTATGAGGTTTACTGTAACAGGGGACGAGCGTATGAAAAAATAGGGGAAATAGAAAAAGCTGAAAATGATCTTAGAAAATGTGAAGAATCATACAATACATTGAATGAAACTAGCCCTTCACATTAATCTTTAAAAACATTATTTAATTACACATCTCATGACTTATATCAAAAAATTGGTGATTCATGGATTTAAGAGTTTCCCAAAAAAAACAGAGGTTCCTTTAACAGAGGAAATTAATGTCTTTCTTGGTCCAAATGGATCTGGTAAATCAAATATTACAGATGCACTATGTTTTGTTTTAGGTAGACTAAGCATCAAATCAATGAGAGCAGCAAAATCAAAAAATCTAATTTTCATGGGAACAAAAGCTGCATCCCCTTCTAAAGAAGCTTCAGTAGAAATTGTTTTTGATAATTCTGATAAGGCATTTTCAATAGATTCAAAAGAAATTTCAATAAAAAGAATAGTAAGAAAAAACGGACAAGGTATTTACAAAATAAACAATCAAACAAAAACACGACAAGAAGTTTTAACATTATTATCTCAGGCAGGAATTGATCCGCATGGTTTTAACATCATTTTACAGGGTGAAATACAAAATTTTGTAAAAATGCATAATGAAGAAAGAAGAAAAATCATTGAAGAAGTATCAGGAATTTCTGTTTATGAATTAAGAAAACAAAAATCACTAAAGGAATTAGAAAAAACAGAAGAAAAACTAAAAGAAGTCTTGGCAGTATTAAAGGAAAGAACAGCTTATTTAAACAATTTAGAAAAAGAAAGGCAACAAGCATTAAGATTTAAAAAACTTGAAAAAGATGTTAAGAAATTCAAAGCAAGTATAATTAATTATGATTTAACAAAAAGAAAAAAACAAAAAGAAAAAATATTGGAAGAAATTGATAAAAAAAATAAAGAAATGGGAAAAACAAAAAACAAAATAACATCAATACAAACTTCTGTAAAAACTTTTGAAGATAATATAAAAACAATTAATTTAACAATACAAAAATCAACTGGTTTAGAACAAGAAAAATTAAATCAAGAGATAGCAAATATCAGGGCGGAACTTGCAGGAGCAACTGTTAAACTTGAAAATTATGAAAATAAACTTTCAGAACTTTCTAGACAAAAACAAGAATTAACTGAATCAATTAGAAACAATGAATTATCAATTCAGGAACTTCAAAAAGAATCTCCCACTATTGCAAAAAAACAAAAAGAAATTGATGCAAAAAAAAGAGAATTGGGATATTTAGAAGAAGAAAGAAAAAAATTCTATATGATTAAATCTGAGTTAAAAACAATAAAAGGAAGATTTGAAGATAAAAAAACTATTCTTCAAAACTATACCAATGAATCCGATTTTTTACTTAAACAAATCAATATTATTTCAGGGGAATTATATGATACAAAAACAACAAGAGATAAAATAGATGAATTAAAACAAGTTCTTGCACAAAAAAAAGAACTTCTTGATAGATTAAATAGAAGAGAAAATGAAATAGAAAAACTCTCTTTTCTAAATGAAACTGAAATTAAAACTCAAGACAAATTAATTGATAAGATTTCTAAGATAGATATCTGCCCTGTTTGTAAAAGCAAGATAACTAAGGATCATGTTCATTCTATTAAAGATGAAACACTCCCAAAAATTAGTTCTTTGAAAAAACAAATTTCAGATTTTGATAAGGAATTAAGTGGATTATATTCAAAAAGAGACTTAGTAAAACAAGAAATTGAAGAAATTGAGACTGAACTTTCTAGAAGAGAATCAGATTTACTAAAGATAATTAGTATTAATGAGAAAAAGGATCAAATTAAATTATTACAAGAAAATTTGGAAAAGACAAAAAAAGAACTTAAAGATATTAAAAATAGAAAAGTTCATCTTGAAAATATTTTTAATGAAAATTCAAACATAGAAAAGAAATATGAAACTCTTCTTATTGAAGTGCAGGAAATATCATTAATAAACGAAGAAAATGTAACTTCGGAGATTTCTTTTAAACAAAGAGAATTAGAACGTTCAAAAGTTTCTTTAAAACAACTAGAAAGAGAACAAGTAGATTATAAAGAAGAAATAGCACAAATTAAGAAGTCAATAGAAGTGAAAGAAGAAGTTTTAGGAAAAAAGAAACAACAAGAAGAAACTTTAACTAAGAAATTCCAAGTTTTAATTAAAAAAAGAGATTCTTATCAAACAAAAATAAGAGAATTAGAAGTTGATTTATCTAATCAAAATAATTATATCTATAATAAAGAACAAGAAGTAAATAATTTTAATATTGAAAAAGCAAGAGTTGATGCTGAGATGGAAAATCTTGAAACAGAATTTTTGGAATTTAAAGGAATTGAAATAATTAAAACAAATCGTGAGGTTTTAACTCAGAGATTAGGTAGAACACAAGAAGTTCTTTCAAAAATTGGTTCTGTTAATTTAAGATCATTAGAGGTTTATGATTCAATTAAACAAGAATACGATTCAATTAGAGAAAAAGTCGATATCATTGGAAAAGAAAAAGAAGGAGTATTAAAAATTGTTCATGAAATTGATATTAAGAAGAAAAAAACTTTCTTAAAAACTTTAACAGAATTAAATGAGATTTTCTCTAGAAATTTTGCTCAGATTTCAACTAAAGGACATGTTTCTTTGGAACTAGAAAATAAAAAAGATCCTTTTGAAGGAGGGGTTGGAATTATTGTTAAAACAGGACATGGTAAATACTTTGATGTAACTTCTTTATCAGGTGGAGAACAAACAATGGTTGCTCTATCTTTAATTTTTGCAATACAAGACTTAAGTCCTTATTGTTTTTACATTCTTGATGAGATTGATGCAGCACTAGACAAGAGAAACTCTGAAAGATTAGCTAATTTACTTAAGAAATACATGCAAAAAGGACAATATATCGTTATAACTCATAACGATGAAATAATCTTAAGTGCAAATAATTTATATGGGGTTAGTATGCATGAAGGGGTTAGTAAAATAATTAGTATGAAGGTTTAACTATCTTCCTTGATAAGATTAAATATTTCTTTTGAAATGTCTTGGTTTACAAAAATAATGAGTTTCAAAAAAATCTTTATATCCTAAATTTAAATTCTTTATTAAATTGAGAATTTTGTATCGCTCTCTTTCAGTCAGTCCTATTTTGGTACCTAATTACTTTCCCTTGTTTGTTAATAGTATATGTACCATCACGAGTTAAATTTTTAATTCTTTCACTAATTTCTCTTGGAGCTCCCTTTAAAAGAAAATCACTATAAGGGTAAGGATTACTGTTCGGAACACCGTTTATGGTAACAAAAGGACCGCTAATTTTAAATTTATCATCTTTTTTTACCAAAGTATATTCTGCTATTATATCTATGCCGTTTGTCTTATATTTTTGAATAGTAAGAGAGTCTTTCTCTCCATCTTTATTATTGTCATATATTCCTAATACCAAAGAATCCATTTCTTCATGAGGAATTTGTTCAAGACTAATAATTTGTTTTATAGGTTCTAGAGAATTAATATAAAGAGCAGTAGAATCATTAGTATTTACAGAGTCAACACTAAGACTATCTTGAGCACCACAAACATTAGAAACAAATCCAGTAAGTCCTAAGGCTAAGATAGTTACTTTCTTTGCTAGGTCTTTTTTGATATTTGTCATAGTAGTCTCCCACCTCATAAATTTTTTATAAAAAAAGGGGAGAAAGTAAACAAAAAAATTAAAAAACTAAAAAGAAATTAGTAATAACTTTCCCCGAATTCTTCAGCTTGTTCAACTGGTTTCTTTCTTAACAGAGCAAATAAAGCGCCTAACAATACTAAGAAGATAACTGCTAGGATTATTGTCAATGCGACAACTGAACCACTAGAGGCAGATCTACCACTTGCTAAAACACTTAGTGTAACACTATCAACAAGTTCTTCTCCAGCAAATACGCTTACATTGAAGTCATATTCACCTTGAGATTCTGGTTCTGCAGTTACAGTAACAACTTTAGTCATTCCCGCAGGAACAGCAACTAATTGTTCATCTACACTAGTTGTAAGGTCACCGTTAGATTCAGTAACGATTCTGAAAACTCTCAATTTATCTGTTGGGTTAGCAACAATAATTTCGAATTCAGCTTCACTACCAACTGAAACAGCTTTCTTCATACTAGTAATAACTGTACTACCTAAAAACTCGTTAAGAACAACAATATCTTTGCTGCCACTTACACTCATGTCTGCATTAGAAGCTTCTACTTCAAGTGTATAAGAACCTGCTTGAGCGTCGAAAGGTACATCAAGATAGAATCTTTTTGTCTCAGTGTCTGAGTTGTGCTTGTCTTCAATAGACTGTAAGTCACCAAAATAAGATGTTCTTTCTAAACCTAATTCAGCAATCTTTACAGTTACATACAAATTGTCAAGGTTATTATAACCATTGTTCTTCAAAACAATATCTACCGGTAAAAGTTCACCAGCTTCAACTGATTGTACAGAATCTATTGACATAATTGATGCACTGTATGAAGGTCTTTGAACTCTTAAAGAAATACTATTGTCTTCAGTTCGGTAATCACCGTTCCAAAGCTTAACAGCAAGAGTTAAATCCGAACTAACTTCATCTTGAAGTTCGTAAGGAATAGCTAAAGTTAATGTCTTACTGTATTTTTGACCTTGTTCAACATTAAAAGAAGAACTTACAGATTCTGAATCAACTTTTTCGCCTTCAAGATTTAGTTTGAACCTAACGTCAGCTGCATCTACTAAAGCAGTAAACATAACTTTAACAGTTACTGAACTACCAGCTTCAACAGAAACTTCACTACCCATTGCAAAAACATCATCAATCTTAATTGATTCAATTGATGCAAGTTGGTTAGAATTTCCTATACTTCTTGCAGAAACGATTGGACTAACTAATAAGAGAATACTTGCCAATGCGAAGAAAAAAACCATAAGGTTTTTTGCATTCATTTTTATCATTTTTATTTAATTTAGTTACATGAAAACATTGTTTTCAATAATATATGTACAGAAAATTTATTTATAAACTTTTTGGTGACAACAAAAATTACTCATTATTGAGTTACTATATGTTAGGGACATTCCGTGAAGTTTTTTTGACTGTTAAAAAAACAAAAACAGCGACGAGAATATACTCTCCCCGCTAATTAAAAACTTAATAATTTGATTGAATCACTTGTAGCTGCGAAATTCTTAGCACTAATTATTTGACATCCTATCTCTTCTGCAGCTGAAATAATGGAATTAGTAACAGTTCCATCAATTATCAAAATACTAGGCTTTTCTCTTGCTTTTTTAAGAGCTAATCCAAGACCTCTTGTTGAAGTTGTTTTCATTTCATTTAACTCAGAGTCTAGAAAGATAGTTTTTCCTGTTCCTTCATTCTTTTTTGAGATTTCTTTAATCTTATCTTTCTTTTCTTCATCTAAATCAATCTCTTCAACTTTTGAACTTTCAACTTTATCAGTATTAGAATACTTTTCTTTTCGAATATATTCATCAACTGAAACTTTCTTTCTTAACTCCATTAAAATTTCTTTTCCAGTAAGTTCTTCAACTTCTTTTCCATCTGGGGCTATTGCAATGTACTTAATTTTAGCATTATCCAAAACATTTTGAATAATTAATTTTCCGCCTCTGTCTCCATCAACGAATAAAGTGATATCCTTTTCTTTTCCAAGTTCCTTTATCGCATCCGGGAGTTTTGTACCATTCATAGCAATCCCATTTTTAACTCCTGCTTTTAACAAATTTATAACATCTGCTCTTCCTTCAACTACAACGATTTCTTTACCTGAAAGATCTCCACAAGGAAGTTCTTCATCTCCATATTTTTGGATATTTGCAGTTCTTTTTGATTCTTTGATTTCTTTTGAAATTTCTCTTGAATCAGAAGAACCTTCAATTGATTGCATAAGCTTCTTTGCTCTTTCTAAAATGTAATCTCTCTTACTTCCTCTTACATCTTCAATTCTTTCTATTTCTACTTGAGCATCACAAGGACCAACCCTTTCAATTGTTTCAATAGATGCAGCAATTAAAGTTGTTTCAGACTGGTCTAAAGCTGTTGGAATTTGAATTTTTCCAGTAGTTCTTTTACCATCTCTTTGTAAGTCAACTTCAATTCGGCCTATTTTTCCTTCTTTTTGCAGTTCTCTCATTTCAAGATCTGCACCTAAAAGGCCTTCTGTTTGTCCAAATAGAGCTCCGATTACGTCAGGCTTTTCCAAAGCGCCTTCAGCTGAAAAACTAGCATGTATCATATATTTTATTGATACAGGACTTATTTTTGCCATAATTTTTTCTCCGTATTTAATTTATCAAAGATTCGCATAGCGAATCTTAGCTAGTCAATACTTTTGTTTCCAAACCTATTAACTAAACAAAATCTTATGATTTTGTATTTCTCGAACAAGTTCGAATGAGACTCTCCATTTGAATATGGAAATCTCATATAGAAAGATGTCTAATAATACCACTTTTTCTCACATTAGCACAAGGCTAAATGAAATTTGAGTATGAATTTGAATTTTGATAATAATCTCAATGTTATCTTTCTAATAAGAATTATTGTTTGAATGGGTTTTTAAAGCTTATGGATATAGATAATATTCCGATTTCGCAAGTGCATTGCCTTGATTTTTTAAGTTTTGTTGATATTTTAGTTGTTCTCTTCTTATTTGTTTCATTCCTTCTTGAAGTACTTTTCCTGCCCTGGAGATAAATCTTTCCTTCATGGCATTATAGATTTCACATAAAGAATCTAATTTCACAGAATTTTCTACATTTTGTTTCATATCATATGTAATAGAATATAAACTATCTCCTAATAAAATTAAATCTTTAAGTTCTTGCGTTCTTAATGAATCCTTATCAACAGTTTGACCTAAAACACTAAATCCTATAAAAGTTAATGGAAGAATTATTCCTTTTTTTAGTGTATTTAAAATATTTTTCATTTCAGTCCCTAAAAATTGTTGTTAGAATTGGTTTTTAAAACTTTTGGAGATTCTCTTTCGCATCAACATAATTAATTGAATTTTAATGTTTTCATCTTTTATTATTTCAGAACTATTCTCTGGGTCAATAAACCATAATTACTTCTTCTTTAATTCGACTACGCTTGGGAGGATTAATGATAAAATAGCAAAGCTATTTTTTCTTTGTAATCTCAGTACACATTCCAGCAGCAACAGTAACACCAGCGTCTCTTACTGCAAATCTACTCATAAAAGGATTATCTTTTTGTGTTTCTAAAGCAAGTGGAGCAGCAGGTTTAATTCTAACCTTTGCACTATCCCCATTTTTCAAGAAATCAGGATTTGCTTTAATAACTTCACCAGTAGCAGGATTAATTTGTTCAATTAATTCTACAAATTGACAAGGAACTTGAGCAGTGTGAATATGGAATACAGGAGTATATCCTTTAGCTAATACAGTTGGATGATTAATAACTGTAATTGTAGCAATAAATTCCTCTACCATTGGAACAGGATTAGCTGCTTCACAAATAACATCTCCTCTAGCAATATCTTTTTTCCCAACTCCTCTAATATTAATACCTATATTATCCCCAGCAGTAGCTTCTGGATAAGTTTCATGATGCATTTCAATAGTTTTAACTTCTCCTTCAATACCTTCACCAGTTCTTCCTGGAAGAACTTTAACTTTTTGTCCTACTTTAATAATTCCCGTTTCAACCTTTCCAACAGGAACAGTTCCAATACCAGTAATTTCATAAACATCTTGAACCGGCATTCTCATTGGTAAATCAGTTGGTGGTTCTGGTGCAGGGAATGCATCCATTTGTTCCAAAATTGTTGGACCTTTATACCAATCCATTTTATCTGATTTTTTAACAATATTATCTCCTTGTAATCCTGAACAAGCAATAAAAGCAGTTGTTTCAGGGTTAATTCCAACACCTTTTAATAAATCTCCAACACCTTTTTTAACTTCATTGAATTTGTCTTCGCTGTATTCTACAGCGTCCATTTTGTTAACAGCAACAGCAATATTTTTTACACCCATAGTTCTTAACAACCATAAATGTTCTGTTGTTTGTGGTTGAACACCTGCAGGAGCAGCAATAACTAAAAATGCTGAATCTGCTTGAGAAGCACCAGTAATCATATTCTTAACAAAATCTTTGTGTCCCGGAGCGTCAATAATTGTAATCTCAAATTTTTGAGTAACTATTTTCTTATAAGCTAAGTCAATTGTAACTCCTCTTTCTCTTTCTTCTTTAATCTTATCCATAACATAAGCGAATTCAAAACCAGCTTTACCATGTTTTTCAGCTTCTTCTTTTAATTTTTTCATTTCTTGTTCAGAAATAGCTCCGCTAGAAAACATTAATTGTCCTACACATGTTGATTTTCCAGCATCTACATGCCCCACAAAT
Source organism: Candidatus Woesearchaeota archaeon (assembly GCA_964634225.1). GTDB lineage: Archaea > Nanobdellota > Nanobdellia > Pacearchaeales > GW2011-AR1 > CAZWIB01. Next base: position 10,459 of record CAZWIB010000006.1, read on the forward strand.
ACAACATTCATGTTTGGTTTTTCTCTTGCCATATTATTGTTTAATTAAAAATGGATTTATAAATCTTTCCTCTAATTATTGATTTTCACTAAGACCTTTTCTAGTTCTAATCTTCTTAATAATATTATCTTGTAGCGAAGTTGGAACTCTTTCAAAGTCTTGTTCCATCAAAGAACTAGTTCCTCTACCTTCAGTAGCACTTCTTAAATCATTTGACCATCCAATCATTTCTGCAACTGGAATCTTAGCTTTAATTTGTGAAACAGTTCCTTCCTGTCCCATATCAAGCATTTGACCTCTTTTACCTCCAACCAATTTAGTAACAGTTCCCATAAAATTCTCAGGACATTCAATCATGTGAACTTGTAATGGTTCAAATAATGAAGGACTTCCTTGTTTCATAGCACCTTTGATAGCATCTCTTACGGCAGGATAAACTTGTGCCGGACCTCTATGAATAGCATCTTCGTGTAATTTAATATCCACCAAAGAAACTTTTATTTTCATACATGGTTCTCTTGCCAAAGGACCTTCGTTCATAACCATCTCAAAAGCATCCATTATCATTTCTATAACTTCACCAATATGAACTTCACCTCGTGTTTCATCCAATAACATGTTACCATTATAGATATGTCTAACATTTCTTATCTCGTCGCTTCTCCACCCTAATTGATCTGATAAAACTCTTGTAACAGCTTCACTCTTTTTCTTAACTCTTCCTTCAGGTAAATCTCCACTCTTAATTAAATCATAAATATCATCTTCTAAAGGTTCAACTTTTATGAAAAAACTATTATGTTTATTTGGACTTCTACCTTCAACAGCTGAAGATTCTTTATTTACTGTTTCTCTATATACTATAATAGGAGGAGAAGTTTTAACGTCTAATCCTTTTTCTGATTTAATTCTATTTTCAATAATTTCTAAATGTAATTCGCCCATTCCTGCGAGTAAACTTTCACCTGTTTGTTCATTAATTGATATTTTAATAGAAGGATCTTCTTTACCTATTTGTTTCAAAATCTCAATTAATTTAGGTAAATCCGCAGCTTTAAGTGGTTCAATAGATTTTGTAACAACAGGTTCAAATAAATGTTTAATTTCTTCAAAAGGTTGCATTTCTTCTTTACTTACAGTTTCACCTGCAAATACATTTTTTAATCCAACCACCCCAACAATATTTCCTGCACTAACCTCGTCGACAACAAGTCTTTGAGCACCCTTATATACAGAAACTTGCTGAATTCTTGTAGCCATTTTACTTAAATTCATATAAACTTCATCACCTTGTTTCAATGTTCCAGAAAATAATCTTCCAGCAGCAATTTCTCCTGCATGCTTGTCAACAACAATTTTTGTAGGAACAAAAACAGCATCTCCACTTGCATCACAATTAACCAAATCTTTACCTATTTTCGAATCAACATCACCATGCCATATTTTCGGAATTCTATATTTTTGTGCATCAACTGGATTAGGATGATGTTCAATAACCATATTCAGAACAACCTCATGTAAAGGAGCTTTTTTTGCTAACTCTTTATAATTATCATTTTCATAAGCATCAATAACATCTTTGAATGTAATATTTTTTTCTTTCATATAAGAAAAACTTAAAGCCCAATTATGAAAAGCAGAACCAAATGCAACGGTCCCCTCTCCAACGCCAACTTTCCATTTTTCTTTATATCCTTCAGGAGCAATTTGTTCAATTAAGTTATTTACATGATTAATTATATCAATAAATTTCTTTTGCATTTCTTCAGGAGTTAGTTTAACTTCTTTGATTAATCTGTCAACTTTATTTATGAATAAAACTGGTTTTACTAATTCTTTCAAAGCCTGTCTAACAACTGTTTCTGTTTGAGGCATAACACCTTCAACCGCACATGAAAGAATAACACACCCATCAACAGCTCTCATGGCCCTTGTCACGTCTCCACCAAAATCAACATGTCCAGGAGTATCAATTAAATTAATTAAATAATCTTCTCCTTTAACATTATGAATCATAGATACCGAAGCTGAATCAATTGTAATACCCCTTGATGCTTCGTCTTCATGAAAATCCAAGGCTCTTTGTTTACCAGCTGTTTCTTCTGATAACATTCCGGCACCAGCCAAAAGATTATCTGAAAAAGTAGTTTTACCGTGATCAATATGCGCAGCAATAGCTATATTTCTTATCTTATCTTGTTGTTTCATTAATTTTACAAATTCTTGTTCTGTTGCCATATATAAGAATTAATTGAGGAATTAGTTTTTAAAAGTTGTGTTATATTATTGCAATAAATCTGTTAATCCCTTCTAATAATTTATATAATTCAATTTCTTTTTAAGAATCATTATCTTGCACTATCAGCTTGTGCTTCAGCTTCCTTTTTCTTTCTAATTGCAAAACTCTCACCATTGTCTTCAGAAGCCATAATAATTTCTTCTGCTAGACCTTGGGCGTATGTTTTCTTTTTCTTAAATGCTTTATCGCTTGCTCCATGAGTAATATGCTTCAAAGCAAGATTAACTCTTCGAATAGGAGAAACATCAACAGCTTGAGGATATCTTGCACCCCCATACTCAATAACTGTTACCTCATCTCTTGGAGAAGCATTTTCAACAGCTTTGACTAAAACTTCAACTGGATTTTTTCCAGTTCTTTTTTCAATTAATCCAAAAGCTTCTAAAACTACATTCATATTTTTGGTATATTTTCCTGTTACTCTTTTTTGAATCTTGTGTTTCTTACCTCTATGTCCTGCGGTTGCAACTTTATTCATCAATCTTTCAACAATATTGACTTTTGTTTGTCCAAATTTTGTCACATTTCTTCCATAACTCTTTAAAACTAGTTTAGGTTTAAGATTAATTGCAGATTTTAATCCTTCATCTTTAATTTCTATTTGAGTAATTTCATACTTGTCGAATATTTTGAATTGTTGTGTCATTTTAGTTTGCTAATGCTTCTAATTTATTGAAAATTTTTGTTGAAGAGAGCATAGGTATTATAAGCATACAAGGTTCTTTATTTTCATACTTTATTTTATAACAATCTACTAAGTTCTTATTAGCCACATTCTTATTATTATCAGAAACCATTAAATTATATGGCTCATCTATAATTGTATTCCCTAAGATTCCTTTCAAATAAGGACGAATCTTGTCTGTGAATTTTTTTAGGCTAACTTCAAAATCCTTAGCATTAATTCCATATCCTGTTACAGTTCCCTCACCCATTTATCTCCTTCCCTTCTCAATCTTTCCAGTTGCCAATCTTGGCAATGGTTGATCATTTACTTTAATTACTTTATATCTTACACCAGGAATATCTCCTTTAGAACGTCCTTGTTTTCCACCAATTCTTTCAATCATAACCTCATCGTGTTCATCAATAAATTTTTGAGCAAGATTTCCCGGAATAAATACTGAAACAGTTTTACTATTTTTAGTTAATTGAACTTTGCAACATTTTCTCATAGCTGAATTCGGCTGTTTTGCTTCTTTTTGAAATTTAGATAAAACGATTCCCTTTGCTTGATTTGCACCTTCTAAAGGATCAGATTTAGCATAAAGATCTAAAGTTCTCACTTTATATTTTCTAGATTTCCATCTAAATCTCTTTCTATCTTTTAATTTTTTACTAGCAGTTTTTAATCCCATTTGGATATAAATTAATTAGAAATTTAGTTTAAAAACTTTCCTTATATAGCTTTAATCTCTCTACATTTCTTACGTGTTGCAACGGTTGCTGAATAATGCTCATCCGAATAGGTTTTTGGTTTTGAAGAATTATGTTCTTTTACAATATTATTTAATTGTTCCGATACTTTGGGGTATGTTTTATCTATAATTTCTATAAATCTTGTAGATAATTCAGGAGTAATTTCTTCAACCATTAAGAATGTTTTTCTTCCATAAAATTATGTTTTATTGAGAATATACTTTATACAATCTTAAAATCTCTTTTAAAGAAAACTTTGATTATTTTTTGCATTTCATTTAATCTTCTTTTATCTCTTCCAATTAATGCAGCTTTATTCATTCTTCCAGCATTAACAATAATTTCATCTTCTGTAGTTTCCAAATCATTAAATGTAACAGGACTAATAATATTTTCAATAAATGATTTTGCATCCTTTATGCTTTGTGGTTGAGCAACTACTCTTATTCTTTTCTTTACTATTTCACTCATCTTTTTCAAATTAATTGTATTTTCTCCAAGAGCTTTTGAAACTAATTTTTTAGGAACAAAAAAAACTAACATATTATTATATCTAAAGAAATATCTTGTATTCACTCTGGTTATCTTTGTAAATAAATTAAGATACCTTAAATCCTGCATATCAAGTGTACTTGCCATAAAAAATCTTAATAGAAATTGTTTTATAAACCTTTCACCTACTTATTAACTTTTTCAACAACTTCTTTCTTAGCTGTTTTCTTTTCTTCATCTCTTTTTGTCAATGGCCCTATAACTTTAACAAGAAGTCCAGGTAGACCAGTACCAACAGGAACAGGTTGATTTAAGATTATATTTTCAATAACACCCACTAATTTTTCTTCACTTCCCTTAATAGTTGCATTTACAAATTGCTTGACTGGAGTTTCAAAAGTAGCCCTAGCTAAAATTGAAGATTTTTGAGCAATAATTCCCATCCTTGTAACACCCTTAACAAGTCCGGTGTTTGTTATAGCATCCGCAGCCAATTTAAGATGTCTAATATCAACATCTAATCCTTGTTTATTCATAACTTCTTTAATTTCATTAATAATTAATTGTCTTGTTGATTCAATTCCAAATACATCTGCAATTTCATACAAATCATTTGAAATAATTTTATCTTTATTTACTTCTTTTAATTTTATTAATTCCTTAATGTTTGTTCCAAGAGTCTTAATAATATAATTCCCATCTTTTTTAACAATTAAGATTTGTTTAACTCCCTTAATCCCCGAAATTATTGCATTCTTTAATTTTTCTTTAATCTTGTAAATTTCTTTAAAAGAAAGATCATCTCCTTTTAATACAATTAAATCTCCTTTTTCTTTTGCATCGAATTTTAGATTATTTAATCTTTCAACTACTTTTTTTACATTAGTATGGGTATTTCTTAATGCTTCTCTATCAATTTTAATCTCAATTAATTTGGTGTTAAAATTAATATTCATTTCTGAAGCAATTTCTTTTAATGTAACTTCTTTTATTTTTTCAGCAAACACTTCTGCATGTTTTTCATTGTTGTATTCTTTACTCAAATAAATTTCCATTTTTGGAGATGAAGGTTTTTTTCTTGCATCAAATATTTCTATAAGTCTTGGAAGACCCATAGTAACCTGCATTTCTGAAATTCCCGCAAAATGGAATACATTTAACGCCATCTGTGTTGAAGGTTCACCAAAAGACTGGGCAGTAACAATGCCTAAAGCTTCACCAGAATCAAGATTTCCACCAGTATGTAATTTTGCAACGTCTTTATTATCATCACCATACTTAAATTGAATTATATTATTATTACTATCTCTTACTGTTCCATCGTATTCAGATCTTAAATCTTGGAAAGCATTAGCCAACCTTCTATATAAATAACCTGATTTTGGAGTTCTTAATGCAGTATCCATTAAAGAATCTCTACCAGTAATAGCCCCGAAGAAAAATTCATCTGGTTTTAAACCTTTAATAAATGAACTTTTGATAAATCCTCTTGCTCTTGGAGATAAATCTCCTTTCTTGAAAGTAGAAAGTGTTCTTTGTGTATAACCAATATCAATTCTTTTAGCCCATAAAGCCTGTTGTCCTACACAACATGCCATCTGTGTAATGTTCAATATATTTCCCCCACCTCCTGCCTTAATCATGCTACTTATAGGATTTTCTTTAGGGAATTTTTCTTTTACAACTGAACCAATTTTTGTTCTTACTTCATTTAGAACCTGAAGAATTTTAATTTCTCTAGATTCTTCCAAAGTTTTTCCAGGAATAATATCCAAAGTTCCAGCATCATAAGAAGCAATAATTTCATCTGTCTTTTTTTCTGATTTTTTCATAATTTCCTCACCTTCTTTAATCACACTTTCTTCTAAATCAAAATCTCCAACACATGCAGTTATTCCATGTTGAGTTAAATAAGTCTTTCCTAAATTAAATGCTCTCTTAATTGTATTAAATGTCTCATTTCTTCCTACTGCTTTATCTAATTCTTTAACTAAAGCACCATCTTCATCACCAAAAGTTGTCTTGTCAATTATTCCTTTAACAACTTGTCCATCTTTTATTTTAATTGAATCACTAGAAAAATTAACTTTGGGTAAGATCTTTGAAAATACTTCATTTCCCCCAATGTTTTTCTTTATTGGATCAATATCTAAACCTGATTGATATAATAATTGATTTGCTTCTTCTTTTGAAAATTCTTGTAATCCTAAAAGATAATTACCTGTGATAGAATCTTGTACACAACCAATTAAATTTGTGTTGTTTTTTGGAGATATTAAATTTCTTTTAACATCCAAAAGCATTTTAGCTTCTGCTCTTGCTTCTTCTGTTTGAGGAGAGTGAATATTCATTTCATCACCATCAAAATCAGCATTATAAGGAGCACAAGCGGCAGGATGTAATCTAAATGTTCTACCTGGAAGTACTTTTACAAAATGAGCCATTAAACTACCTCTATGCAAACTTGGATGTCTGTTAAATAATACAATGTCCCCATCTGTTAAATGTCTCTCTACAATATATCCGGGAATAATTTCACTAATTATTTCTTCTTTTAATTCAGGAGTAATTTTCTTTCTTTTTCCATCAGGCCTTATAATATAATTAGCCCCGGGATATTCTTCACCTTTTTCAATGAGTTTTTTTAATTTATTCATATTTAAATCATTAACAGTTTCAGCCATAGTAACTACTTTTGCAATCTCATAAGGAACTCCAACTTCATTAATATCTAAGAAAGGGTCAGGAGAGATAACAGTTCTACCAGAATAATTTACTCTTTTACCTGCAATATTCTTTCTAATTCTACCTTCTTTACCTTTGATTCTTTCTGTAATTGTTTTTAACGGTTGTCCACTTCTATGTCTTGCTGGAGGAATTTTTGAAACACTATTATCAAAGAAAGTTGTAATATGAAATTGTAGTAAATCCCATAAATCTTCAATAATAACTTCCGGAGCACCAGCATTTAAGTTCTCCCATAATCTTTGGTTAGCTCTTATAATATCTGATAACTTGTGTGTTAAATCATCTTCACTTCTTTCACCCGATTCTAAAATAATACTTGGTCTTACAGTCACCGGAGGAACTAATAAACTAGTTAAAATAGCCCATTCGGGTCTGCATGTTTTATAATCAACATTAATTTTTCTAAGTTCTTCATCAAGAATATTAACTAAAGTTTCTCTAATTTCTGTAGGGAAAATTCTTTTTTTACCTTTGTAAAAACTTGTTGGTTTCTCTAATCTAACTTTTTCTTGAGGAGCTTGACAGTGAGGACATTTCTTTGCATCTTTTGCTTTTTTTGCTCTCTCACTTGGCAAATATTTTTCTAATTTAGCATCTGCAATCATTAATTTTCCACAATCTTGACAAAAAGATCTCAAAGCTAATTCAATTAAAGGAATATATTTCAAGTGCATTATTGGTCTCGCTAAATCGATACTTCCTGAATGGCCTAAACATTCTTTTAATCTTCCCCCACAAGTTCTACATCTCACTCCAGGATCAATCGCACCCAATCTTAAATCCATTAATCCACCATCAACAGGATAACCATCGATATCATAAAGTTCTGGAGTCACAATTTTTGCAACTGAAAGTTTCTTAATCTGTTCTGGACTAAGCAATGAAAACTTTATTCGTCCTATTTTTTTTCTTATTGGTTTTTTCATTTTATTCGTATTTGTTTTTTAGTCCAAATGTTGTGTTTATATGCATTCCTTGTAATTCTTCTACAAGAAGTTTAAAGGCATATGAAACTTCAACAGGCTCTACATCTTCACTTTCACATTTTGGACATATAACTCTATTTCTTATGCTATCTTCAATTGCTACTGAACCACATTTAGTACAAATCGGTAAAGTTACTTTATCTGAGTCATATCTTTCTTTTAATAACAATGAAGCCCCGTGAGCAACTAATGCTTGCTGTTCCATTTCTCCTAATCTTAATGCTCCCCCTCTCGCTCTACCTTCAATAGGTTGTCTTGTTAAAAGTGCTATCTTACCTGAAGCACGACCATGTATTTTATTACGGACCATATATTTTAATTTTAGATAATACAAGTTTCCTACAAAAATCTTAGAATTCATTTTCTTCCCAGTAACACCACTATACATTGTTTCTTTTCCATCAAATCTAAATCCTAAATCTCTTAATTGTTCTTCTAAATCTTTTTTACTTACACCTGAAAAAGCAGTTCCGTCTATAACTTCCCCTTTTAATGAACCAACCTTTCCAGCCAATAATTCAAGTAAATATCCTACAGTCATACGACTTGGTAAACCATGAGGATTAAAAATTACATCTGGTTTAGTACCTTTTGAAGTAAATGGCATATCTTCTTCTGGGATTATAGCCCCAATAACTCCTTTTTGTCCGTGTGCTGTTGCAAATTTATCTCCTAATTCTGGAATTCTTTGATCTCTTGTTTTAACTTGAATAATTTTATTACCTTCATTATCTTCTGTTATAAAAACAGCGTCGATAATTCCTTTTTCTTCTTGTCTCATTGTCACACTTGATTCTTTTTTTGTTCTTATTGAAATATCTCTCGCCTCTGATAAGAATTTTGGAGGTGAAACTTTACCAACTAATACTTCTCCTTCATTAATCTCTACTTCTGGATAAACAATACCATCATTTTCTAAAAATCCATATAATTTTTCCATTCTATATCCTGAAACGTCCTTTTCAGGTACCATAATTTCATCTTTTAATCCTCCAGCATAATTCATTTCAATGGCAGAATACGGTCTGAAATAAAAACTTCTTCCAACACCCCTATCTAAACTACCTTTATTTAATATAAGAGCGTCCTCCATGTTATAACCTTCATAAGTCATAATTGCAACAATTAAATTTTGTCCAGCAGGATATGTTTCTAAAGTATCATAAATAAAGCTTCTTACAATTGGTTTTTGAGGATATTGAAGAATACTTACATCTGTATCTAATCTAGATAAATAATTAGCAGCATATAATCCTAAAGCTTGTTTCTGGGTTTTACTTCCACGATTTAATCTTGAACTCTGATTATGGTTACCATATGGAACCAAACTTGTAACTGCACCAAAAATAAAAATAGAATCAATTTCAAAATGAGTGTGTTCTGGAGTTAGTTCTTCTTCAGATAGTGCAACAAGAGCATTTTCTTCTTCTGCAGCGTCGATATATTCAATTAATCCTTTATCAATTAAATCTTTCCAAGTTAATTCTCCTTGTTCTATTTGAACTAAATGTTCATTTTTTATTCTTGGAATACCATTATCAACAATAATTAAAGGTCTTAATGCCCTCCCAGATTCAGTAGAAAGCATGACAGTGTCAAATCCTTCATTATTTCTTATACTCATTTGTTCAGGCAATTCACCTTCTCTTCTTCTTTCTCTTAATTTTTGAACAAAATTATTATTGTCTTTTACAGTTCCAATAAATATACCATTAAAAACAACATCTTTTCCTTCAACTGCTTCTTTGTCTAGTCCTTCTTCTTCTAAAAGTTTCATTATTTTATCTTCACTAAATCCAGTCATTGTAGAAATTCTACATAATATTGAAAGATTTTTTCTTAAACCAATTTCAGTACCTTCAGGAGTTTCAATTGGGCAAAATCTTCCATAATGTGTTGGATGAAGTGTTCTTGCTTTGAAGTTTTCTTGATCAGAAGGCAACATACTTGAAATTCTTTGTAATTGAGATATTGTCGCTAGATAATTTGTTTTATCCATATTTTGAGTAATACCACTTCTTTCACCGGTCCATGAACCTGTTGCAATTGCAGATTCAACCCTATGAGAAAATAAAGTAGATTTAGCAAGAATTTTTATTGAAAAATAATTTTTTCTCTTTACTGATTTTTGTAAAGAATATTGAATATCTCTTATTAAAATTCCTAAATTTACTCTAAACAACGAAGACAATAAATCACTAGAAAGTCTAACTCTTTTATTAGCATAATGATCTTTATCTGTTCTTAATTCAGGATTATCTTTTGCAACCAAATAATGTTTGATTAATTTACATAACGTAATTGCTTTTTTTGTCCTATCTTCCTTTTTTTGTCCAATATGTGGAAAAAGATAAGAATCAATTCTCGAATTTACTCTATCAAGAATTTCTTTTTTTGTTCCTTGTAAATTTGTTTTTTCAGCAATATACATCATTGCGTCTTCTTTTGTAGCTATATCAACAAATTCATAAAGATTAACAATTACTGCGTCATTTTCTTTACCAATATATTTTGCAATATCAGATTCTTTTGTTAATCCCAATGCTTTTAATAATATAATAGCTGGCAAATCTTTAAATCGACTAAAAGAAATATTAAATAAACCTTCTTTACCTTCTTTAAGTGTTATAGGAATTCTATAGGTTCCTTTTAATGAGAACATTTTTAACACCAACACCCCATCTTTTCCAGGTTCTACAACAAATTGATTTTCAGCTAAATCTTCAGCCATAATCATAACTCTTTCATTACCTTTAATTATGAAATAACCTCCAGGATCTTTTGGATCACTATAATTTTCTATTAATTCTTCACGAGACATACCATGAGTATTGCATGCTTCACTACCTATCATAACAGGTATTTTTCCAATTTCTACAATTTCTGAGTCTGTTTGCCCGTCTTTTTTAACAGTTAATTCAAGAGTAATTGGAGCAGCATAAGTTAAATTTCTTAGTCTTGCTTCATTTGGAGTAATAAAAGAAGAGCTCCCATCCGCTTCTACTATTTTTGGTTTTCCAACTTCTATTTTTCCAAGATTTATTTCAAAATCATCATTATCTATGGAATTATTTATTTCTTCAACAATCTCTTGCATTCTATGTTTGATAAAGTTATTAAAAGAGATAATATTTGATTCTACAAGTGAATGATTCTTCAGATAATTTTTAACAATAATATGGTCCTGTTTCATATTACAACCCGGTAATAAAGATTGATTTTATCACCCTCCTTTCTTTCTATTTTAATTATGTCTCCTATTTGACACCCTTCGGGAAGGGCTGCATCAGTCAAGAATATTTTTGGTAATTGAGCCTTAGAAATATTTAATTTACTTAGTAAAGCCTCCACTTCTTTTTCATTAACTTTGGTATGTTTTGGTTGTAAAATGTGCATCTTTAATATAAAATTGTTAAGTGGCCTGAACACATAGATTAGACTTTAACAACTTTTTAATAATAAAAGAAACTGGAAAATGGTTTATAAATCTTTGGGATTTTGGGGCTTTGCATAAATAGTTGATATTGCACAAAAAGTCTTGAAGTTAATGAGTAATTCTAAAGTAACAACATGTAGTAAGTTTTTTAAATAGGATTATTCTTTAATTTACATGAAAAATTTGAAAAATAAGGTTAAAGAATTGGAAGGTCTTTGGCTAGTTCTTGGTTTTACAACTGCTATGGTGGGAATGATCGGAACTTGTGGATATCTGGCTGGAGAAATATTAGATGAATCTAGACACTTTAATGAAAATGAAGGGAAAGAAATAATTTATGAAAATGATGCCAAGTTTATAAATGATGGAAATGGATGGAGAGCTAGAGCATATCAGGAAAGGCAAGATTACATTCATGAACAATCTAATAAAAAATGAAACTCTCAAAACTAACAAAACTTGCAATGATTCCAATTATATTTGGAAGTTTGACTAATTGTTCAGATAAAGCTAACAATAAATCTCAAGAAAAAATTCAAACTAAAAAAGAGATCAGAGAATATGATCTCACTGGAATTATTGTGGAAGAATCAATTCAAACTTGCAAACATGATATTGCAAAAAACCCTGAAGAACACGTTTATTATCATACGATCCAATGGGATGGAGATAGATATTCTAATTTTGTGGCAGGCTATAATATTTTTAACAAGGGAGATAGTGCAAAATTAAGGATTCGTTGTAAAACTTCATTAAAAGAATTCAAAGAAGAATGTAGCACAAAAAATCTTGAAGATACAAGATTATTAGAAGTGTATAGTTTTCCTGATACCTTTACTGTCTCTAGAGTTTGGCATATATCGAAACCACAGATAATATCATATGAAAAGCTTGGAAATGATGGATATATTTTAGACAATTCAAACAATAGTGCAAATTTGAAAGATCCTGAAGGACTTTTAATAAAATATAATAAATTAAGAAAAGAAATAAAATGAAAACCTCAAAATTAACAAAACTTACGATGATTCCCGTTATAGCTGGAAGTTTATTTATTGGAGGGTGTGGAGATTGCGATCAAAAAGATATAACTAACTTAAAAACTAAAATTGAACAAGATTCAATTAAATACGCAATTAAATATGATAATCTTAAAGAAAAAAACTTAGAATTATCTAAGATAGCAAAAGAATATCAATTTTTAGGAGCGGTTATAACAAAAGGAGAATATGAGGAGTATCTTAAGAAATATGAAGAATTGCCTAGTGAATTAGAAGAAACTAACTTGTTCTACAAACAAGTTTACAAAGATTTTTCTGATTTTATTAAAGAATGGTATAAAAAACCTGAAGGATCTTCAAAAATTAAAGGAACTTTCGATGCAGAGTTGAAAGATGGAAAATTTCATTTTAACGATAGATGGTCTGGACATTATTATTTTGATGTTGGTATGGATGGTATGCAAGAAAAAGATTCAATTAAATACCGAGGCCATCCAAAAGAAGCAATGGAAGAATTACATCCAGAAGTTCAGGCAGATGTTGCAGATGACTATGCCAGGAGTCTGGTAAGAATAATGAATTGGTGTGGGTATAAGGATTATTAAAATAAAATCACTTACGCTTTATCTTAATCTCACCTTTTTTAGCTTCACCTTCTAACTCTTCACCTTCTTTTAATCCAGATTCCTTAATCAATTTCTCAGGTAGAACTACGACATATTTATTATACACCTTTTTTTCAGTTTTTTTTGACAATTGTTTTTGAATTTTCACAAATCAAGTAATTATTAGAAGTATTTAAATTTTTCTGTACCGAAACTACTCAAGAGTTAAAAGTCGGTACCGAAAGATATATAAAGAGTCGGTACCTACTAACCACATGGAAAACCTAGAAGGAAAGAAATTTGTTTACAGCAAATTAGCCAAAAAGAAAAAATATTCTCAAGAGTGGAAAGAATACAATGAAGCCCAAACAAAAGAAAAACTAATGTTCTACAAACTATTAAATGAGCTATTAAACATAATTCCAGAAAGAACTTATACTTTTGGAAGACCAAGAAAATCATTAAGAGATATGATTTTCTGTTGCATGATTAAAACATATCTCAACACTTCTTCAAGAAGAACAATATCAGATCTAGAATTAGCTAAAAGAGCTAATTACATAAAAGAAGTTCCACACTTCAATACTTTACTTAATTATTTTGATGATACTGGAATTAACATTATTACACATTACTTAATTAGTATTTCTTCACTTCCACTAAAAAATGTTGAAGAAAGATTTGCTATAGATGCAACTGGATTTGGAACAGGAAGATTTGATAGATGGCTTAATTCAAGAACTCAAACAGATTCTAAGAAAAAAGGTTTTAGAAAATGCCATGCAATTTGTGGAGTTAAAACTAATATAATAACTTCAGTAGAAATAACAGAAGGAAAAGCAGGAGATTCTCCACAATTTAACCCTTTACTTAATCACACAGCCCAGAATTTTAATATTAAAGAAATCTCAGCAGACAAAGCTTATTCTTCAAGAGATAATCTTGAATTAGCCAATAAACTAGGAGCAATGCCTTATATTCCATTTAAGAAAAACATAAAAAAAGGAAAATCAAAAGGTTCTCCAACTTGGGCTAAGATGTTTGAAATCTTCACAAAAAATTATATGGAGTTTGCAGAACATTATCACAAACGAAGTAATATTGAAACTTGTTTTGCAATGATAAAAAGAAAGTTTGGAGATTTTACAAGATGTAAATCAGATAGAAGCCAAGAGAATGAAATTCTATGTAAAGTATTAACTCATAATTTAGTAGTTTTAATTCATGAGATCTTTGAATTAAATTTGGAGGTGGATTTCAATGATATAGCAAAAACTATTCCTGCACAAAAAGTGATCTAGTTTTTATGCAAAGCCGGATTTTGGAGAAATGGCCCCGATGGGATTTGAACCCACGACACCTTGGTTTCTTTGTCTTAGTGTAGACGAAGAATGAGGGATGTCCTCATCTCTCTTAAAAGCCAAGTGCTCTGACCAGGCTGAGCTACGGAGCCATATTTAACTTAAAA
>CAZWIB010000006.1:25012-30927 GCA_964634225.1 Candidatus Woesearchaeota archaeon
TTAAAAGCCAAGTGCTCTGACCAGGCTGAGCTACGGAGCCATATTTAACTTAAAAGAAATGTATTTATAAAATTATTTACAAATGAGAATTCAACTTCTTTTCTAATTCTTCTTCAGATATCGAACCCATAAACTGATCTATAACTTTTCCATCTTTAAAAATCATGAAAGTTGGAATAGAACTAACATTGTGTTTTTGTGCAAGTTCTTGGTTATCCTCAATATTAACTTTCCCAACATCAACTTTTCCTTTAAACTTTTCAGAAACATCCTCAACAATAGGCCCCATCATTACACAAGGCATACACCAATCAGCATAAAAATCAATTAAAACCAACCCTTTTTTGGTAAATTCCTCAAATTTTCCATTTGTTAATTCAGTTACCATTTTTATTTATAGAAAAAATGTTTTTTAAAGTTGTTGCTTCTAAACAGCCATAGTCCTTCTTATTGCTGGATGAGGGTTGTAATTATTTATAACAAAATCATCTATTGTTAATTCATCAAATGGTTTTTTAGAAATTTCCAAAGTTGGTAATTTTCTAGGATTTCTTGACATTTGTTCTAAAATTGCAGTAACATGATCGTACTTTTTTTCATTTTCATTTTGAGGTGCTCTTTTTTCAATCCAATCTTTAGCTATTAAATAAAAAGATTTTTCACCAGTTTTATCTTCTATATCTTTAGCATCTCTAAATATTTCCTGGACCTCTTTAAAATTATCTTTATGCCATTTTATGAACTTGTCCAACTCTCAAATCAAATCCAGAACCTTCTGGATTATTTAATTCTCTTTCAGATAAATTTTCAATTAAATTATGTTCATCATTTAATTCTAATATTCTAACTGCAGATATTTTCATCTCTTTTTACCTCTTTTTTAATTTATTTCTTTAGTATAAAAGTATTTGTCTATTTTAAAATAGAAATCATTCTATATATTTTTTCAAAATCTATTTCTAACTTAATAACTTCAATTTTCTTTCTTTCAAAAATTTCCTCTGCTAAAGAATCTTTTTCCTTGTATATTTTAGAATAAAAAACTTTTGATATTTTATTTCCAGCAATTGTTTTTGAACAAGGGGAGCAAGGATAATAAACAGTGTATAAAATGGAATCTTCTAATTCTTTTCTAGCTATTTCACTCATAGCATTTCTTTCAGCATGTTCTCCTATACAGGTTCCTGTACCTTTTTGATCAAAATCAACTCCGTGTTTTTCTTTATTACAAAAACCAAGTTTTACTGAATTTTCTATTCCAGAAGGGGCCCCATTATAACCCATAGCAATAACTCTTTTATCTTTAACAATTACTGCTCCAGTATTTATTTTAAGACAACTAGAACGTGTAGCAGCTAAATAAGCTTGAGACATAAAATATTCATCCCATTCAGGTCTATCAGCATTAGTTCTCATAAACTAAAGAATTAAAATTTACTTTTAAGAATTATTGTCCTGTACTTCCAAAACCACCATCTCCTCTTTCAGATTCAGAAAGTTCAGCAACTTCTTCAAATTCTATTCTAGGATAAGGGATAATTATTATTTGTCCAATTCTATCTCCAATTTCATAATGTTCCTCTCCAAATTTTTGAAATCTAAAAACTAATTCTCCCCTGTAACCAGAATCTAAAACCCCAACAGAATTACAAAGCATTAAATCTTTTTTAGAAACACTGCTTCGTGGAAAAATCAAACAAACATAACCTTCAGGAATTTCTAAAGCTAAACCAGATTTATATTCAATAAATTTATCAGTCACTTCTTTACCAACAGCAACAATATCCATTCCAGCATCACCTAATTTAGCATACTTTGGAATTACTGCATCAGCATGTAATTTTTTTATTTTTATTCGCATTTTGATCCACAACCACAAGTTTTACATCCTTCTTGGTAAAAGAAAGTTACATGACACTCTTCACACTCTTTATTTGTTTTCGTACCATTAGGAATATATTTTTTCAAGGCTCTTATAGCTCCACTCTTCCAAGAATTTATTTCATCAACATCTTCAAGTTTAGAAATTGTTTCAGCTATTTCATTGACATGAATTTCTTTTCTTAACATAGTTGAGATAAATCTTGCATAATTCCAATTTTCTTTTTTAAATTGGTGAGAAATTCCTCCAATTGTACTCTCAATTCCTCTACGATCAGTATATACAAAATCATATTGGCTTTTTCCTTTTTCATCTTTTTTCTTAACTATTTTTCCTTCTGTAATTGATTTCGGAACCGCTAAAATATCTTCATCAGTTCTACCTGTAAAAATTTCATAAGGTTTGTCATTAATTAATCCAATAAAGGCCATCCAATTTTCTTCCCCATTTCTAAATCTAAGAACTTCGGCATCCAAACTTTTTGGTCTTTTTAGAGGAAATTTATTATTTTTTTTATCCTTCCCAGAAATCAAAATACCCTCTCTTGAACCCTCTCGGTAAACAGTTACTCCTTTACATCCTGCTTTCCATGCAGCCATATAAACTTCTCCAACTTTTTCTCTTGAAATATCTTCAGGCAAATTAACAGTTACACTAATTGAATGATCAACCCATTTCTGAATCTCTCCTTGCATCTTAACTTTCTGAACCCAATCAATATCATTTGAAGTAGCTTTGTAATAAGGAGATTTTTCTATTATTTTATTTAAATCCTCTTCCCCATATTTTTTCACTTCTTCTATATCATAATTATTAACTTCAAGCCATTTTTCGAATTTATGGTGAAAAACATTATACTCTTCCCACGAAATGCCTTCTTTATCTATCAAATCAATTTTTACTTCTTTATCATTTGGGTTAATTTTTCTTCTTCTTTTATAGCTCATTGAAAATGCTGGCTCAATTCCTGAAGTTGTTTGTGTCATCATACTTGTTGTTCCTGTTGGAGCAATAGTTAGAAGTGAAATATTTCTCCTCCCATGTTTAACCATCTCTTCATAAAGTCTAGGATCTGCATCCTTAATTCTATTAACAAAAGGATTATCTTTTTCTTTTTCAGAATCATAAATTTCAAAAGCTCCCCTCTCTTTTGCCATATTTATTGAAGATCTGTAAGCTTCAATAGCAAGGGTTTTATGAATTTCTGTTACAAATTCAATTGCATCCTGACTTCCGTATTGCAATCCAAGTCCGGCAAGCATATCTCCTTCAGCAGTTATTCCAACACCTGTTCTTCTACCTTTTATAGCTTTTTGTTTTATATTTTTCCATAATTTTATCTCAGTTCTTTTGATTTCAGCATCCTCTGGATCCTTAAGGAGTTTTTCAAGAATAGAATCAACTTTCTCAATCTCTAAATCAATAATATCATCCATTATTCTTTGAGCATATCCTGTATGTTCTTTAAATAAATCAAGATTAAAATTAGCCTCTTTTGTAAAAGGTTTATCAACATACCCATATAAATTAATTGCTAATAAACGACAGCTATCATAAGGACATAAAGGAATTTCTCCACACGGATTTGTAGAAGTGGTTTTAAACCCCTTATCTGCATAATTATCTGGAATAGATTCTTTTGTAATAGTATCCCAAAATAAAATTCCGGGTTCAGCAGACTTCCATGCATTATGGATTATCTTATCCCATAATTTTTTGGCATCAATATTTTTAGTTACATTCGGATTATCTGAATCTATTGGAAATTGCTGTAGATAATTTTTATTATCTTTAACTGCTTCCATAAATTCATCATCAATTCTAACAGAGACATTTGCATTAGTAACTTTGTTTTCTTCAAGTTTAGCATCAATAAATTGTTCAGCATCTGGATGCTTAATTGATAAACTTAACATTAAAGCCCCTCTTCTTCCATCTTGTGCAACTTCTTTTGTTGAATTAGAATATCTTTCCATAAACGGCACAACTCCTGTAGAAGTAAGAGCACTATTTTTTACAGGACTTCCTTTAGGCCTGATAGGGGATAAATCATGTCCAACCCCTCCTCGACGTTTCATCAATTGAACTTGTTCTTCTTCAGTTTTTATTATAGCTCCATATGAATCCGCATCATATCCAATAACAAAACAATTAGACAAAGAAACAATTTGATAATTATTTCCAATTCCAGTCATTGGCCCCCCCTGAGGAATAATATATTTAAAACCTCTTAATAAAGAATAAATTTTTTCTTCACTCATAGGGTTGTCATATTTTTTTTCAATTCTTGCAATTTCTTTTGCTATTCTTTTATGCATTTGCTCTGGAGATTTCTCATAAATATTTCCTTTTGAATCTTTTAATGCATATTTATTTATCCAAGCATCAGCAGATAATTTATCCCCTTTAAAATATTTTAATGTTCCTTCAGAAACTTCTTCTAAAGAATACGCTTTTCTAGGAAAATTATTTTGTGAATAATGAGAATTAGTTTTTACTTCAGCCTCTAATTTTCCCTCTTTTTCCATTTTATTTTTTAACTCTTTTTCTTTTTAAATTAATATTTAGTTGATTATATGTTTTCTAAACTTTATATCAAAGTTCTTTCATTTCACGTTTAAAATCTTTCAAATCTTCAAAGTCTCTATAAACTGAAGCAAACCGAATGTATGCAACTTTATCTAATTTTTTTATTTTCCTTGAAACCAAATCCCCAATTGAAGAACTTTTTACTTCTCTTTTTCCTTTTTTTCTTATTTGTTCTTCAATTTCATTAATCATTTTTTGAATTTTCTCTTGAGAAATTGGACGTTTTTCAAATGCTTTTTCAATTCCTTTTGCTAATTTATTTTTATCAAACTTTTCTCTTCCACCATCTTTCTTTACAATATACAAATCACTTCTTTCTATATTCTCATAAGTTGTAAATCTCTTTTTACATTTCAGACATTCTCTTCTTCTCCTTATTCCAGTTGGAGAGTCTCTTTTATCTGTTACACGAAATTTTGTATGTGAACAATAAGGGCAATTCATTTTTTTGTTAATTTGATTTAACATACAATATGTTGTGGGTATAGCACTCTTTCATTACCGTTTATTGTATAAAATCAAAATAAATTATAAAATTTACTATTTAAAGATTTATACTCATTTTAAAAATGTAACATAAAAAATTTACAAAGTTTTATACCTGCTGGAAAGATAACCTTTTTAAATAAAATTATCTTGATTAAATAGAGGTGAAAATGACTTACTTAACTGATCTGGCAACACAAATAGGAGTTTCTATGTGGTTATTAGCAGTAATTCTTGTATGGACGGCAGTTTGGAAATTATTAGGTTTATGGAAAGCAGCTAGAAATGGCCATATTGCCTGGTTTGTTATAATAGCATTACTTAATACAGTTGGTATTTTGCCAATTTTGTATATTTATGTTTTTTCTAAATGGATGAAAAAACTACAAAAGAAACCTGTTAAAAAGAAAAAGAATAAAAAATAATTATTTAATTTTCATTATGCGAAATGTATCCTCATGAGCATTTTGGAAATTTATCGAATTTCCATTAATTGACATTTTTTACATATCTTTCCTCTACAAGGTTCTTCACAAGTTTCACAATAATTTATATTGCCATCTTTTAATTTAGAAATTTTATCATAAACCCTATCAAAATTCTTTACAATATTTTCTTTGTCCTTTTTTGAAATAGTATTTAAGAATTTTCTTAATTGTATTCTATAAGAATCTAATGCACAAGGACATGATTGATATATTACTGGAAGTTTCTTTTTTTTAGTATATTCTCTAATATCATTTTCTGCAACATAAAACAATGGCTTTATTCTTGTTATGAATTTTTTATTTTTAACATTTCTTGTTATTGGGCCAGAATTAGAACTTAACTTTGGACTTCCTTTTAAAATATTTAACAAAAAAGTTTGTGCCTCATCATCAAGATTATGGCCTGTTGCTATTTTCTTAAATTTTAGTTCTCTTGCTTTTTTATTTAAGATCCATTTTTTTATTACTCC
>CAZWIB010000007.1:0-19893 GCA_964634225.1 Candidatus Woesearchaeota archaeon
AGCCTTGCTGTTGTGTCAGGATTTTCAACTTCATCCAATTTAACTTCTAAACCTCCCATACAGTAATCAAATGTTGGAAGATAAACTTGTCTAGATTTTTCTCCTTTTTTTAAATTAAAAGTGGCAAGTTTTTGCTGATATGAACGTGATCCCGTAACAACAGTATTTCCTGAATAAACGCTAATTACGGCACTATCTGTTCCAACATCATCTGCTCTTACAAAACCTCTTCCTTTCCAAAAACTAGATTTCAAATAATTATCATCCCATTCATTGTTATCCATTGGTCTAAGATAAAAACTTGCTTTTCCAACTCCAAAAGCATTTTCAATATCATATCTTATTTTTGCTGTAATATTTCCTTCAATAAAATCAGGCATATCTGCTTCGTTTGGAGTTCTTCTTAATTCAATAGCCGCATAACCAATATTTTCTAAAGTGGGCGAATTTAAATGATCTTTATAACCTAAAGCTGAACGAGCAGGATGAAATCCTATATCTGCAACACCTGGAGCATAATCTCCCCTAAAAGTCATATAATCAATTGCTTCAACTTTAACTAAAGGATTAATTTGGGTTGCCATTATCGGGCACATAATATAAGTATTTTGATCTTCAAGTAAATCACTTCTAACAACTGGAGGATCACATCCTAAAGGAGATATTTGTAGAATAAAATCTTGTCCTGCTTCACACATTTTGTTATCAAAAAAAGAATAATCTGTTCCAGTAAATCCAAAACCCATACCATATCCAAAACCAGATTGAGTATATTGAGGATTAGAATAAACATACGCTGTAACAGAACTAATTAACAAAATTCCAAATAAGAAAAACACTCCAAGTGTAATTAATTTTTTATTCATTTAAAATATAAATCAACCCCCTTATTTTCAAATAAAGCATAATTATCTTGAAGTTGTTCAATTGTTGTTGGTTCAGGTAAACTATCCACATCAATCTCAAGAGTATTTGCTCCACTTAATTCTGAATCTAAAATATAATATTCTTGTTTGCCCCCTCCAGCTAAAGCATTTGAAACAAGTTGAGAAGGAACTTCAATATCAAAACATTTCTTTCTAGTTAATCCTAAAATTCCAACAGGAACATCTACACATTGTTCTGTAGTAGTATCTCCTAATTCAAGAGAAGATTCTCTGTAAATCTGAACTTCAACATCATAAAATCCTTCAGATAATTCAATTGTTTTTTGTTCAGGATAAAGAATATTTTTAGAAATACCTTCTGAAACAAAACTAATCATTGCCTCTCCATTATATGGGTTTCCATCCAATTTTAAATCAACAGGTAAAGTATAAAGTTTATCTAAATAAACACTAAGACTTCCACCAGAAGTAGAAGAGAATAAACTTCTTGATTCTTTAAATCCGTCTGCTTCTGCGACAACAAAACCATTGACACATTGAGGAAAATCCTCGTTTAAATAAGAGCCTGTACCAATTTTACATCTTTCTCCAAAACATTCATAAAAAACATCTGCACTTACTGGATTTGAATCAAGATCATAAACATTAACAGTAGCAGGAGTATTTTTATTTTCACATAATCCAGTAGTTTCTACTTCAACAGCATTTGTATCTAAAGGTTCTCTAGGATTATTCCCCTGTATAACTACTGCAAGAGGAAATTGAAAAATTTCATCATCTTTTACAACTTGAACTAATACAGGATATTTAAGATCATAAACAAAATGATAAGGAGCATAACAAAAACCTAAAATTCCAAATCCAGCTTGATTTCCAACGGGATTGGCTAATAAAAGATTCTCTTCTGAAGGTAAAACCTCATAAGTTCTTATCCAATTTTGAGAATTAATAAATCTAACTTCTTCTGAAACAGGTAAATCAACTACAAAATAATCCTTATTATCTCCTGAATTTTTCAATGCTAAAGTATTTACTTCTATAGCTTCAGTTAAATTATTGAAGACATTATCTGCGTTCCAATGTAAAGGACTACAAGTAATTTCAACCCCATCAACAGGAGCATAGAGTCTCAAAATATCAATGCCATATTGTTCTAAAAATAAATTTTCTTGTTCATAATCATAAACTTCCACGGATGAATCATAAAGATTGCCTAAATTAGATTTAACAACTTTTTTATGATTTTTTATAATTGCACTTCCTTCTTCAAAACTAATATCTAAATCCATTTCTAAACTAACTTCAACTTCATCGTTTCTAATAATAACTTTTGCACTAGGTTTACCTTTTGAAATTGAATAACCTGTATTGTAATAATCCTCAAAAACACAATCTCTAATTTTTCCTTCAATAAAAGTTCCTAATTGCTTTTCCATTGATTCTTTTGTAGGAATTTGTTCTCTTTCAATGTTATTTCCAGAAACATAATACCAATAAGGAATTGGATTTCCTAAAAAGTCCAATTGTGAAGAAAAAGGCATATAATCAGATCCAGGTTCAAAATCTGGAAGTTGTATATATCCTCCCTGACTCTCTAAAACATCAATACCTGTTATAATATCCTCTTCTAAACAACTCAAAAAACTTGTTTCAACAACTTGAATATTAGCAGGGATTTTTTCTTTTGCAATTAATCCTTTATATATAAAATATCCTCCAACTGCTGCAACAATAAGTATAGCAATTATGATGAAAATAGTAACCTGACCCCTTTTATAATTCATAAAGAAATAAGATAAATTTAATATATAAATTTAATCAAAATAGGTTAAAATCAAGGAAAAAGAGAGGTTTTGGGGTAGAAGTTGTTAAAAATACAAATTTGTGTTTTTTTACTTAGTATTAGTAGTTAATCCTAACTTCTTGACGACGATAAAAGTAAGATTTATAAAAAGAATTTGATATTTTTTAATGTGGCTGGGAAAAGAAATACATTTAAATTGGGTCTTGCTGCACTTTTAATGGCTGGTTTTATGGCTATTAATCCTCTAAATGCCCAAGAAAACTCAAATCAAACAGATACTAATACTCATAACAAAAAATGTATGCATTTTAGTTCTGAAGATTATATAAATTACAAATTTTCTGAACAAGATTTAAAAAAATATAACACTTGGATAGATTCAGCATTTGCAAGATCAATAAGAAAAAATACAAAGGCAATGATTGTTGATAAATCAGCATATACTCTTTATTTAATAGATTCAGGACAAGTTGTTTTTAGTTATCCAATCGAATTGGGAGGAAATCCTTATGATGATAAAACAAGGGTAAAAGATGGATGCACTCCAGAGGGAGAATTTTATGTGGATAAAGCCCCTTCAACTTTCTATAAATCTTTTCACATAGCTTATCCTTCTGCCAGAGTTACAGAAAAGGGTTTTGAATCAAAACTAATTAATAAAACAAAATATGATCAAATTATGGAAGCGATAAAAGATGAAAGAATGCCTGATCAATACACTAAATTAGGAGGATTATTAAAAATCCATGGATGGGGTAGCGGAGTGGCCGGAAACAATGGAGGAAATAATTGGACTGATGGATGTATAGCTCTTAAAAATAAACATATTGATCAATTATATTCTCATTTAAAACAAAGATCAAAATTAACTATAGTAAAATATACAAATAGGTCTTTTTAATCCATATATCTTAATAGAGATTCTGGAACAATCAATGTTCTTTTACCATCTGTCCACTTCCATTTTCCTTTATTATCTTTAAAATAAATTCCAATAGAAGATCCAGTTCCTAACACTTCTCCAGCTTTAATCCAATAATCAATATAGCTATAATAATAAAAATTGTAACTTGACCTCTTTTATTCATAAATAAACAATGAAAATTTAATGAGAAAGATGTTTCCATTATCTGTAATCTAGGGAAGTATACCTAAGAAACCTAAAACTAGCAAATACTATTAAACCACCACCAACCATTAAAACCCATTTGTTTAAGAAGATCAAAGATTCTGGTATTTTAAATAGTACCAATCCTAAATTAAATACATAAAGCCCAATAAGAATATAAATTACAAATAACCCCATATTTCTTCTCATAAATAAACTTATTAACTACACTATTTAAATATTTCTAAAAGGTCCTATTGTCCAGTGGCTAAGACGCATCCCTGACTTGGATGAAACCCAAGTTCGATTCTTGGTAGGACCATTCTCCATTAGATTTTTAAAGCATTTTTTCATGTTTTCAATATGAAAATCCCTAAAACTACAAACAGATTTTGTCCGTATTGTAATAAAAAAACAGAACACAAAATAAAGTTAGTTGGAACTGGAGGTAAAAGAGGTACACTTACAAGGGGTTCAAAATCAAGAGCAAAATTAAGAGGGCAAAGCAGAGGGATTGGAAACAAAGGAAAATATTCAAAACCGGCAGTAACTAAATTTAAAAGAAAATCAAAAACTACTAAAAAGACAAATATTATGTATACTTGTAAAGTATGTAAAAAATCAAAATATCAAAAAAAAGGACAAAGGACAGGTAAAATAATACAGGAGTAAAATGGCAATAGCAAAAAAAAGACAAAAATTTTTCGATGTTGATATGCCTATAATCAACAAAGAAACACAATTAAAAGCCCTTGAAATAAAAGAACTTGAAGGAAGAGAAATAAAATATGATTTAACTAGAATTCTAAAAGGTAAAAGTATAATTTTGAAACTAAGCGTAAAAATCAAAGGAGAAAAGGCTACTTCAACTCCAAAAGAAATAAAAGTTATGCCTTACTTCTTGAAAAGAGCAGTTAGAAAAGGAACAAATTATGTGGAAGATTCTTTTTCATTAGATTGTAAAAATGCTCAATTAAGAATAAAGCCTTTGTTAGTAACAAGAAGAAGAGTTTCAAGAGAAGTTAAAAAAGCTTTAAGAGAAAGGGCAAAAGAAGAATTAATAAAACATGTTAAAACAAAGAATTCAGAAGAAATTTTTGAAGAAGTCTTACAAAATAGATTACAAAAAGAACTAAGTTTAAAATTAAAGAAAATTTATCCTTTATCGCTTTGTGAAATCAGGGTTTTGAAAGTTGAAAAAGAATTGGAAGGAAAAGCTCCAGAAAAGAAAGAAGTGAAAAAAGAAAAGAAAGAATAAATTTTTTAAACCAATTAATTCTCAATATGTTATGCCTGTATAGCTCAGTGGTAGAGCGGCTGCCTTGTAAGCAGTAGGTCGGGAGTTCGAATCTCTCTACAGGCTTTCTCAAAAATGGTGTGGCAAGATATAGTAATAACAATTGTAACGATTCTAATCAGTTATGCATTAGTTCCCCAAGTTTACAAAGGATTCAAAAACAAAAAAGATTATGTCACATTTCAAACATCATTAATAACTTTCATAGCAATATCTGCTTTGGCTTTTTCTTATTTAACGTTAGAATTATACTTATCTTCCATAATAGCCTTAATAAATACAATTTTGTGGTTAATTCTTTTTATTCAATCAATAATTTATAAAAAATAATTCTTTCCAAAACTTTTATAAAAAGATTATGTTTCTTTTAATTATGGCTACTAAAAATAAGTGGGTAGGAATTTTTGCACTGATTGCAATTGCTCTTCTTTACATCCCATTGGGATTTGTGGATGGGAAAACAGTTGCCGCAATAATTTTGTTAATTATTGCGATCTTTAGTTTCATAGGGTAATGATTGTTCCAGTTCAATAATTTTTATTAAGGGGTTTTATTCTAAATAGAAATGAAAGAAGAATTAATTTATATTGTCACTTTTTTAATGGCAATGACTTTAACGGTAATTGTCCACTATTACGCTTTTTCAAAAATAAATATGCATACCACACTTCATGTAGTAATTTCATTAATTATTCTATGGTTATTTCTATCAGTGGTGGTTCTTATAGTTGAAAAAATAAAAAAACAAAAATTACAACCTACCTCTTCTCAATAGTATGTGCACATTCACAACATTTCCACTTTTCAAAAACATCCTCTTTATATGAAAAAGGTAACAAATAACCTTTCCCACACTTAGGACATTTTGGAAAAATACAATTTTCTTCCATCTCTCCCTCCATTTTTATTTTATTCATAAACTTTCTCTGCTTTTCCCCCTTCAATCAATATTTTTGTGATTTCTTTGGGAATATTTACAATTTGCCCTTTTTCAAAAGGGCCCATACTTTCAGCATTAAGACCTACAAAACTTTCAACATTTTTTTTGAATATAATCATTTCATTAGCTTGAACTTTTTCAATTTTTTTTCCATTTAGCATTTCATTTAATTTTCCATCCGAAGAATCCATACATTTCATTAATTCTTCAAAAAGTTCTTTTTCAAAACTAAGCATATTTTCAAAATCTTGTTTAGAAATTCCAGTCTCGGCAGCAATTAAAACTAAATTTAAAATTTTTTTCCTTCTTCTGACTATAAGTTCTTTAAAAAAAGTAACAGCATTTTCTAGTTGTTTCTTGGTCTTAATTATAACATCTGAAAACTCATTTTCTCCAGTAGTATCCATTTGTTTTTTATCTTGAAAATATTTTGAAACCTCTGTAACAAAGTTTTTAGGAATCGGTTGCAAATTGTTAGAATATCTCTCTTTTCTTGCAGCTTCATAAATATCGTTATATGTTATCATCTTATAAAAAATAAAATTTTCTTTTTATTAATTTCTATGGTCTAAATTATCTATCAAAACCAACTACTTTAAACAAGTCATTTCCAATAATTTTGCCAAGAGTTCCTTTTTTAGCATCTTTTTCACAAAATTTTTGATTTGATAGTGGAGAATCATCGTATAGTAAAACAGGAACAGGATCTGCAGAATGTGTTTTTAACTCACAAGGGGTTGAGTGATCTGCAGTTACTAAAATTTTCACACCCTTTTTAGCAAATTTTCTTAGAAATTTAAATAAAGTTTTATCTATGTATTCAACCATTTTCTTTTTCTCTAATGGTTTATTATCGTGTCCAGGCAAATCAGTTTCTTTTATGTGGATATATGTATAATCAAATTTGTTTTGATATTTTTCAAAATTTCCAATGAAAAATTTACAAACTTTCTTTAAACCATTCCATAAATTTTTGTAAACATTTAAAGATTTTAAATCGGGATAACTCAAAGAAATAACTTCCATGCCAGATAATTTAGAAAACCCTATTTCCAAAGGCATGTAACCAAAAGAAATCCATTTCTTATATTGTTTTAATTTTGGAATATCCATTCCTTGGCTTCTCATAAATAAATAATTCGCAGGCAATAAGCCTTTTTTTCTTCTTTTTTTATTAACTGGGTGGTTATTTAAAACTTCAAAGGACTTTTCAATAAATTCATTCAAAATATTTGAAGTGTATTGTGCAAGATCGCTATCGTCCAATGGTTTAAATTTTGCAACCTTTTTTATATTCTTAATTTTTCCCCCCGTATAAGTTAGATCATTTTCAGAAATAGAGTCAGATAAACCACCCTTTAAAACTAAAACAGCTCTGTGTTGAACACTAGGTTCAAAAATAAAAGAACAAGGCAATTTAATTTGATTCAAGGCCTTAGCTAATTCTTGTGCTTCCTTTGTCGTCAAAGTTCTTCCTGCACGGCGATCTATTACTTTCCCATCTTTTAGGTTATTAATTGTTCCGAAATTAACTCTTAAAGCTAAATCGCCTCTTGTCAAATTTAAATCACTTCCTTTTGCTTCTAATTGTCCCCTTGTAGCAGAAATTAACTTATTTCCAAAAATAGAAACAATAGCTTCGTCTGAAGTAGGTGCAAATTTTGGTTTTACAGGGTACATTAAACCTAATTTTCCATGATTGGCAAAGAAGTCAAGATTTGGCGTTTTAGCCGCTTCAAGAGGGGTCTTGCCTTTCAAAGTCTTGTTAGGTAAATCCCCCATACCATCCATTATGATAAAAACCCCTTTCATATTATAAAAGAGATATTTTTCTTTATAAGAATTTGGCTGACTTTGAAAGTAATGACAAGTCGTTAATATTATAAATCTTTCAATGTTTCTAAAAACATGTTTAAGAAATTAAGAAGCAAACTAAAGGATTGGACAAAAAACCTTACTAAAAAGGCTGAAGAAGTAGAGGAAGAGGAAGTTTCAGAAGAAATTAAAAAAGATACTGAAAAAGAAGAAGTTCAAGTTCCCACTGTTCCTAAGCTTGAAGAAGAAAAAACCGAAACAATAAATGAATTAGTTGGAGAAAAGGAAATCTCACCAAAAGAGTTTGAAAAATTATCTGGAAAAGATGTTGATGAAATTCTTAAAAAAGAATTAAAAAAAGAAAAATATGGGGAACCAGAGAAAAAATTCCATGTAGCAGAACAAAAGGTTGGACCAGAATTAGAAAAGTTAGAAGAAATAAGAGAAGAAGCGCATGCAGGACAAGATATTGGAAAAGTTCCCATGAAATTTCCGAAGGAAGTTGAAGAAGAATCTAAACCAGGGAAAAAAGGTTTCTTTAAAAAAATCATTGGAAAAATTAAAAAAGTAAAGATTTCTGAAAATGATTTTGATGTTTATGCTGAAGAATTAGAACTACTTCTTTTAGAAAATAATGTGGCTTTGGAAGTTGCAGAAAAAATTATTAAAGAACTTAGAGAAGAAATTGTTGGGAAAGAACTTTTGAAAAAAGAAATTGAATTTGAAATAAAAGATATTTTCAAAGAAATAATTAAAAGAATATTAATAGAACCTTTTGATTTGATTGAAAAGATAAAAGAAAAGAAAGGGCCTTATGTTATTTTATTTTGCGGAATAAATGGAACAGGAAAAACAACTACAATTGCAAAGATTGCACATTCATTAAAAGAAGAGGGTTTATCTTGTGTAATGGCTGCAGCCGACACATTTAGAGCTGCTTCAATAGAACAAATAAAAGAACATGGGAAAAGACTTGGAATAGAAGTTATAGCTCATGAATATGAATCCGATCCTGCTGCTGTTGGTTTTGATGCAATAAATTATGCAAAGAAAAAAAATCTTGATTGTGTTTTAATTGATACAGCCGGAAGAATGCACACTTCAAAAAATTTAATGGCTCAAATTGAAAAAATCTCAAAAGTTTGTAAACCAGATACAAAAATCTTTGTAGGGGAATCAATAACAGGAAACGATGCAATAGAACAAGTAAAAAGTTTTGATTGGGCAGTTGGAATTGATGGAATAGTTCTTACAAAAGCAGATATTGATGAAAAAGGTGGAACTGCTTTATCTGTTGGTTATGTGACAAAGAAACCAATTTTATATTTAGGAACAGGGCAAGAATATGAAAAAATCGAGCCTTTTGATAAACAAAAATTCATTGAAAAATTAGGTTTGGATGATGAATAAAACCAAAACCTTCTTAAGATATTGTCTCTTTCTTAAAACATGCTAGAAAAATTAGGAAGTGTATTGAAAAAAGCAACAGATAGAATAGCTAATGCTATATTTCTTGATAAAAATTTGGTTGATCAAATTGTTCGTGATTTGCAAAGAGCATTGATTGAAGCAGATGTTAGCATTCTATTAGTAAAAGAACTTTCAGATAAAATAAAAAAGGCTGCTTTAGATGAGAGAATAAAAGGAATTGAAAAAAAGGAACACTTAATCAAACTTTTACATGATGAACTTGTAAAAATTCTTGGGGAATATAAACAATTAAAGTTAGGATCAAAACAAAATAGAATTTTACTTCTTGGTTTATATGGTGCAGGTAAAACAACAACAACCGCAAAACTAGCAAACTGGTTTGGAAAAAGAGGTAAAAAAGTTGCAATAGTTGGACTTGATGTTCATAGGCCTGCAGCAAAAGAACAATTAAAACAACTAGGTGAAAAAAACAACTTAAATGTTTTTGTAGATTTAGAAGAAACTAATGCTCTAAAAACTTGGAAAAAATTTGAAAAAGATTTAGAAAAATATGATTTAGTTTTAATTGATACAGCTGGTAGACATAATTTAGATCAAGAACTTGTTAAGGAAATTAAAGAACTAGGAAAAGAAATCAAACCAACTGAAACAATTTTAGTAATACCTGCTGATATTGGGCAAGCAGCTAAAAAACAAGCAGAAGAATTCAAGGATGCTTTAAATGTTTCAGGAGTGATTATCACAAGAATGGATTCAACTGCAAAAGCAGGAGGGGCATTAACAGCCTGTGCAGAAACAGATGCGGGAGTTTATTTCATAACAACAGGTGAAAAAATAAATGATATTGAAGAATTTAATCCAGAATCATTTTTATCAAGACTTCTTGGGATGGGTGACTTGCAAACTTTAATTGAAAAAATTAAATCAGTTGGAGATAAAGGCAAGCAAGAAAAAATGCAAAAGAGATTAGAAGAGGGGAAATTAACTTTAGATGATGTTATTGAACAAGTTAAATCTATGGGGAAATTAGGAGGATTTGAAAAAATAAAATCAATGATTCCTGGCATGGGTAAAGCAAAAATTCCAGAAGGGATGCTTGGAACTCAAGAAGAAAAAATCAAGAAATGGGAGCACATAATTAAATCAATGACCAAAGAAGAAAGAGAAAATCCGGAAGTTTTTGAGAAACAAACTTCAAGAATAAGTAGGGTTGCACAAGGTGCCGGGGTAAATAATTCGGATGTTAGATCTTTACTTAAACAATATAAAATGTTACAAGATATGGTTAGCGGAGGAATAGGAGATATGGATATGTCTCAAGGCATGAGTCAAAAACAAATGCAAAAGCTTATGAAGAAGTTTGGTAAGAAAAAAATGATGAGGTTTAAGTAATACAAAAACTAGTTTCCCCGTAACCCTTAAATATCTTCTTTCCTTGAAAAATGTGAAATGAGGAACAAAGGATTATTAGCAATATTTATTATATGCTTTATAGTATCTGTAATACTCTCATTTAGTTCTCCATCAGATTCAGGTATTTGTGGAACTGAACAAGGGCAAGGATGTGGTACAGTTCAAGATTCCAAATATGCATCCACCTTTGGAGTAAAAAATAGCTATATTGGATTATTTGTTTATGCTTTTTTATCAATAGTAATCTTTTCCCATATTCGAAGACCAAGAAAACGTAAAAAACTTTTAGTAGATATAGGAGTAATTGTTGGAGCAGTTACTGCTCTTTACTTTCTTTACTTGCAACAATTTGTGCTCGAGCAATTTTGCACATATTGTTTAATTGTTGATTTTGGCATGATGGTTGCTCTTTTATTAATAATTCCAAAAAGAAGAAGAAAAGTTAAATGACTTCCAAAATAATCCAACAAGGAGCAGAAGCTAAAATAATTCTTAAAAACGATTTAATAATAAAAGATAGAATTTCAAAATCTTATAGGCATAGAGAACTAGATAAACAAATAAGAAAAAGAAGAACAAAATCTGAAACAAAATTACTAAATAAAGCTGCTAAAATTATTAGTAGTGCTAAACCCCAAGAATCAAAAGAATTTGACAAAATCTTGATGCCTTATATTAAGGGAAAAAAGCTTTCAGAACATTTAGATAAATTTTCATTAAAAGAACAAAAAAAGATTTGTAAAGAAATTGGAAAATCAATTGCAAAACTTCACAAAAATGATATAATTCATGGAGATTTAACAACTTCAAATATGATTTTAAAAGATAAAGTTTTTTTCATAGATTTTGGATTAGGTTATATAAGTAGAAAAATAGAAGACAAAGCAGTTGACTTGCATTTATTAAAACAAGCCTTTGAAGCAAAACATTTCAAACACTATCAAGAACTATTAAAAGAAGTTTTCAAATCATATGAAAAAACTTTAGGAAAAACAGAATCTAAAAAAATATTTGAAAGAGTCAAAGCAGTTGAAAAGAGAGGGAGGTATAGACATTAAATCTTGAAAACTTTGTAGCCTTTTCTAACTTTATTTTTCACTTTAATGCCAATCTCATCACCTTTCTTTGCCTTTTCAACTTTTTCTTTTTGAATTTGCATTTCTTTAATGGGTTGTTCAAATTCAACTTCTCCACCAGAAATTTTTACCTTATCTCCAACTTTCAAACTACTTTCTAACTTAATAGCAGCTACTTTGACATGTTCAAAATAATTAGAAACAACACCAATTTGTTTTTTAGTCATGCTTAACCCAAGGATGAAGAATATATAAATTTATTGAAATAGCCCCACCCGGATTCGAACCGGGGTCCCAGCCTTCAAAGGGCTGAATACTTGACCACTGTACTATGGGGCTCTAAAATCTAAAACTAGAATTAATTTATAAAACTTACTTAAACACGCTTTGATACAAAACCAATCTATTAATTTCTTGCTTTTTCGGATTAATCCATTTGAAAAATTTTTTTAATTTGGAAGATTTAGGTTTTTGACCAACCAAACTAGCAGCCAATTTAACATATTCTTTGCTGGCTTCTGAGTTGGGTTTATGATTAACGCTTGAAGTAAACTCTGAAAGGGCTTTTAATACGTTAATATCATATGGAATAACAGCCACAACAGGAACTTCAATCGTTTCTTCTATTTTTTCAAGAGGTATTTCAAATTTCTTATTATGAACTTTATTAATAATTAAACCATCAATTTGGTTTCCTTTTTCTTTGGCTGAATTAACAGCTTTAATTGTAGTGCTTAACGTAGGACTATCAGGAGTTGTTACTACAAGCAAACCATCTGAAGCTAACATCACTCCTAAAGTTTCATCATTTAAACTGGGAGAAGAATCATAAAGAATATAGTCATATTTCTTCTTCAGATAATTCATCCTGTCCTTTAATTTTAAAGGATTAATTTGTTTGGTAGTGAAAATAGAAGCAGGAATAACATCTACATTTTCCAATTCATGAATTGCTTCTTTTGCATGAATTTCCCTGTCTAAAACATGATGTAAGCTTTTTTCAGGCTCAATAATCTTAAAATGCATACCTAGATTAGGGGCAGAAAGATTACCGTCAACTAAAAGAACCTTTTTATCAAAACCAGCAATTGCAGAACCAAGAGCCGCTACCACAGAAGTCTTTCCAACACCACCTTTTAAACTAACTACACCAATACTTTTTCCCATGTTTCAGTTAGGAATTATTTATTTAAATAATTTTCATTAATTCCATTAATCACTATTCAGAAAACAATAAGCTTTAAAAATAATGTCATTTATTGAATCTAATGCCAAAAGCAAAAGAACCCAAAATAGAGAAGAAATCAAAGAAAATATCTCAAACTCAATTTGAAAAGAAAGTAATTGAATTAGCAGAAAAAGGTTTGACTTCTGAAAAAATTGGTGAAGAATTAAGACAACAAGATATCCATCCTCAAGAATATAATAAGAAAATTTCTAATATTTTAAAAGAAAAAGAAATGTATGTTAACCCTGATTTAAAAAATGTTGAAGCAAAACTTCAAAGAATAGAAGAACATTCTCAAAAAAATAAGCAAGATAAAAGAGCAATAAGAGAAAGAAGTAGGATTTTCTCACAAGTGAGAAAAATTAAGAAATATAACAAATTAATTTAGAAATCTTTTAATTTAAAATGGAAAAAGAGGAAAACAACCAACAAAGTTTAGAATCAGAAATAACGAGAATTGTTTCAATTTTTCTTGAAAAAACAAAAAACAAAGAAATACAATTAATAAGTCATTTTGATACAGACGGAATAACTTCAGCAGCGATAATGATTCAAACACTAAAACAATTAGATAGAAGTTTTACATTAAAGATTGTAAAAAGTTTAGAAGAGAATTTTATAAAAAATCTAAAAAAAAATAAAATAACTTTATTTTTAGATTTAGCTTCGGGAAGTTTGAATCATATAAAAGAAGCAGAATTAAAAGATGTTTTTATAATAGATCATCACGAGATTATTCATGACATTCCCAAGGGTGTGGAAATCATAAATCCCCAACTTCATGAAAAACAAAATATAAGTAGTTCCGGATTAACTTATTTATTTTCTGAAGAAATAAATCCTGAAAATAAAAAATTTGGAAAACTAGCAATACTTGGTATGATAGGTGATAGATTGGAAAAAGAAATCGGAAAACTAAACAATGGAATACTAGAAGATTCAGAAATAAAAAGAAAGAGGGGACTATTAATTTATCCAGCTACAAGACCTTTAAACAGAATATTAGAATATTCTTCAAATCCTTATATACAAGGCGTAACTGGAAATATAAAAGGAGTATTGGAACTCTTAAGAGAAGTAGGATTAAATCCTGTAAATGGAAAATACAAAAGTTTATTGGAATTAACTGAAGATGAAATGGAAAGATTAATCACAGCAGTAATGCTCAGAAATTCTCAAGTTAAAAACGAAGGAGGAATTGGAGATATCTTCTTAATAAAATTATATAATCAACTTGAAGATGCAAGAGAATTAAGTGCAAAAATAAATGCTTGTTCTAGATCTGGAGAAAGCGGGGTAGCACTTCAATTATGTTTAGAAATTCCAAGGGCAAAAAAGAGAGCCCAATCAATCCATTCAAAATATAAACAAGAATTAATAGCTGGAATACAATTTGTCCAAGAAGCAGAAAAAATTCAAGGAAAAAATTTTGTAATAATAAACGCAGAAAATAATGTTAAAGATACTATGATTGGAACAATTGCAAGCATTTTATCAAATTCTTCAATTTATGAAGAAGAAACAATGATAATTGCAATGGCTTATTATGATGATAAAGTTAAGGTTTCTGCAAGAAATGTTGGAAATCAAGGAAGAAATGTAAGGAAAATTTTAAATAAAATTATAACAAATATTGGGGGGGAAGTGGGAGGACATGAGTTTGCAGCAGGATGTATAATCAAACAAGAACAAGAACAAGAATTTTTAGAACATTTAAAGAAAAACTTAGAAATAGAAATGGTAAAAATAAAACAATAATTCTTATCACAACCTTTAAAACCTCTTTGTTTTTTGATAAAATATGGAAGTAGGAGATATTGTATTATGCACTGTAGATAGGATAGTTGGAACAATAGTTTTTGTAAATATAGAAAAGGAAAAAAGAGAAGGAAGTATTATTTTAAGTGAAATTGCCCCAGGTAGAATTAGAAATCTAAGAGCCCATGTTGTTCCAAAAAAGAAAATAGTTTGTAAAGTTCTAAGAATTTCAGATAATAGAGTTGATTTATCATTAAGAAGAGTTACACAGAAAGAAAAAAAAGAGATAATGGATCAATCTAAACATGAAAAAAGCTATCAAAGTATTATAAAAAGTGTGTTGGGAGATAAAGCAAAAGAGGTAATTAATAAAATAAAAGAAAAAGATGGTCTTTATGAAACTTTTGAAGAGGCAAAACAAGATCCAAAAAATTTAGAAAAACTTGTTGGAAAAGAAAATTCAAATAAAATTTTAGAAATAATAAAAACTCAAAAAGTAAAAAAAGCAGTAATAAAAAAAGAAATTTATTTAACTACAAATCAATCAAACGGATTAGAATTAATTAAAGAAGTTTTAGGAAAATTAAAGGATGTTGAAGTGAGTTATATTTCTGCAGGTAAATATTCAATAAAAACAGAATCAGACGATATAAAAAAAGCAGATAATAAATTAAAAGAAATTTTTAAAGAACTTGAAGAAGAAGCAAAAGAAAAAAATTTATCTTTTAGTGTAAAAGAAAAATAAGCACCAAAATACTTAAAAAACAAAATATACTCCAAAAAATATGGAAGGAACAAAATTTAATGTAAGGGTTGTCGGGATTTTATTTGATCCTGCAGAAAAGAAAATCTTAGTTGGAAAAAACAAAGGAGAAGGGCACTTTAGTTTTGTAGATGGAGAACTAAAATATGAAGAAGAATTAGATTTAGGGTTAAAAAGAGTGGCAACAGAAAAAACAGGATATGCTGTTCATAACCTGGGAGTTATTTTTGTAAACAATAGAATAGGTGGAGAAAATACAGATACGCTTGAATTATATTTTTTGTGTGAAGTAAAAAAGGGAGAAGAAAAACCTGGGGAAAAGGTAGAAGAACTCAGGTGGATAAAGGCAGAAGAGTTCGAAGATTTATCTAATAGAAGACTCCCTTCTAGATTACAAGAATATATAAAAAATATTTGCGGAGAGTGATTCTAAAATGAAATTAAAAAAATGTAAAAATTGTAAAGTATATACTCTAAAAGAAAGCTGTTTAAAGTGTAAAGAAAAAACTTCAGATGCCCATTATAAATTTGTAAAAGTTAGGAATGCTCCAAAGGGAGGAAATCAACATGCCTAGATCTCTTGAGGCCGAACCCCTTGTAAAAAATATTGACAAGATGCCTAGATGTCTTGAGGACGAACCCTATATAAGAAAGATTGACTATCCGGTCAAAAAAAGTTTAGAATATAATGATGTTTTAATTAATGATCAACTTTTATCAATATGTCAGGAATTTCCAAATCCTAAAGAAGCCAAACGAATAATCATGCCCTTCTCCGCATATGTTGAAGCTCCGATTATCCATGATCTGTTTTTTAAGAATGCGAAGATAGAAAAACAAGATATTAAGAGGAATGAGGCAGAACAAATTTTAAAAGCAAGAGGGGATGAAAAAAATTACAAGTTTTATAAGAGCAATAAACTTAGAGTAACCAATATTAGAAACCTTTTAGGTTTATATGACTTAACTGAATTGGGATATATAATACCTATAATTCCCATCAATCCTTCAACTAAAAATTTATCCCAGGAAATTCGATACGATGTTTCAATATATGGAGGAAATGATCTCATAAAATATATGCGTTCTTTGAAAAAAGATAAGATGAAGGTTGTTAAAAAAGTATCAAAATTTGCTAGAAATATTTGTATTGATTTTATTGAGAAACATCAAAATAGCTGAGATTGTTCTTTAGATGTTTTAACTTCTTTTTTAACAATTTCCATATCTTTTTCCCAAAGAGGACCCAATTCTCTTTTGTAAATAATTGCAGCAGGATGGAACAAAGGAATTAATTTAATTTCAACCCCATCCATTTTAATAAATTTTATTTTACCATGAACAGAAGTTATTCCAGGCTGTTTATTCATTGAATCAACATTACCTTCAGAAAGAAAAAATTTAGTTGCATAATTTCCTAGAGAACAAATTACTTTTGGTTTAATTTCCTTAATTTGTTCCAGTAACCAAGGGGTATGCGCTTTTATCTCCTCTGGAAGAGGGTCTCGATTTGCAGGAGGGCGACATTTCAAGATATTTGCTATGTAAACATCATCTAAACTCAAACCAACTTTTGACAAAAGTTCATCAAGGTTTTTTCCAGCACGTCCAACAAAAGGTAAACCTTGTTCATCTTCATTTTTTCCTGGGGCCTCACCCACAAAAAGAATGTTTGCATTAAGATTGCCTTTACCAATAACAATATTTGTACAATTCTTACAAATTTCAGTTTCTTTAACTAATTTAATGTAACTCTGTTCTTCCACAAAAAATTAATAACCATATAGCTTAAATCTTTTTCCTTTTTTGTATTTCAAAAAGAAAATAACTCCACCAACAACAATTAGTGCTATAACTATCCACAACCAAGTTTTTCCTTTCTTTTCAGATGTTGTTGTATCTCCTTCCCCTGTCACATTTGCTGAAGTTCCTGTTTCTAATACTGCAGGAATTTCTTCGGAAATAGAAATTATAGTTAGATTAGCCTTATTTGTGGTAGTATTAATATCTTCTAATGTAACACTTAAATCATAAATATTGTCTCCACTAACTTCAAATTTTTGCGTATCTCCAATACTTAATATTGCTTGTTGATCTTCTGAAGAAACGTTTATAGTGGCTTTTGTATCTGTCAACTCCACAAGACCTACATAATGAGTTTCATTTTCAACTTTTAATTTAATTCGATACCTTGCAAGTAATTGTTTATTTACTTGTTTTTTTTCACTTAAATCTTTATCATCTTCTACATAAGTAGTAATCCAAAAGGGAGTTGAACCCCCAGAATCATCATTTGTATTTGAACCGCTAGTACTAACTGTATAATCTACAGTTGAGGTTACTGAATTTCCAGCACTATCTGTGGCAGTACATGTGGCCGTTTTTGTTCCTAAAGAACTTGTATCAATACCTGTTACTGAAGTCGAAACACTTGGATCTAAATTATCTGTAGCAGTACATGTGCTGTTTATAGTATCGTCAATACCCACAGAGGTATCTGAAAGAGTAAATGAAGAGATTGTAGGATTTGTTCCATCCAAATAAAATGTTCTTGTTTCAGCAGAAACAGAATTTGTTGCAGAATCGTTTGCAGTTACATTAAAATGATAAGTTTCATTGTTTGATAATCCAGTCCAATTAATAGTTGTTGTAGTATATGTATAAATTGTTTGATTAACTAGTCCAGTGGAATTATATAATGAAAATACCAAGGAATCACTGTTTGTATCTGAAGTACTAACATTGACAAATATCCAAGTTCTATTTGCTCCTGTATCGTTACTTGGACTATTGTAAGATAAAGAAGGATTTGTATCGTCAACAATTATTGAAATATTTGTAGAATTTGCCCTATCAGTAGAGTCTGAGGCATTTACAGATTCAATTGTAAATGTATAATTCGCGTCTGTTGTATTACTAAAAGAATATCCTGTGGCACTATCATTATTTATTGATTTAAAAAGCACATCATCTGCATAAATATAAATTGTATAATTTCCAGCTTCAGAAACAGCTGACCAATTCACTGTAAAAATTCCTTCTTTATCATAATTGGCTGTTGTGTTGTCTTCAACGTTTATTCCTGTGGGGGCCCCAATACCTAAAACAAAAGATATTGTAAGAATAAACAAACTAATAAACAAAAAATTTCTCTTTTTTACCATATTTTATCTAATTAAAAAATATTTATAAAGGTTCCTTCTTAAAACAATAATTATGGAAAGAACATTAGTACTAATAAAACCAGATGCAATGGTTAAACATTTGGCAGGAAATATTATTTCAGATATGTATAACACAAATCTCAAAATGATTGGACTTAAATTAGTAAACGTAAAAAAAGAACTTGCAGAACAGCATTACGATAAATTAAAAGAAGAAAAAGGAGATAAAATATTTGAAGATGTAATTAATTATATTACTGGAAAATATCATGAAAATGAAAATGTTATTGCAATTGTTTATGCTGGGGAAAATGCGGTGCAAAGAGTGAGAGATGCTATTGGAGTCACAAACCCTGAAAAAGCAAAACCAGTTACAATCCGTGGGAAATACGGTAGAATAATTAATGAAAAAGATCTATTTGAAACAGTTGTTCATGCTTCTGATTCTTCAGAATCGGGAGAACGAGAAATCAAACTATGGTTTGATGATGATGAATTAATTGAATGAATTAGTTTTTTTTTCAATAAACCAATAAACTCCTATTGCAAATAAACTACCTAATGAATCAATTAACACATCTGTAATTGTTGAATTTCTTCCTGGGGTGAACATTTGATGAATTTCATCAAAAATTCCATAAAGTATTGAAATTATTAAAACCATTAAAAAATATTTTTTGTTAATTTTGTTTTTACCTTTTATTACAATAAGCAAGAAGAAACTAAAAAGAAAAAATATTGAAAAATGGTATAGTGTTGCTAAAGTTAATTTACTCCCTCCTATGTTTATTCCTCCTTGAATTGTAGAATAAAAGAATATTTCTAAAGCTATTAGAGTAGTTATGGTTAATGCAATTGTTTTGTTTTTTTCTAATCTTTTCAACATATCATGAATGGCTCTGAAGGGAATTTAACCCTCGACCTCCGCCTCATGAGAGCGGCGCTCTAACCCTGAGCTACAGAGCCCTATAAAATTATTAGAAGAATTATGTTTAAAAGTTTAAGTGATTTAAGCAGCCATTCCAGCCTTTTTTTCGGCTTCCATTTTTTTAAGACGTGTCAAATATCCGGCCATCTGGTTTCTTATCTTTTTACTTGGCATAGTATCTCCTAAGATTTTCTTGTTTTTTTCAAAGTCCTCATCAAATTCAATTGCTTCTTTAATTAATCTTTCTGATGTTCTTTTGATTAATTTTCCTTTTATTTTTC
>CAZWIB010000008.1:0-4822 GCA_964634225.1 Candidatus Woesearchaeota archaeon
ACTCTTGCAGGATGCCAAGGACCAAGATTACCCGGTCTTCTTCTACCTTTTTCTGATTTTGCTCTTTTTAATTTAATTCCAAATCTTTTAACAGTACCTTGAAATCCTCTTCCTGTTGTTAACCCTCTTAAATCAATAAGTTGCCCATTTTCAAAAACATCAGACACAAAAATTTCTTTATTTAAATTTTCTTTAACAAAGGCAATCTTTTCATCCAAACTTCCTTTAATTCCTATTTCAGTTAAATCTGGTTTCTTTTTTAAACCGCTTTTTTTTACTTGGGAATAAATAATCAAAGAAACATTATCGTAATCTTTAACATCATCAATTTTTCCAGAAGATTTTTTTGGAAGTTTAACTTTTCTTTTTAATTCTTTGTCAAATTGTTCAGCCAAAATATCTTTGGCAACTTTCCTGTTTTTATAAAATCTAACTGAAAAAATTTTCATAGGAGGACATTCAAGAATTGTTACAGGAATTGTAATTTGTTTATCTTTAGTCATAGAATTTGGAGTATTATCTTTAACAAGAGCAGAAGCCATCCCGGCTTTGTATATAATGAATCCTTTCAAATTTTTCCCAGAATTAATAACATTCCAGTTAACACTAGGTAAAAGTTTTCTAGCCCTTTTTCTGGGCCAAAACTGTAAACTTCCTTTCCTTGGTCTTTTTCCTTTTGGCATTTATTATTGTTATTTTAGCGGATAACATCTTTAATTCACCCTGGATAGAATACTGAGAAAAAACTGATTTATAAAGCTTTTGAAAGGGGATTAAGCTTCAAAATCAACCTCATTTTTAATCTCTTTACCATCACAATCAATTGTCCTAATTAATTTACCCTTTCTTTTTGCAAGTTCCCTCATTTTAGCAAAATCTTCTGAATCTCCAATCTCTGGTTTGATTATATCTTTAATATCATATTCATGGACCGCTTTAGCCTTTTTACAATCTCCAATATCCCAGAAAAAATCTTCCTTAATTTTGGAGAAATATTTCTCATCAACTTCTAACTGGCAAAATTTATCATCAATTTTATCTTCCTTTTTACCTGGTTTAGGCAACTTCTTTTTGATTTTTAATTTAATTCCTTCTCCATCTACGTTAAGTAAAAAATAATAAACTTCTTCAGCAATTTCTTTTACTTTTGAAGATTCTAGATCATTTACTTCATAAACATATTTTCCTGCTTTTTTTTGACCATTTAATCCACTAATTTCTTCCTTACTCCAAATAAAACCACTAAACTTAACATCCATTTCAGCTGCAAGTAAAACAAAATCATTTGCAAATTCAAAACCACCCTTTAATTTAACTTTTTTAGTTTTATGTATAATAATTGGAGCACGTCCCTTATAATTTCCCTTACCAAATCTAGTTAGTTGCTGGTGAACAGAATCATCAATTTTACCTTCAAAAATTTTCTTTATAAAATTCATACAATTTATGCGTTAAATTGATTTATAAAATTTTTGTAAACAAACCTTTATAAATTTGAGTTACGATTCATTAAAAAGGGTGAAAAATGATTGATAAAGAATATTTTAGGAAATTAACTTCCTTTGGAATAATACTAGTTTTGTTAGTTCTTTCATTCTTTCTACTTAGGCCCTTTCTTTTAGTTGTAATTTTAGCTCTTATTCTTGCCTTTCTTTTCTATCCTCTTTATTTAAGAATGAAGAAAGGTCTTAGATCGGGGAATCTTACAGCATTTTTACTTTGTATTATTTTGGCATCTCTAATTATCCTTCCAATTTGGTTCTTAACACCTATTTTACTTAAACAATCTTTTGATTTTTTTGTAAGATCACAACAAATAGATTTTGTAACCCCCTTTCATAAAATATTTCCCGATTTATTTGCTTCAGAAACTTTTTCTCAAGAGGTTGGTTCAGCAGTTTCTTCTTTTGTAACTAAGATTTCTAATTCAATGATGAATGTAATTGCAGATTTAATTAGGAATTTTCCAATATTATTTTTAAAATCTTTAGTGTTATTTTTTACTTTTTTTGTTGCATTGAAGGATCAAAAAAAATTTTCAGATTATATTAGAAGTGTTTTACCTTTTTCAAAAGAAATTGAAGATAGATTATTTGAATCTTCAAGAGGAATAACTGTTTCTGTAATTTATGGACAAGCAGTTTTAGGGGTTCTTCAAGGTCTTTTAGTGGGGGCTGGCCTTTTCATATTTGGTGTTCCTAATGCTTTGTTTCTTACGATAATAGCTTGTATAGCGGGAATCTTTCCAATAATTGGAACAACTATTGTTTGGATTCCAACAGTTATCTATCTTTTTGCTTCAGGCAATACTCTTTCTGCCTTGGGTATAACTTTGTTTGGTCTGATTGCTTCAACCGCAGATAGTTTTGTTAAACCGGTGTTTATTTCAAGAAGGGTTAATATGCATTCCGCTCTAGTGCTTCTTGGTATGGTTGGAGGGTTATTATTATTTGGATTGGTGGGGGTAATTCTAGGACCTTTAATCTTAGCATACCTTTTCATAATCTTGGAGATTTATA
This sequence comes from Candidatus Woesearchaeota archaeon, assembly GCA_964634225.1. GTDB lineage: Archaea > Nanobdellota > Nanobdellia > Pacearchaeales > GW2011-AR1 > CAZWIB01. The sequence continues at coordinate 2,520 of CAZWIB010000008.1, forward strand.
GGGACAAAAGAATTCCAGGAGTTTTCACCAAGAAAAACACTAAAAAATAATTAATTTTTTGAAATGAAATTAAAAGTTAAGTTTCTAAAATGGTCTGCAGGGGTTCCTGTAGCAATGCTCCATAAAGATACTGCCGCCAAAATGGGAGTTCATATTAAAGGAAGAATTTCTCTAAGAACTTTATCTAAATATTCAAGAGAGATTTCTATACCTGTTGATACTGTTGAAGGTTTAGTTAGGAAAAACGAAATTATAGTTTCATCTGAAATTAGAACAAGAATGAAATTAAAAAAAGGACAACTTGTCGACGTTCATTTAACGGAATTACCTTCTTCCTTAAAATTTATTAAGAAAAAATTAAACAAAGAAAAATTATCTAAGAAAGAAGTAGAAAATATAATAAAAGAGATAGTAAATAATAAATTATCTGAAGCAGAAATTTCTTTATTTATTTCTGCAATGTATTCACACGGCATGGATATCAAAGAAACAACTTATTTAATAAAAGCAATATTAAAATTTGGAAATACTTTTAAATTAAAAAATAAATTTGTGGTAGATAAACATTGTATTGGAGGAATTCCTGGAAATAGAACAACACCAATAGTAATTTCAATTTGTGCTGCAGCTGGTTTAACTGTGCCAAAATCTTCTTCAAAAGCAATTACCAGTGCAGCAGGAACAGCAGATGTTATAGAAGTAATTTCCCCTATAGGATTTCATGTTGGTGAATTAAAAAAAATTTTAAATAAAACAAATGCTTTTTTAGTTTGGGGGGGAGCTTTGGAAATGGTCCCCGCAGATTCAAAGATTATCAGAATAGAAAAAACATTAAAAATAGATCCGGATTCCCAATTATTAGCTTCTATAATGTCAAAAAAACTTGCGGTGGATAGTAAATATATATTAATAGATATTCCTTATGGTAAAACAGCAAAGGTTACTAAACAAAAAGCATTGAAATTAAAGGCAAAATTTGAAAAGCTTGGTAAATATTTTAAAAGAAAATTAAAAGTTGTTTTAACTAAAGGTGATGAACCAATTGGAAATGGAATTGGCCCAGTTTTAGAATTAATAGATGTTTTGAAAATTTTAAATCCTAAAGAAAAAGGACCTAAAGATTTAGAAGATAAGGCTTTATTTCTTTCAGGACAGCTCCTAGAAATGACTGGAAAATCAAAAAAAGGAAAAGGTTTTCAAAAAGCTCAAGATATATTGGATTCTGGAAAAGCATTAGATAAATTTGAAGAAATTATTAAAGCCCAAGGTGGAAAAATAAAAAAACTTAAATTATCAAAATTAAAGCATGATTTATTAGTTAAAAGATCTGGAAAAATTATTGACATAAATAATAAACAAATAAATTCTCTTGCAAGAGTTGCAGGTTGTCCTGCAGACAAATTTTCAGGACTCTATCTCTATGCACACAAGGGAGAAAAACTAAAAAAAGGAGAAAAACTTTTGACAATCTATTCAGAATCTGAATCAAGACTTAATACAGCCATAAGATTTTATAATAAAAATAAACCAATAAAGATAAAATAGAATACAATAAATCATTTAAATAACTCTTTTCTTTTCTTTTTATGAGAAGAACATCTAAAGAACAATTAATGGACTATTTTAAAAGAAATCTAAAAAAATCATATACTCCAGATACTCTTAAATGGGCTTTGATCAATCAAGGATATTCCAGGGTTGTAGTGGAAGGTTCATTGGAAGAAGCTCAAAAAGAGATTGCTAAGGAAGCACCGGTTTTTAAAGAAAAACCTGTAATAAAATATGATATTTTGGATGATGAGGATAACCCAATAACTTTTAAGAAACCTTGGTGGAAGAGAATTTTTGGGTTATAGTAAGCTTTTTAACTTATTCTTTGATAATTTTAGTGTAAGCCTCCATCGCATAGTGGTATTGCACCAGACTTGAGATCTGGGCCCTTTGGGCACGTAGGTTCGATTCCTGCTGGGGGCGTTTTTGGAATCGAAGCCTTGGGTTTCGTTCAGATTTCTTATAAGATGGACGACGCGAAATCTTTGATTTCAGCACGATTCCTGCTGGGGGCGTTTTTGGAATCGAAGCCTTGGGTTTCGTTCAGATTTCTTATAAGATGGACGACGCGAAATCTTTGATTTCAGCACGATTCCTGCTGGGGCGTTTATTTTATATAACTAACTCTCTTTGGACTTAAATGAAAAAAAGAGGTTTGATTTTAATTGTAATCATATCTTTAGTTCTTCCAATAACCTATTCCAATATATTATTCTCCAGAAAAAATCTTAAATTTAACCAAAGAATTTGAA
>CAZWIB010000008.1:4922-19859 GCA_964634225.1 Candidatus Woesearchaeota archaeon
TATTCCAATATATTATTCTCCAGAAAAAATCTTAAATTTAACCAAAGAATTTGAAAATGACATATGAACTAATAGATATCTTAATTTCTTTTGCAATATTCTTAATAACATTAACAATGGGATTATCAATTGATTTAAAAGATTTTAAAAAAATATTTAAACATCCTAAAAAATTTTTAATAGGTGTAGTTTCTCAGATAATTTTTTTACCTTTAATTACTTTTGTGATTATTGCTCCCCTTGATTTCCCTCCAGCAATAAAAGTAGGAATAATGATTTTAGCAGCTTGTCCAGGAGGGGCAACCACTAATTTTATCTCTTATCTCATTAAAGGAGATGTTCCTTTATCAATTTCTTTAACAGGAACAAACGCCTTAATTACATTGATTTCTATTCCTTTAATTACAAATTTTTCTTTAATTTATTTTTTAAAAGATTCTGTTTTAATTAATTTGCCTGTTATTGAAACAATTGTTCTTTTATTCATTACAATAATTTTACCTTGTTTCATAGGAGTTTCTATTAGAAAATATAATAGATCTTCTGCAAAAAATGCAGAAAGATTTCTTAAAATAATAAGTATAACTTTTTTAGCAATTGTATTTGGAATAAAGTTATTTGCCAGCCAGAATTTAGGAGGTTCAGGAATTACTTTTGAAAATGTAATTAATCTTTTACCAATTTTATTATTAATTCATGTGGTTTCACTTTTTATAGGTTTTTTTGCTCAAAAAATTTTCAAAATAAACAATAACAGTGCCATTACAACAGGAATAGAAGTTGGTTCTCAAAATACCACTCTTGCACTTTTAATTGGTGGGACAATTTTAAAAAATGATTTAATGGTGATTCCTGCTTTAGTTTATGCAATGTTCTCATTTTTTACCACCCTTCTTTTCGGAATTATTATGAAAAAAACAATAATGAAAGAAGGAATAAGAAAAGAAACTAAAATCTATGAGCCTTTGTAAAGCTCTATTAATATTCTTTTATTTTAATCTTAATAAGACGTAGAAATTGTTTTGGTTTTTAATTCTCAAAGAAATTTAAAACTCTAATGTCAGGACTAAGTAAATCAACTTTATCTTCTTTAAATCTCAATCCTCTGTAAATTTTTTGTAATAATTCTCTCCTTGCTTTATCTTTGTAAAAACTCCAATAATGTCGAGGATTGGTTCTATTCAAAATCTTCCAAAAAGCATCTTGAACATTTGGATTTGGATATTTTGTGAAAATAATACTATTACATTCTTCTCCTGGAAAATCCATGCCTCTTGAAGCACGGGTTGAAAACAAAATATCTTTTTTGCCTTGTTTAAATTCTTCAATCAATCCTCCTTTTTTATCTTCGTTTTGAATTTCTCTTAATTCTTCTCTATTAATTAAATTTTTTAATTCAAATTCTTTTTTTTCTATATTTGAAGGTAAATCAATAAAACTATTTACATGAACTAAAATAGGTTTTTTTGCAATTTCAATACAATTGTCTAAAGCAACTAAGTAATCTTTACGGCTATTTTTTCCATTTGAAAAATTAGAATATTTACAATCCATCTCTAATCCGGTCTTTTTTATGTTTATTTGGCCTTGTTGTTGAACTTCTGCTTCAATTATTTTAAAATCACCAATACCAAAAATTTCTTTTAAAACTTCTTCTGAATGTAATGTCCCTGACATAAGAATAATTATTTTATTTTTATCGACCATGTCTTTAAATCTCTTAGCTAAATTTGTAGTCACAATATTTGCAATTAAACTTCCATCTTTTTTTGTAAAAGTAATATAACTATCCTCTAGAAAATCTTCAAACATTTTTGCAGCTGATTGAACATCAAACAAATAATTTTCCTCATCTATCTCATAAAATAAATCTGCATTTTTTAAAATTATATTAAATAAATCATAAATTCCAGTTTGTTTTAATTTAATTATTTCTTGAGAATCGACAGCATCCCCAATCCTTTTATCTCTTTTCAATTGTTTTGATATTTCTAATAATTCATCCAAAACATGTCTGCTTTCTTCATCCATTCCAGGTATTTGCACAATGGAATTTTGCAATCTATCAAGATTAATTGTTTTTTGATTAGAAAACTTATCTAAAAATTCATCACATTCATCTATTATCTCAACTTCTGTTAAAGGTTTTCTATTTAATGCTGATTCAATTTTGTATTTTTCAGAGTTAAACACAATAACATCAGAATCAATGTAAAAATTAAATTGTTCATAAAATTTACATCCGGGGGCTCTTTGATAAAAAGTAAATTTCGTATCATTTAACCCCTGGTAGGTTTTTTTACTTGTATCTACAAAACTTTTCCCTCCAAGTTCATATTTTGAAGGAAGAACAGGACACCAATAAGGACAGGCCCCTGCAACTGAAACTCTTTTAATATCTTGAATTTGTGAGAAATTTTTTTCATTTACATCTTCATTTTGTTTTAGATATTTTTTTAGTCTTTGAATGTTCCTCTCTTTTATTTCAATTTTACAAGGAATGTTTATATTGTCTGCAGAAAAATCATTCCCAATTGTTTCGTTTACATTTTCTTTTTTTCCAGCGAAAATATCATGTAATTTAGAATTAATTTCCCTCTTTATTTTTGGGATTGCAATTTTATTATCTTCCAAGAATTTACATTTATGATTTTTTCTTCCAGTCATTACACTAATATTTAATTTTTCTTTATTTTCTTTTAATAAGTATTTATCTTTTTCATAATCTTTTTTGTATTGCTCTTGGAGATTTTTGATAGGTACAATAATAGAAGATTTTCCTAAAAGATTTGCAATGTTTAATGCAATTGCAGATTTTCCTGTTCCACAAACACCATGAATAAAAATTATTTTGTTTCCTTTATCTATAGCTTCTAAAACTTCACTTACCACATCTTCTTGGGTTTTTCCATTTGAGAATTTTAAAGGTTTAAGAAATTTTTCATCTTTATAGAGGTTCCATGCCATAATTTAACTACAATTTGTTTTATCTTATAAATCTTTATAATCACTTTTTAAAAAACCAGAAACATCCAAACACCAACCCAAAAATTAAAAGATAAGATGTTGATTTTGAACCTTGATAGGTAAACAGAATACCTGCAAAACACAATACAGACATTAAACCTAAAAATTCTTTTTTATTCATTGAAATATATATTTTTCAAACTTATAAAAATTATTGCAAAGCCACAACTATATTTGTGAAAAGGTTCTTGGTACACTAAATTAAAAAGTTATCCAAACAATGCACCAAGACCTTCAGCAGCCGCAGCTTTCTTTTCTTCTTTTGGTTTTGCTTCTTCTTTCTTCTCTGCAGGAGCTTCACTTGCGCCTCCAGCAGCAGGAGCAGCAGCAACCAAACTAGCGTTTTCTAATTCTTTTCCAATGTCAACGCCACTTAAACTAGCAACAAGAGATTTGACTTTAGAGTCATCAACTTCTGCGCCAGCAGCCACAACAACTTTCTTCACATTCTCTTCATTAACTTCTTTCCCGAGTTTGTGCAACAAAAGTGCTGCATATACATATTCCATTTATTTTTCCTCTCCTTCAGATTTAGTTTCTTTAGGAGTTTGAGTTTCTTCTTTTGGTTCAGTTTTAGTGTTTTCTTCTTTCTTTTCCTCAACAGGTTTCTCTTCTTCTTTAACTTCTTCAGCAGGACTTAATTTTCCTAATGCTTGTGAATGTGCATTTGCTTTTCCAAGTAAAAACGTAATAGTATCTGGAGTAGAATATCCAATTTCCACAGCAAAAGGTAAGGCTTTTCCATAAATATTCTTCAAAGTTTCTATTGTTCCTTCTCTATCAATTTTAATCTCAGAATAAAGTACTTTTTCTTGAGTATCAAAAGAACATAAAGGAATAAATCCTATCTTAAATGGTTTAATATCTAATTTAGCCATTAAATCTGCTGCACCTTGTGAAATCTTCTCACCTTGCTTAGCAACAATCTTAGGTTCTTTAATTGTAATTTTACCATTTTCAATTTGAATCTTAATACCTAAAGCACCTAATTCACTTATTGCTGGGCCGGGTATTAACTCAGTTGGACCTTCTGGAATTTCAATATCCATGGGTGCTTCTTGATTTACTTTCGCTTTTGCAGGACTTTGGTTTTTACTTAATTCACCAGCAAGCTCAAAACTATCTAAATCAGAAAATAAAATAGCAAAACTGTCATCTATTTTTCCTTTTAATTTTTTAACTTCTTCATTAGCATCTTTATCCAATGCTCTAAAAATTAAATTTTTCTTTGGAACTTTAACAATGGCTTTACCTCTCAATTTTTTAACAATTTCTTGAAATTGTGAACCAGGAATATTTTTAATAGATGCAATTAAAATTGTTTTTTTATTTTTAATTAAATCTTCTAATTCTTTTACTACTTTTAATTTATATTCTGGAATAGGGTTTTCTCGTTTCATTTAAAATTACTTCCATCTTTATTTTGAATGATTGGAAATTTTATATTTGCTGTCATCTTATATTAATTTTTTGAGGTTTAGTCATTGTAAATTTAATTTCAACATTTTTTATATTTTCTTTATCTCTAGGTAAATTTTTTACTAAAGCATTATAAACTGTTAAAATATTTTCAATAATATCTTCATCTTTCATACTTTGTTTTCCAATAGCAATTTTAATACTTGCTTCTTTTGTTCGAATCTTTATACTAGAGTTAATTTTCTTTTTTAATTCTTCAATTGTTTTATCGTTCACATTCATAACAATCCCTAATTGTGGCGAGGGCATTTTACCCATTGGACCTAAAAATCTTCCAAATGTGGTTGCAACTTTTGGCATCACACTTGCTTGCGCAATAAAGAAATCATATTTCTTCACAATCTTTTTTAATTCCTTTTTATCACGGTATTTTTTAAATTGATCTTGAGTAATTGTATCAATTTTATCATTTTTTGCTTCTAAAAACCCTGCAATTTTTTTATCTTTGATTTTATGAGGAACAGAAACAAAAGTATTGATTTGATTTTTCTTTAAATCAAATTTTTGTAAATTTACAACTAAGTCTATTGTTTGATCAAATTTTCTTTCTTTTCCTTTTCTTAATTCTTGTAGTGCTTTAGTTAATTTTTCCTTTAATTCAGCCATTCTATATACCTCCTACATTATGCGCCACGAACATAGAATCTATTTCGTAACGATGTAGTTCAATTGGTAAGATTCTGAGATTTTTTTACTTTATAAAACTTTCTTAAGCCCAGTTAATTTTACACTTAAATTCCAAAGTTTTTTTGTTTCTTCTCTTTTATATTCTTTCTCTAAATGCTTTTTGATTTTTGATTTTTCAAAGTATTTGCCAGTAATGTTTTTTACTTCATCTGAACAAGCAAGATAAACTGAAGTCTTAGCACCTTTTTCTGGACTTGACATAAAAGTTTTTATCAATCTCCAACCGAACGCATAAAAACCTGATGCATTTTTTGTTCCAATATTTGTCCTAATTCTTCCAGGATTAAGACAGTTTACAGTTATTCCAGAACTTTTCAATCTTTGTGAAAGTTCATATGTAAATAAAATAACTGCTAATTTGGATTGGGCATAAGCCTTAAGTCCATCATATCCTTTTTCAAAATTTATATCTTTATAATTAATACCTTTAATTTTTTTATACCTTCCAGAAGCAACATTAATAATTCTAGCACAAGAAGATTTTTTCAAAGTTTTTAATATAAGATTTGTTAATAAAAAATGAGATAAATAATTAACTTGAAATTGCATTTCTATTTTGTCTTCTGAATATTTTAATTCTGTAAAAAACGCCCCAGCATTATTAACCAAAACATCCAATTTTTTACATTTAGAATTAATATTTTTTGCCAATTCTCTAACAGATTTAAATGAAGAAAAATCCCCAAATAATAGATCTATGTTTTTGTTTCCTGTTTTTTCAATGATTTCTTTCTTTGCTATCTGACCTTTTTCCTTGTTCCTACATGCAATAACAACTCTTGCTCCTGCTTCAGCCAATTTCAGTACAATTACTTTTCCAATACCACTATTACCACCAGTAACTAAACAAGTTTTACCCCTCATAGAAGATTCAAATTATATTCATTTAAATTATTTGTTATTGATAATATAAATCCTTAAATATAGAGTATGTTTTTTTTTGATATGGAATTAATAGCTTTACTTTCAAAAGGAGAGGGTACTTGGGCACAGGTTTCAGGTTTAATGAAATATGGAGAATGGGATAATATAATTCTTCTTGGGGATGATTTTGCAAAACAATTTACTCATGAAAAAAAATTTGAATTTATTAAAATTGATTTAAATAAAAAAATCAAAGATTTAAGAGATGAACTGTCAAAAAAACTTAAAGGAAAAATTAATGGAACAGAAGTTGCATTAAGTATTGCTTCTGGAAATGGAAAAGAACACATGTCTTTAATTTCTGCCTTGATTAATTTGCCAGTTGGGATTAGATTTGCCGCTTTAACAAAAGATGGAGTGATTGATTTATAATTCCGATTTTTTAATCTTCAAATCTTTTTTATTTTTACCAAGAACATAAGCTCTTGAAAATTCATGTTTATCTAATAATTTATATTCTTTCAATTCATTTAATAATAATTTAATAAAATCTTCCATTTCTTCATTGGTTGGCATTCGATTATATCCTAATCTTTCCCTTGCAAAACCAACACTCATAAATCCTTTAATTTCAATAAATTTTGGTTTAGATTTTTTAATTAACTTAGTATAATTTTCAGGTTCAATCATATTCAACCCCTTAACAAGATTCATTCTAAAAACAGTTCTTGTTTTTAACTTTGACATTAAATCCAAAGTTTCATTTAACTTTTTCCAAGCATCTTTTTTCAAACTTCTATGGAATTTATTAAAAAGTCTTTCATTTGGCGTATTAACAGAAACATAAAGTTGGGTTGGTAATTGTTTTTTCTTAATTAATTCTTTTATTTTTTCAGGGTATAAACCATTTGTAACTAAAAATGAAGTTTTTCCTCTTTTTCTAAGTTCAGCAATCAATTCTCCAATATAAGGATAAATAGTAGGTTCACCAGATAATGAAATCGCAAACTGCATTGGCTCTTGAGCTTCCTGCCATTTTTTCATATTTGCTTTACTAACTGTTTTATGTTTTGTTTCCGGAAGAATTTTAAATCCTTCTATTAATTTTCTTTGAGCTTTAATACAACCATCAATGATTTTTTTAGGAGAATCAATTTTTCCAGGAATTTCATCTCCCGTTGTAAATTCAATGGCTCTCCAACAATGTAAACATTTATTTGGACACCACAAACAAGGAGTCATTTGACAACACAAATGAGATTTTATTCCATAAAATTTTTCTTTATAACAAACACCTTCATTACGGATTGATTTTTTTGTCCAACGACAAATCTGTACAGCAGAATGATCTCCAACAATTCCATAATGTTGTTTTTTCAAAATTTTCTTAACTTTTTTTGGTATCATAAAAAAAGAGAACTAAAATTACTTTATAAAACTCACTCAAACAAAACTAAAAGCCCAAAAAATCATCAATAATAAAACCAAAAACAACAAGAAATAAGTCATAGCTGTAAACCATCTTTTTGCGCTCTTTTCACTTTTTGTTAAGCCTAAGATTGTCAGATAAAAGAATCTTCCACCATCAAAAATTCCCATCGGAAGCATATTAATTAGTGCAACACTAAAACTAATTAAAACAAGCCACCACAAGAAATTATAAATAAATTCTGCAGCTTCAAATTTACTTTCATAATAAACATGTGGCTCTCTAAAAGAAGTTAAGTAATATACAATTTTTCCAAAAGCTCCACCTCTTTCCCTACTTTCAAAAGTTAATCCTAGCCAAGGTTTTTCTGGATCTTCTGGATATTCATCAAGAATAATTTCATAATTTTTTTCAGTTGTTTCAACACTTATTTGATCTCCTGGAGAATATTCTTCTACTTTTTTACCAAGCATATCAAGACTATTTATTTTAGTTCCATCAATTTCTAAAATTGCCCCCTTTAATTCAGCATTAATTGCGGGAGCATCTAAATAAGCAAAAATAAAGTCTGGGCGATCTGGTTGTTTTTCTAAAAAATCTTTTGTTATAAAATAATTTTCTTCATTAGTCTCTATTTTATTAAATCCTTTTTCATCCATGACCTCTAAAAGATTATCATAGGTGGCATTATTAATTGGCACATTATTCATGGTAACAATACTTCCCAAACTAATCATACCATAAGCATAATTATCAAATACAACCCCTCCAGGTGTAAAAGAAGTAGAGAAAAATAAAACCATTATCCCAAAAAATATAATTGTAGTTATTATGTTTGCAAATGTTCCTGCAGCTAAAACTGCTTTTTGTTGGAATCTACTTGCTTTTTTCATGCTTCTTTCATCTTGTTCAACAAATGCTGCTAAAAATACAGGCAAGAAAAATGGAAAAAATCCAAATCCGGTAGATTTTACTTTTATGTTATACCTTCTCATAAAAATTCCGTGAGCAAATTCATGAGCTATAGCAATTATAGCTAAAATAACTATCCAATATATAAAAAAGAAAGGGGGCAAAAAACTTAATTTAAAGGCCTGGGGTAAATAAGGAATTAGAGGCATTATCGGAGGGACTTTCACCACTCTAACAATTTCTGGGAAAGAAACATATAGATAAACAATCTTTCCAAATAAATACAACATACTAGCCATTAAAATATAACCAATTCCTATAGAAATATAACTCAAAAATTTTAAGCTTTTTTGATATTTCTTACCAATTTTATCAATTAATCTCATACCCCATGTAGTTTTATATAAAAATAACAGGCCTTCTTTTTTCAAACTAGCTCTTTTCCGATATAAAAATACAGATACAAATAACACAAACGACACTAGCAAGATTATATCATATTTCATAAAACTCATTTTTTCACCTATTTCTTTTTAAGAGTCCTAAAAGAACTTTTTTTACACTTCCTACACTTGACTTTTCCTTTTAAAATTCTTTGAGGATCCGCTCTTATTTTTGTTTGACAATTTTTACATACAAAAATATTCTTAAACATTCTATTTTGCGCCTCTGGTATTTTTGCCATTATAATTTCCTCTTCACTATCTTTTCACCTTCAACATCCCAATATTCACAGTTACCGTTTTCTTCTAATGATTCAAATACTTCCTTATCTGGACAAGGAACTTCAATAGTTTCAAAACTTTTCAAATCCATCAAACTCACTTTACCACCCGCTTTAGAAAGAATTTGAGCCTTTCTTTTATCAACAATTGGAACCTCTAATCTCTCGTGTCCCGGAACAACAAAAACTTTTCTTGATCCAGTAATTATTCCAACAGCTTCAAACCTACATTTAGAATGTCCATGTTTCCCTGTTTTAGAAATATCTACACTTTTTACAGCACAAGGCATACCATCAACAATAATGTTTGTCCCCACTTTTGCTTCAGTGGCATTGATAATTTTCAAAACCATATTTTAAACAAAAAGAACAGATTTATAAACGTTTTTACTCAAAAAATTATATGAAACTACAAAAAAAAGATTTTATCGAGATAGACTTTACAGGAAGAACAAAAGAAGGGAAGGTTTTTGATTCAAATATAAAAGAAGAATTAGAAAAACTTGGATCCGAAGTCAAAGCAAAATCTTTTATTTATTCTCTAGGAGAAGGTATGTTTCTACAAGGAATTGATGATTATCTTATTGGAAAAGAGATTGGAAAATATGAAATTGCATTAACTCCTGAACAGGCATTTGGAAAACGAGATTCAAAACTTGTTCAAATGATTCCAATGAAAGTTTTTATTCAACACAAAATAAACCCTGTTCAAGGAGCAATGCTAAATTTTGATGGCAAAATGGGGAAGGTTCTTTCTGTTTCGGGTGGAAGAGTTTTAGTAGATTTCAACCATCCGGTTGCAGGAAAAGATGTAATATATAATATTAATGTAAAAAGAAAAATTGAAGATATAAATGAAAAAGTTAAAGCTTTTAATGAGTTTATATTTAAGAAAGATTTTAAATTTGAAGTTAAAGATAATAAAATAATTTATGAAGCAGATGAAAATTTCAAGAAATTTCTTGAAATGTTTAAAGACAAATTTAAAGAAGTTTTTAATTTGGAATTAGAAGTCAAACTGGAAGAAAAGAAAGAAGATAAAAAATCACAATAATCCTTTTAAATTAGCCAACACTTTTCAAAATATGGAAGAGGCTTATCATCGAGAAGAGGAACCAGCAGTTTCTAATGTTTCTCCAGAAGTAAAATCAATTGATCATGAATTAGCTGAGATTTTGAAAAACCAATCTGCTAAAATTAAAGTTATAGGTGTTGGGGGTGGTGGAAATAATTCTTTAAACAGAATGAAAGAAATTGGAATTAAAGGAGGAGAACTGATTGCAATAAATACAGATGCTCAAGATTTATTATACGCTAATGCTGACCACAAAATTCTTATTGGTAAAGAATTAACACAAGGTTTAGGTGCAGGAAGCAACCCCAAAGTAGGTGAAGAGGCTGCAAAAGAATCTGTAACAGAAATAAAGAAAAAAATTTCTGGAAGCGATATGATATTTATTACATGTGGAATGGGTGGAGGTACAGGAACAGGGGCAGCCCCTGAAATTTCTAAAATTGCAAAAAAATTAGGTGCTTTAACAATCGGAGTGGTAACCTTACCATTCACAATAGAAGGAAGCAAAAGAATTGAAAATGCTATGTATGGTTTAGAAAGATTAGAATCAAGTGTTGACACTTTAATTGTAATTCCTAACGATAAACTTCTTGAATTAGCACCAGAACTTCCATTACATACAGCATTTAAAATTGCAGATGAAATACTTACAAATGCGGTTAAAGGAATAACAGAGCTTGTAACAACAAATGGATTGGTTAATCTTGATTTTGCAGACATTAAAGCAATCATGATTAATGGAGGTGTTTCTTTAATTGGAATGGGAGAATCAGATACAGATCAAAGAGCACTAGAAGCCATTGAAAAAGCCATAGATAATCCTCTTTTAGATGTTGATGTTTTAAATGCTACTGGGGCACTAGTTAATGTTGTTGGAGGCCAAAATATGAGTTTAGATGAATATAAAATAATAATGGAAACCATTGGAAACAAATTAAACCCCTCCGCTAAATTAATTGGAGGAGCCCAAATTTCAGAAGATATGGATAATTCACTTCGAGTTTTATTAATTGTTACTGGCGTTAAAAGTGCACAAATTCTTGGAGGGGGAGAATCCATGGAATCTCTAAAACATCGAGAAATTGAAGAAGAATTAGGAATTGAGTTCTTTGAATAATTTTAAAAACCTATTCTTTCTAATTTAAATTATGGGAAAAGTTAAAGCTTTTATTAATAAATGTAAACGTGTATGGCATACCTTGAAAAAGCCATCAAAAAAAGAATTTGAACAAGTTGCAAAAATATCTGCAATGGGGATATTAATTCTAGGACTTCTTGGGTTTATAATTTCTTTAATTATGAAAGCATTTGCATAAATTTATAAACCTTTGATTTTAAATATCTCTATCTACTTCTTAGATAATTAAGGAGTAGTTGGAACAAAATGATTTTTATTATAAAGGTTACAACAAACAAAGAAGAAAGAGCTGTTGATATGATATCAGACAGGGTGGAAAAAAAGAATATTAATGTATATTCTGTTTCCCGGCCTCATGGATTAAGAGGATATATTCTTTTAGAAGCTGAAGATAGAGATTCAGCAGAAGAAGCAGTATTTAATTTACCATATGTTAAAGGAATTATTGGAAAAACAATTAGTTATGAGGAAATAGAAAACATGATAAAACCTTCTGTAGAAACAATTTCAATTCAAAAAGGAGACATTGTAGAAATGATTGCAGAACCATTCAAAAAAGAAAAAGCAAAAGTTATAAGAATAGATAAACAAAAGGAAGAAGTGGTAGTGAGCTTGCTTGGTGCGGTTGTTCCATTACCAGTTACAGTTAAATTAGATAATGTTAAAGTTATCCGAAGAGAAGGAGAAGAAGATGCAGATTAAACTTTTAGTTGAAGGCGGGGCAATGCAACCTGGTCCAGCTTTAGCTCAAAAAATTGGGCCTCTAGGATTAAATGTAGGACAAATTATTAAAAAAGTAAATGATGCTACAAAAGATTTCAAAGGATTAAAAGTCCCAGTAGAATTGGATGTAGATACTGGAACAAAAGAAGTTGAAGTTCAAGTATTTTCTCCACCTGTTTCAGAATTATTAAAAAAAGAACTTGGAATTCAAAAAGGTTCAGGAACCCAAAACAAATTGAAAGTTGCAAATGCCTCTATTGAACAAATTATCTCTGTTGCAAAAACTAAACAACAAAATTTACTTTGTAAAGATTTAAAATCAGCCGTTAAAACTGTAATAGGTACTTGTGCAAGTTTAGGCATTCTTATTGAAAATCAACTTGCTACAGAACTAGGGCATCAGATTGCAGGGGGAAAATTTGGTAAGGAAATTGAAGAAGGTAAAACAGAAACTTCTTCAGAGAAAAAGGAAAAATTAGACACCTATTTTAAAGAAGTTCAAAAGACCCAAGAAAAGATAATCAAAGAAGAAGAAATCGCCAAAGAAGCTGAAGCAGAGGCTACTGAAAAAGAAGAAGGAGCTGAAGCTAAACCAGAAGAAAACAAAGATTAAAAGTTAGCTTTATAAATTGTTTTATCTCCATAATTTCTATGGGGCTATGGGGTAGTTTGGTATCCTTCGAGCTTTGGGAGTTCGCGACCCCGGTTCAAATCCGGGTAGCCCCATTTTTATAAAATGCCAAAATCAAAAAAATCAAAATCGTCAGGAAGGTTTGGAGCTAGATATGGAAAGAGGCCCAAAGCAAGACTTGTTAAAGTAGAAGAAAAACAAAGAAAAAAACAAAAATGTCCTTTTTGTGAAAAACCAGGAGTAAAAAGATTATCAAAAGGAATTTGGCAATGTAATAAATGCAATAAAAAATTTGCATCAGGAACATATTATTTGGAGGAATAAAAATGGTAACATACAAGTGTTTTAAATGTGGAAATAAAGTTAAAAAAGAAGAACTTGATAAAAGATTCGTTTGTCCTAGCTGTGGAAGCAAAATCTTTTACAAATCAAGGACAAAAGTAAAAAAAATAAAAGCTGAGTAATCTTGAAAATGCAAGAAAAAGATAATAAAATACAAGAAATGCAGATTCTAGAACAGAATCTACAGCAATTACTTATGCAAAAACAAGCTTTTCAAATGGAATTAGCAGAGACACAATCTGCCCTAAAAGAAATAGAAAATTCAGGAGATGATGTTTTTAAAATAGTAGGACAATTAATGATTAAAACTGATAAATCAACAATAAAAGAAGAACTTTCTAACAAAGAAAAGATGTTAGAATTAAGAACCAAAACCCTTGAAAAACAAGAAAAATCTTTATATGAGAAGCTCGAGGGGCTAAGAAAAGAGGTTTTGGGCAAATAATATATACCTTATCCCCGAAATCTTTATAAATCTGGACAAGCATAATTTACTATGGTGTTAAAAAAAATAAAAAAGGCGATTTTTTCTTCTATGGGAGAGCCAATGGAAGATGAATATGTTGAAATTGATTTGTATCAAGAAGGTGATAAAGACAACAAAGTTCGTGTGAGATTATTTGTATTAAAACAATATGAAGATGTCAATAATATTTTAAATGCTTTGAGAGAAGGATATACTATTGCAATTGTTGATTTTAAAGCTCTAAAACAAAAAGATCCTATTGAATTAAAAAGAGCAGTTTCAAAGATTAAAAAAACAGTAGAGGCTCTTGAAGGGAGTATAGCAGGACATGAAAATATGGTTATTGCCACACCCTCTTTTGCTAAAATTTACAAAGATATCAGTCCAGTAAATCTCAAAAAGAACAAATTTGATGATCTGTAAATTTTAAAACCCTTTTTTCTTTAATAAATGTATGAAAACTTTATTTATTCCAGCAATATCAAAATCCCAAATAAATGATAGTAAATTAGAATCCTTATCAAAAAAACTTCCTAAAAATATAGCTATTGCATATTCTATCCAATTCAAAAATATTGCTGAGCAAGCAAAACAAATTCTTTCTAAAACACATAAGATTACAAAAATGATTCAAGTTCTAGGATGTAGTAATCCTAAATTTTCCAAAGAAACTCAAGCAATATTGCTTATTGGTTCTGGAAGATTCCATGCAATCGGTTTAGCTATTGAAACAAAAAAAACAATTTATATTTTAGACAAAAATAAATTAACAAAAATTTCTAAAAAAGAAATTCAAACTTTTGAAAAATTAAAAAAAGGTTCTTATATAAAATTTCTTAATGCCCAAAAAGTAGGGATTATAGTTTCAACAAAACCGGGACAACAAAAATTGAAACAAGCCTTAAATTTAAAATTTAAGGACAAAAATAATTATTATTTCATAGCAAATGATCTAAATACAAATGAATTTGAAAATTTTGGTTTAGAATCATGGGTAAACACCGCCTGTCCCAGAATGGATTTAAATCACCCATCTGTTATAAATATGAATGATATTAAACTTTAGCTATTGAAAATACAGTCTTTAAGGCTACAATTATTGTTGCAGGAAGAAATAGTACTAATAGAGCTCCAAAAACAGAAGAAACAGCATCTGCAAGCCCTATACCTATTAAAGATCCCGTAACACTTTCCATTCCAAATTTACTTACTATTACTAAAATAGCTCCGGCAATAAGAAATGTTTGGCCCTCTTTTCCCGAAATATTTATGAAACCCCCGACAAGTATACCCAAAAATACCAATAAACCATAAATTTGCGCGCTATATGTAGTTAAAGAAGGAATTGGAATTAATGTTGTAAACACCCCCACAATAACTGCCAGAATAACACCTATTAAAAAGGACCAAGCTCCAATATTATTTTCTTTAGATTTTAAC
>CAZWIB010000009.1:0-2808 GCA_964634225.1 Candidatus Woesearchaeota archaeon
GAAAAATGAATGTAATGTTTGATATTCTAGGTCTAGGTTATGATTTTTAAAATTTAATTAAATAAACATCTGTTGTAGAAAAAGATTTTTTAGGCTCATTATCAAATCTAAATCCATAATAAGTTAGTGTTTTCTCAATCTGTCCTAGTTTATTATATCCGTCTTGCTCTGAAATATATTCTTTACCTATCCATTCTTCAATAATTTTCTTCTCTTCGTTAGCATTCCTTAAATAGTTATCATAATCCTTTGCATCCCTTAAATCAAAAGAAGGAAAAACACCATTTGGCTTTAATAGACCTTGTTGCCTCAATTGATCTTGATATTCTAAAACCAAACGTTCAGCTTCATCAGAAGAATGATCTTTATAAAACCCTCTTATAGTAGAAAGAACAGTATAACCTTCGTTCCCAAATCTATCCAAATAAGTTTGCTCAAAACTTGGTCTATTATCTATCCTAAATTTTT
Organism: Candidatus Woesearchaeota archaeon; assembly: GCA_964634225.1. GTDB lineage: Archaea > Nanobdellota > Nanobdellia > Pacearchaeales > GW2011-AR1 > CAZWIB01. The sequence continues at coordinate 469 of CAZWIB010000009.1, forward strand.
CATTTCTTTCTTCAATTTTATTCACAGTTACATACTGGTTGAGATACTCTCCATCGTTTAACTTTTTTAAATCTGCTAAACTATATCTCATAGGACCTTCTCCAAACCATTTTGGATCAAGTTTAGAAGGCAAAATCCTCTCTTTTTTTGAACTAAACTTATTTGCAATATTTTTATCAATTCCAATAACATCTTTAGGGGTTCCGCTAGCAGTCTTAAAATAAAAAGTATCTTTATCTGCAATTGCTGTTCTAACCTCTTCCCCACTATCTAAAGTTGTAGCAACCATCATAGGAACACTATCTTTTAATCCTTGGTCAAAATTATTACTAATATGTATTTTATCACCAAGAACACTCATCGATTTTCCATCAGAATTTAGTTGAACCTCTCCAGTTGTTTGAACAACCGGAAGATATTCCTCTCCATCTCCAGTTGTTGTTCCCACAATAGAAACAGATCCTTCCCCACCAAGATCTCCATTGTTTACAGAAAAATAATCATCATCCTTCATTTCAAAATAAGGATTTGTTTTATCAAAAACAACCTCTAGACCCCCTTTTGTTGAACCATGATTATAATCAAAAACAGGAGTTCCAGAACTGTCTTTATACATTGAAAGATAGAATTTTTCATTTGTATTTGTAAAAGTATCTCCCCTAAAATCTAAAAAAGTATTTGGATAACTTTCTGAAGTTACAATAGATAATCCCTTATTATTTACCTCGAAAGGTTTAGTACTTCCTTGATAAGGAACATATATTTTTCCTTTTGTTGAACCTAAATAGCCATCATAATTCAAATCATTATCTAAACCAGGAATGAGAGACTTAGAAACAAGTAAATTTTCTCCCCCAATAATCATTGATTTTTCAGAAGAGCCAAGATTATTTATTTTTGAAGCATCAGGAACATCCCAATAATCATTCTTCATTGAAACTTTTCCAGGAGATAAAGAAACATCCCTACCTAAAAAACTCATTTCCCCATTTTCAGTTGTTGTAAATTCTAAACTCTGTTTACTACTCCCCACTCGATTAAACAAATCAAAATTAATATTTTCTACACCTTTAACACTAAAAGTTTCTCCAGGATATTTTGAAGAATCGCTTGGAAAACCAAGAAGCAATTCTCCTTCTTCATAAGAAACCTCTGTTCCAGCGGGTAAATTTTTTAAAGATTTTGTATTTCCAAAATCAACATCTTGTCCTGAAGTTAAATCCTTCCCCCAAACATCTTTTCTTGAAATAGTATATTTCCCACTAATAATTTCTCCTGTTGCTTTGTCTATCTTTATATAAGAATCTTCTCCAGATAAATCATAATTCTTAGAACCCTTTTTATCAGCTAATTTAACTACACTATATTCTGAATTTGTTCCAGAAATAGTCAATATTCCTGTTTCAATGTCTTCTTGAACATCTGCATTTTGCGTTTTAAAATCTTGGATATTCTCTATAGTATAGTCTGGAGTGATTGGATCAGGGATGGTTTCTTGAGCAGTTAAAAAGAAAATGCTTCCAACTAAAAAAATTGAGAACAATGCAAAAAATAAAATCTTCTTATTAGTATTCATTTGCAAAATTATATACAAACTCTTCCTTATTTATTTTTGAATTAAGATCTCTTAATATAAAAATTCTTGTATGGTCATCAAAATCAAAACTAGCCACATATAAATCATTTTTATCAAGAATATCTAATAAACAATTCAAACAACTTCCTTCACCACCTAATTCTTGTCCTATAAATTCTGAAATAGAATCATAAATAATGCCTAATCTAACAGGAACATCTGCACTAAAATCTTCTATCTTAGAACTAAAATCTCCTTTCTTGACATATAAAGGATAACTTACTTCAACAGAAACAGTTTCAGGATTAATCATTGCTTTTGTTTTCATCTTTCCTTTTGTAATTTCATACTCTGGAAAAAGAGTAAAACCTCCGAGACATAAAACTAAATCTCTTGAAACATATTTAGAAATATCTTCTTCAATCTGTTCTTTGGTAGGCATAAGATTTTGATTATTTTTAATGTAATAAGGAACTTCTAAACCTGATACTGAAGACACCGTACTTGGAATATAATATCCCCCTCCTTCTCCAACGCTATAAACAACATCCGCCAAAGAATCCTCTAAACATCCCTCAACAAAATTTTGTATGGGAACCACTTCGGGATTTACAACATCTCCTGTTTGAAGACTTCCTCTTAATGTAAAAAATAAAGCCACAGCTCCAATAACTAATATAGCTATTATAATAAATATCGTAACCTGCCCCTTTTTATTCATAGAAAAATAATGAAAATAGAATATTTAAATTTAATGAATAAAA
>CAZWIB010000009.1:2908-14766 GCA_964634225.1 Candidatus Woesearchaeota archaeon
CTTTTTATTCATAGAAAAATAATGAAAATAGAATATTTAAATTTAATGAATAAAAATTATCTTCTCAATCTCTCAAATTCTTCCCTAGTTATTTCCACTTGATTCAAAATTTGTCTTAACAATCCTTTTCCAATTTTTTCATTTGTATGAACAGGAACAACAGTTCTTCTTCCATCAGAATGTTTAAACCTAAAATGACTTCCTTTCATTTGAATTTCCACTTCTATGCTTGGAAAGGCGAATGAATGAGAAATTTATTTCTCTTTTCCATGAATCATTTTAAAACCCAATTTCTCCAATATTTTACAAAGTTTTTTTCCAGAAATAGGAATTAATTTACTCATTTTATACTTTAATTTGTTTTAATCCAACAAATTTCTTGGGAACAATTTCTTCGTCTGATTCTAAGCACAATTCAATGGCTTCCCTAATTCTTATCATTAATTCGTCCATAGTTTTCGCTTGAGTATGGCAACCAGATATTTCAGGGACACTCGCAACATATATCCCATCTTCATCTTGTTCAATTACCACATTAAAAACTTTTTCTTCCATAAAGATTATATAAAAACAATTAATTTAAACTTATCTATTTCTAGAAAAGCAACTTATAAAAACTCAAATTAATTAATAACAACATGAAAAAAAAGGTGATAGTATTAAGTCTTGGCGGAAGTCAAATTATTCCTAATAATATAAATCAAAAATATTTGACAGAATTTAAAAAAACACTTAGAAAAAATAAAAAATACAAATTCATAATTGTTTGTGGTGGTGGAGGTTTAGCAAGAAAATATATTGGAGCAGTAAAACAAGCAAAACAAAGTGAAAAATTTCAATCTCTCGCAGGAATTGCAGCCACAAGAACAAATGCAAGATTCATGAATTACTTTTTTGGAATTGAACCTGTAAAAGGAATTCCGCATACAATGAATGGTGTAAAACATTATATTAAAAAAATGGATATAATATTCTGTGGAGCACTAGAATATAAAGAAGATCAAACATCAGATTCAACTGCAGCAGGAATTGCCAAAGAATTCAAAGCTGAATTTGTAAATTTGACAAATGTTATGGGACTATATACAAAAAATCCTACAAAATATAAAAATGCTAAGTTCATTCCAGAAATTTCATGGAAAAACTTTAATAAAATGACAAACAAATTAAAATTTAAACCTGGACAACATTTTGTATTGGATCAAACAGCATCAAAAATGATTTTAAAAAATAAAATTCCAACATATATCATAAAAGATTTGAAACAATTAGACAACTTCTTAAAAAACAAGAAATTTAAAGGCACTAAAATTGAAGGATAACATGATAATCCAGGAAAATACTTTTGAAAAAGCTAGAAAAGCAATTCGAGAAGCAAAAAAACCAATTATTTTTTCTTCAGCTAACGACGATTTAAACAGAAAAATTCTTGAAAAAGAAAAAATAAACATCTTATTAATAAATTTAGAAGGAAGAAAAGATTATCAAAAACAAAGAGATTCTGGATTCAACCAAGTTCTAGCTAAACTTGCCAAAAAAAAGAAAATAACAATAGGAATAAACTTTGATGAAATAATTAATTCAAAAAATAAACATGAAATCCTTGCAAGAATTCAACAAAACATAAGGTTATGCAATAAAAACAAATTAAAAATGAAATTCATTCAGCAAAAACATCAAAGAAATATCTATGACTTAAAATCATTAGGATTAATTTTGGGTATGCCTACTTGGATGACTAAATCATTTGGCTAAAATAACTCTAAACAATTTAGGCTTCTTAACAAAACCTTTTACTTCTATTTTCCCCAAATCTTTATATCTAAATTTCCTAACGGATCTCTTAGTGGCCTCATCAACAACAATTTGATTCTTCCCTGCAACAGAAGTCAAACGAGAAGCTAAATTAACTTTTCTTCCAATAACAGTATAATCCTTCATTTTTTTGGATCCGACATTTCCCACAACAGCTCTTCCTGTAGCAATTCCAACACTCAATCCCCCTCTAACAAATTTGTATTCTCTAAAGATCTTTCTCATTTTTACAATCATGTCTTTTGCAGTTTCAATGGCTTTCGAAGCATGATCTTTTTGAGTAACAGGACTACCAAAAACAACCATAATAGCATCTCCAATAAATTTGTCAATTGTACCATCCCTTTTAAGAACAACTCTAGACATTTTTTCAAAATAATTATTCAAAAATTTAACAACTTTCTTGGATCTGTGAGTATTTGCATAATGAGTAAAATTATTTATGTCTGCAAAAAGAATTGTGCAAATATGGGTCTTACCTTTTATTTCATCTTCACCAGAATGTTTCAAGATTTTCTTCATTGTTTTCTCACCAACATACCTTTCAAAAATACTTTTCAAACCTGTTGACTCAATTTCATGTCTAAACCTTCCATCTAAAATAGTTTCAGCAGCAGAAACATATTCTACATCATCTCTAGTATATTTTTTACCATACAAATAAAGAACTCCCAATCTTCTTCCAGAAATAACAACAGGAACAGCTATTTCTTTTCCCTTAACTATTCTTTTAGCTTTATTAAAAGAATCAAGAATTGGTTTTTTTCTAAGCCTACCTTTTTTAGATAAAAGTTTTAATTTTTTATCAAAAAAATCCCAAATTAAAATCCCCCCACCCATTGATTTAGTTTGCTTAATTAAAACACCGAGTGTCTTTCTACTAGCTTTTTTTATCTCAGGATTAAGATCTACAATTTCATCAGTTATCTTAATTACTTTTAACACCCTTTTATAATCCATAAGTGAAAAAAGTCTAAGATTATATTTAAATGTTGCCAAAACAAACCTTTTAAATCTAAATTACTTAAATTTTCAATGGGTGATCAAAAGATAATAGAATCTTTAAGTACAAATGAGAGGAAAATTTTACCTTATCTTGAAGAAAAGATAATAGATATTTGTAAAAAGGCAAGTCTAGACAAAATCTCTGTATTGAGAGCACTAGAATATTTACAAAATAAAAAAATTGTAAAATTATCTTATCAAAAAAAGAAAATAATAGAAATAGGTGTAAATGGTGCCTTATACAAAAAGAAAGGGCTTCCAGAAAGAAGACTTCTTCATTTGTTAGAAGAAAAAAGAATTCTCGCATTTCAAGATGCTCAAAAACAAGCTTCATTATCCAACGACGAATTCAAAGCAGCATTTGGGGTATTAAAGAAAAAAGCATTAATTGAAGTAAAAAATGGAAAATTAATTTTGAATGCCAACCAAACAGAAATTGCAAAAAAAATGCTTGAAGAAATATTCCTAGAATCATTACCATTAGAGTATGATTCTTTAAAACCCGAGCAACAACTTGCACTAAAGGCATTACAAAGTAGAAAAAATATTATTGAAATAAAAGAAGAGACAATAATTGAAATACAAGTTGAAGAATTAGGAAAAAGATTAATGAAATTAAAGATAAAAGACAAAGAATTAATTGAACAAATAACTCCAAATATGATAAAAAATAATTCTTGGAAAGGAAAAAAATTCCGAAGATATGATGTAACTTCTCCTTTACCTTCAATAACTGGAGGGAAAATACATTTTGTAAATCAATCAATCGATTATGCCAGAAAAGTTTGGACAGAAATGGGTTTTAAAGAAATGACAGGGGATATGATTCAAAGTTCTTTTTGGGTTTTTGATGCTTTATTTACAGCACAAGATCACCCCGTCAGAGAAATGCAAGATACATTTTTCATAGACAAAAAACAAGAAATTGAAGATAAAAAATTAATGAAAGCTGTTAAAGAAGCACATGAAAAAGGAATTGTGGGAAGCAAAGGATGGGGATATAATTGGAATGAAGAAGAAGCAAAAAAACTTGTTCTAAGAACACATACAACTTGTTTATCTGCAAAAACACTTTCTAAATTAAACAAAGAAGATTTGCCAACTAAACTCTTTGCAATAGGAAAATGTTTTAGAAATGAAACGGTCGATTGGAGTCATGGTTTTGAATTTAATCAAACAGAAGGAATTGTCGTTGATAAAAATGCAAATTTTAGACATTTATTAGGATACTTAAAACAATTTTTTAATAAAATGGGATTTGAAAAAATCAGATTTAGACCAGCTTATTTCCCTTACACAGAACCTTCAGTTGAAATAGATGTTTGGCATCCAGAAAAAAAAGTATGGTTAGAACTTGGCGGTGCTGGAATCTTTAGACCAGAAGTAACAATTCCTCTTTTAGGAGAACACATACCCACTCTTGCATGGGGACCAGGAGTAGATAGAACTTTAATGGACTATTATAAAATCAAAGATCTAAGAGAACTTTACAAAAACGACATAACTCAATTAAGAAAAATGAAATTTTGGATGAAACAATGAGGATATAGTTAATTTAATGACAGAAAATGGCTAATATAAAATTTGACAAAAAAACTTTTGAAAAAGAAATAGGGAAACTAACAGAAGAAATGCAAAACAAAGTTGCAATGTTTGGAACAACAATTGAAAGTCTAACAAATCAGGAAATAGAACTTGAAATAACTCCAAACAGGCCAGATCTTTTATCTTATCAAGGGTTTAAAAGAAGTTTCCTAAGTTTCCTAGGTAAAAAGAAAGGATTAAGACAATACAAACTACATAAACCAGAAAAAGATTACAAAGTAACAATTGATTCATCTGTAAAAGAAGTTCGTCCACACACTGTTTGTGCAATTGTAAAAGGATTGAAATTAGATGATACAAAAATAAAAGAATTAATTGATATTCAGGAAAAACTTCACATAACAGTTGGAAGAAAAAGAAAAAAACTTGCAATCGGAATTTATCCTCTAGAAAAAATAAAACTTCCTATAACTTACAAGGCCTTAGAACCAGACAAAATAAAATTTATACCCTTAGAAGCAAATAAAGAAATGTCTGGACTCCAAATTCTACAAAGACATCAAACTGGAAGAGATTATGCACATCTTCTAAAAGGAAAATCAAAATTTCCAATCTTCATAGATGCTAACAAGAACATTCTAAGTATGCCTCCAATAATAAACTCAAAATTAACAGGAAGAATAACAGAAGAAACAAAAGAGGTTTTTATAGAATGTTCAGGGTTTGAAATTGAAATTCTTGAAAGATGTTTAAACATAATTATAACAAGTATGGCAGACATGGGTGGAAAAATATACCAAATGAAAGTAGGATCAAAAACAACTCCAACATTAACAACAGAAAAAAGAAAAATATCTTTAGAGAATACAAACAAACTTTTGGGATTAAACTTAAGTGAAAAACAATTAAAAGAACTTTTAGAAAAAATGGGACATAATTACTCAAAAGGAGAAGTAGAAATTGCTTCTTGGAGATTTGATATCTTACACGAAGTTGATTTAATTGAAGATGTCGCAATTGCTTATGGTTATGACAATTTTATCCCAGAAATACCTGAAATTTCAACAATTGGACAAGAAAATCCAAAAGAAATCATCAAAAGAAAGATCTCAGAAATTTTATCCGGGCTAAATATGTTAGAAATATCTAATTACCATCTAACAAACAAAAGAGATCAGTTCAAAAAAATGGGAATTCCAGAAAAACAAGAAAAAGATTTTATTGAAGTTGAAGAATCAAAGACAGATTATAATATTTTAAGAAAAAATCTCACACACTATTTATTAAAAATAATTTCAGAAAACACAAATTCAGAATATCCTCAAAAAATATTTGAAATTGGAAAAGTTTTCAATCCAAAAGAAACAGAAAAGTTAGCAGCAGCAATAATTCCTGGAAATTTTACAGAAATGAAGCAAACATTATTATATTTATTAGAAATGATTGATATTAAATTAGAATTCAAAGAACCAGAAACATGTCCAACACATTTTATAGAGGCTAGAACGGCAGAAATAATTCTAGACAATGAATTAATTGGTTATATTGGAGAAATTCATCCAAAGATACTTAGAAATTGGAAAATAAAAATGCCTGTGGCACTTTTCGAAATTAATCTTGAAGAAGTATTTAATAGGTTAATTTCGAAGTAAATGTCGTCAATCGAAGTGTTTTAGACGACTTGCTTCAGTGCCTAGGGAAAGATAGATTGTTTCAAGAAAACGCCGTTTTCTTACCAGGTTTGAATTAGATTTAGAAAAAGTTTTTGAGAAATTGACTAAATAAAAACTTATAAAGTTTTAAATTCTGAAATTTTTATGAAATTAAAACACCTATTGGGAATAGGACTGATTACTTTCGCAAGTTTTGGTTCTCAAGCTCAACAAAAAGAACCCTATAAAGTAAGAGATTATTCTTATACAGAAGGTATAGTAGATTCAATAGTTATTAAATATAATAGGTCTTCCACCAAAACTTCTTCTATTAATAAATCCACAAAAGAAATTTTAAGATATAATAAAAAAGGCAAAATTGTTAATAAAGATACATATTTTTCTAAGCAAATTCCTTATGATATGATTAAAAGTAATTTCAGTAAAGAAAATATTACACAAGAATCTTTCTATCTCAATGGAAAACCTTTTAGAATAAAAAAACAGCAAGGAGAAACTTTCATTCTTTGTACTAATTGTGAGGGTAAAGTTTTTACATACACCCACACCCTTGGAGAAGAATTAATTGAACCCCCGATGTTTCTAAGAGGGAAAAATTTCAATTATATTGGCCCAAACTACTATAAAGCAACTAAAAAAGAAGAAAAAGAGGCAAAAAAATTGAAGAAAGAAAAAGAAAAAGAAATTAGAAGACTAAATAACTACCCAAAATAACCTTTTCCAGATTTATCAGATTTAACATCCCACTTTTTTTCTACAATCTCAATAATTCCAATAAAATCTTTTTTAACCTCTTGCCATAATTTAAATGCTTTTTTAATAAATTCAACTTCTTTTTCCTCAGAATAAACAATTAATTTCATTGCATCAAGTTCCAACCGTGCAATTTCACTATGAATTTTCATTAATTTTTCTTTTTCATCAACTCCTAAAGATTTTATAACTGGAAATAAAAACATTGGAGCGTTCACAGGATTTAATAGAACTTCAGCAAACCTCAAAAAATTCTCAAAAGCCTCTCCAATAAAAGTTCTAACCTCTCTAATTAAAAAATCTGTTTCTATTTCTGCTAATTTTTCTATTTTAAAATCTATGTTTAATTCATCAAAAGTAGGTAATCCATATTGCTTTTGAATCTTAGAATAATCTTCTTTTAATCTTTCTAAATTTTCCATTGTAAAATTATTAAAAAGAATTATATAAATTTATCTAAGGTTAAACACCTATTACTACAATAAGTAAAAAACATAGACAAAGAATTGAAATAATTAAAGAAAACCTTGCCAATCCAAATTCTTCTTCTGTACTTAACCCAGCTATTGATATGAAAAAAGAAGCAAATAAAAATCCAAAAGAAAGTAAAAAGAAAAATACAATATCATCAGAAGATCCAATAAAAACAGGTGTAAGAAAAAGTAAAATAGACAATACAATTAATATGAATGAAAGTACTCCTTGTGTATTGGTTGCCATATTAAATTGAGTCAATTTTCTTTTATAAGAATTATTGAAGTCTAAAAGAATTATTAGTTTATATATAAAAGCCTGTGCTGAGACTCGAACTCAGGACCTCCACATTACCAATGTGGCACTCTAACCAAAACTGAGCTACACAGGCATAACAGAGTTCAAGAAATAGGATTTAAATTATCTTCTTCTTAGCTTATCCCTAGAAAAAGTAAAGGCCAAAAACACTATTAAAAAAGCAACAGCAATAAATCCAAAAAGCATTGCCAACAAATAAAACGTATCTTTATAAATTCCATTACCTGTAGCAAGGAATAAAATAAAACTAACTAATGATAAAAGTGCAAACAGGATTAAATCTCTTAAAGCTAATCTAGAATTATATTTTGAAGCTAATTGCCCACTTAATTTAGGAACTCTTACAATTTTTTTCTTAGTAGCTTTCTTAGTCACAGGAACTTTTTTTCTCACAACTTTCTTTTTCTTCTTAGTTGCCTTTTTCTTAACAACTTTTTTCTTTTTCTTAGCTACCTTCTTTCTTTTAACCGCTTTTTTAGCCATATTATATCATAGTATATGTAGTTTATAAATATTACTTTGGAAACCAATCTAATTTAGAAAAATGTCCAGTCATACTAAAAAAATTAGAATAAACTTGACCAACCCAATTAAAATATAATTCTGAAAAATCTCGTAATTCCCCATCTTTGGATAAATGCAAATCATGGTTGTTAATTAATATTAAACCAGAAACAATTAAGAACAATAATATAAAAATAAAAATTTTCATTTTAACCCGATTGACTTGTACTATTATCCCCTTTCCAATCCATTTTTATAGCATTAGTTGTAATAGATTTAGTATTTTTAAAAACATTTCCAAGCCAAGCAAAATAAAGACCTCCAGCAGTTTTAATCCCATCAAAAGTTTTGAAATTTATATCTTGACCTTTAATCGAAGCCATAAATCCTAAATAACTAAATAAAATCAATGCAATCAAAAACATTGCAAATATTTTATGTTTAAATCTTTTTAATTCAACAAATACCCAAATTACAACTACAATAATTCCTACAACAAGTAGAGTCACCCCAATTGCCATACTAAATATAAAGAGAATAACTATAAAAATCTTTTGAAATAACGCCCTGTACGAAATGTATCTTCATGAGTATAGCGAGGTTAAACTCAAAGATATTAACGCCCCCACCGAGATTCGAACTCGGGTCCCAGCCTTGAAAGGGCTGAATACTTGGCCTCTGTACTATAGGGGCTTAAATATCAAAGAAAGAATCAGTTTTTAAAGATAACTAAAAGATGATAAGTTTATAAATAATTATAAACCATGTTTAAGTATGGTTGACAAAAAAGTTAATTGGACTACTACTCTGATTATTTCGATTTTTTTAGGTGGTTTAGGAATAGATCGATTCATTATGGGACATGTAGGACTAGGAATTTTGAAACTTGTTACGCTTGGAGGTTGTGGTATTTGGGCATTAATAGATATTATTTTAATTGCTACAAAGCACAAGTATAAAGGCGTTCAATGGGAATTTTAAAGACTCTCTCTAGAATCTTTACACTTTCTTACCCTAAATATAGATTATTCACTTTTTTAATTGTTTTAATTTTATTGGCTTTGCTTCCAATAAGCATAGTTGAAAAAACACATGATTTGTCAATTTGTTCTAAAGTTCTTGGGAAATATTGTTATTCAGTTGGGATTACCCGAGGAGTTTCATCTTTATTAAAAGGAAATTTTCAACAAGCAATTGAATATAATTTTCTTTCTATTCCTACCTTAATTACTTTATTAGGAATAATGTTTTTTGATTTAAAAAAACTTTTGAAAAATAAAATTTTTTGAGTGTTTACTAAGTTTCTAACAATGAGCCTACGCAGATTTGAACTGCGGACCTCTGGCTTTCTTAGATTCACTTTAGAGGATCTTTGAGATTTTAAATCTCTCAGATTGTTCTATGAAAAAACGTTCCTTGCGAAACGCACTCTTATAAGACCAGCGCTCTGACCAGGCTGAGCTATAGGCTCCTTTGATGTTGAGCCTGCGAAACATCTTTAATTCTAGTTCAGGGGTCACTGACGGAATTTTAATTCCAGTCTGACCAGACTGAGCTATAGGCTCTTCATTTCTTACTCTTTCATAGCGAGATAATCTTTTAAAGGTTTTTCTTAATATATTTAGATGATTATTGGAATTGCGGGAAGAATTGGTGCAGGAAAAGAAACTTTGAGTAAATTTTTAAGAAATAATGGTTTTGAATATTTTGAAACCAGGAATATTTTAATAGAAGGTTTAAATGAAAAAGGACTTGAACTAAGCCGATGGAATATGCAAAACCTAGCTGATGAATGGAGAAGTGAACATGGGGCTGGAGCACTAATGAAAATGATTCTTAAAAGAATAGATTCTAGTAAAAATTTTATTATTGATAGTTTGAGAAATGTTAAAGAAGCAGAATTCATGAGAGAAGAATTAGGAAATCATTTTGTTTTAATTGGTGTTGATGCGCCCCAAAATATTAGATTTGAAAGAATTGTTAAAAGGGGTAAACAAAGCGATATGCTAGATTGGAATAATTTTTTAAAAGTTGATGAACGAGACAATTTTGATCCTGATAATCCTATGGGTCAGCAAACAGGAAAACTTATAGAGATGGCCGATTTTGTTGTTATGAATGATAAAGGTTTAGATAGTGCCATGAACCAAATTAAAGAAATTTACGAAAAAATAAAGTGTTGCTAGGACTTGTTGGAAAACCATCTGTAGGAAAAAGTACTTTTTTCAAAGCAGCAACTTTAGCAGAAGTAGAAATTGCTTCTTATCCTTTTACGACAATCAAAGCAAATCATGGTGTAGGTTATGTTAGAGTTGATTGTATCGATAAAGAATTCAAAACTCAATGTAATCCAAACAAAGGATTTTGTATTAACCATCAAAGATTTGTTCCAATTGAATTAATGGACGTCGCAGGATTAGTTCCAGGAGCTTCAGAAGGAAAAGGATTGGGAAATCAATTTTTAGATGATTTAAGAGGAGCTGATATGTTTATTCACATAGTTGATGCCTCTGGTAAAACAGATATTAAAGGACAACCAACTGAAAATCACGATCCTTGTGAAGATATTAAATTTTTAGAAGATGAATTAAACACATGGTATTACAATATTTTAGTAAAAGCTTGGAGAGGTTTTGCAAGAAAAGCTGAAATGGAAGGAGCTAAATTTTCAGAAGCTGTTGCCAAACAATTTTCAGGATTAAAAATTAATGAAGATCAAGTTAAAGAAGTTTTATTAAAATTAAATCTTCCTGAAAAATCAACTGCTTGGAGTGAAGAACAATTAAAAGAATTCGCTGCTGGATTAAGAAAAACTACAAAACCAATGATTATAGCCGCAAACAAATGTGATGATGAAGCCGCTTTAAAAAACATTGAAAATTTAAAAAATAAATTCATAGATTATTTAATTATTCCTTGCTCTGCTGATTCTGAATTAGCTTTAAGACAGGCTGCAAAAACAAATTTAATTGAATATATTCCTGGAGATAAGAAATTTAAGATATTAAAAGAACTAGATGAAAAACAAAAACAAGCTTTAGATAAAATTAAAGAAAATGTTTTAGATAAATTTGAATTTGGAACAGGTGTTCAGCAAGTTTTGAATACTGCAATATTCGATTTATTAAAATATATTGCAATTTTTCCAGGTTCTGCAAATAAATTAGGTGATAGTAAAGGAAATATTTTGCCAGATTGTTTCTTACTGCCTGAAGGTTCTACTGCCTTAGATTTTGCAAATTATTTACACACAGATTTTGGAAAAAATTTCATTAAAGCAATTGATGCAAGAACAAAAATGGCCTGGGGAAAAGATCATATTCTAAAACACAGAGACGCATTAGAAATAATAACATAAGAAAATTTATAAATTAGGTTTTTCTTATTAAAGGTATGAAAAAAGAGATGATAATTTGTTTTGTATTAATTTTATCCTTAACATTTATTTCTGCTGGATGGTTTGGAGATATGTGGGGAAAGATTACTGGGCAAGTACCTATACCGTGTTTGGATAATGATAATGATGGTTTTAAAATCGGAGGGGGTTGTGGACTAAAAGATTGTAATGATAATAATAATGCAATATACCCTGGAGCTACCGAAATGTGTAATGGTGTTGATGATGATTGTGATACGTTAATAGATGAAGGTTGTCAAGCATGTACTGATAATGATAATGATGGTTATTTTTTAGAGGGAGGTGCATGTGGAGCAATAGATTGTAATGATAATAATAATGCAATATACCCTGGAGCTACCGAAATGTGTAAT
>CAZWIB010000009.1:14866-16755 GCA_964634225.1 Candidatus Woesearchaeota archaeon
TAGAGGGAGGTGCATGTGGAGCAATAGATTGTAATGATAATAATAATGCAATATATCCTGGAGCTCCCGAAATATGTAATAATATTAATGATGATTGTGATTTGTCAATAGATGAAGGGGGTGTTTGTCAAACATGTAATGACAGTGATGGGGGAATAACTTTAAACACGAGTGGATTTGTTGAAGGATATACTAACAAATTAATTATTTCTACTTATTACAATCATCCAGATGAATGTTTAGATAATACAACAGTCAGAGAATATAATTGTGTGAATAACGCTACTAATTTTGGCGATTATAATTGTGTAACAGAATTAGGACAATTTTATTCTTGTGATAGTGGAGCTTGTATTTCTTCTTGCCCTGCAAATTGGACAGCACATGACGCTCCCTGTATAAATGATACTTACACAACATATTACATTGATGAAAATAATTGTAATGAAGTTCCTCCTGCAAATATTACAACTTATTGTGATGGGAATAATAATAATATAATTGGTGATTTTTGCCCATTAGGAATAGATAGTGTTAAAATAAATAATACTTTACTTAATGAATCTGAAGATTATACAGATATTGGAGTACAACCAGTAGAATTAAAAAAAGACAACGCAACCATTACTTTTAATTTAAATTTCTCAGAAAATCTTTTAAATCTTTGCCCTATTAATGTAGAAACTTCGGGAGTGGATGATTATTTTGGTTATGCTATTATAAGTGATTTAACTGTTTCAGGTAAAACAATTTGGTTTGATAAATTGAATAACGATTCAGAAAGTATTTGTATAAAAGATGTAGAGGGAGGAGTTTCAGTTAATAGTTTTACGGGAGGATGTATTGGAACCAATGAAATACTTGTGGATTGTCCTGGAACTGCAAATGTTTCTAATTACATTTATAATTGCCAAATTAGTGGAGGTAAATTTAAGGTCTGGCCATTAAAACACTCTGCAATTATAGAAATGTTTCCTTCTCAATGTATTGCCAATTGGAGTTGTAGTGATTGGGGTAGTTGTATAGATAATAATCAAACAAGAACTTGTACGGATCTTAATTCTTGTAATAATACTTTAAGCAAACCAGCTGAAATACAAACTTGTACAGAAGAAGCTCCTGCCGCTTGTGTTCCAAATTGGCATTGTCAGTGGGGAGCATGTGGACAAGATGGATTTAAATATTATACTTGTGAAGATTTGAATGATTGTGGAACTTCAGAAGGTAAACCCACAAAAGATGGAGATGTGTTTGAATGTAAAAAACAAAGTAAGTCTCTTTGGGTGATAATACTTGCAATTATTGGAATTGCATTACTTATTTTAGGATTGATATATTTCTTAAAAAAGAAAAAAGCCCAAGCAGAAGAAGAAAAAGCAGGAACTGTTGTTCAAACACCCCCCCCTTCCCAACCTCCTCAAACACCCCAAGTACCTCAAGTTACTCCAAAACTCCCTGAAACTCCACCAATGGATTTTTATGTTCCAAGACCAAATTCTCCGAGATAAACTATAAAAGTTTCAGTACGCTTTTATTTTTGTTACATAATATTTAAATAGTTACAGTACATCTTTTTTGTCATTAATACTATGGTGTATAAGAGGTATATTGAAAGAGGTGGAAAGAAGTTTGGACCCTATTACTATAAAAGTTACAGGGACGAAAAAGGCATTGTTCGAACTAAAAAAGTTACCTCCCCAAAAAAAAATTCTCTTAAAACCAAATCAATTTTAATGGGTTTATTTATATTTGTAATTTTTAGTTTTTTTATTTTTAATTTATTTTCAATAGGAAATTCTGTTGAAAAATCTTCAGGATCTTTAACAGCTAATTATAATGTAGCAAATAGCCAACTTACATTAACAGAAACAACACCACTTTCTGGGTGG
>CAZWIB010000010.1:0-1303 GCA_964634225.1 Candidatus Woesearchaeota archaeon
AATATGTTCCTAAATCAAACTCTCCTTGCGTATTGTCAATAAATGTTGTTGCGTAAACTAATGAAATTAAGAATGTTAGGATTAATAATGGAATTACAAAGCTTGATAATGACTTGAGATTTCCTTGCTTCTCCACCCCTGAAAGGTTGGATTTTATTTTACCTCTTTTTTTGTTTGGCATTTTACTACTTTTTTAATATATATGTATATCTATTTATTTTTATTTATACTTAAATTTAACTATTTTCTGCTTCTCCCCGTGAAAAGTTGTATTTTATTTTACCTCTTTTTTTTGTTTGGTATTTTTAAGTTTGAGAACCAATAAGTTTATGGATTTTAGGAACTACTATAAAAGTGGGAATGGTGGGATTTGAACCCACGACACCTAGATCTTCAGTCTAGTGCTCTCCCCCTGAGCTACATCTATGGTCTTTGATACGATACAATCGCGTCGCAGATTCCCATTGAGCCCAGAAGTGCTAACCTTTTTAGCGCACTCCCATAAGTTTTTCCATCTTGAATTGTTTTTCTCCTTCAAAACCAATTTCTTGATGAAATTTAACAACAGACTCTCCAGTTATATACATTCTCTTTGGCTTTGTTATAAGGCCGTCTTTTCTAAGATTGTATTTTTTTGAATCTCTGACTGTTGATTTTATATTGAAATGTTTGTTTAAATATATTGCTAATTCATCTATAAATGTTAAGTCTTCTTTTAAAGTCTCCAATTTCCACATTTCAATTCTAACTTGGGGTAATCTCCTGTGGGGTTCATGCATAATGCTTCCTTCACAGCTAAAAACTCTTTGAGTAAACCTCCTAAAACATTCTTTGTCTTCTTTTATCCAATTTGGGATGTTGAAAGGAGTTAAAACTTTTTGTCCTGAAGGAGTACCAGATAAAAAAAGAATTCTTGCAATAGGAGAACAATTAATTCCGAGATTATAACTTTTACTTAATTTATTTGTTGTGCATTTTCTTATTTTTCCATTAATATTGAATAGTGAATTAATTTCTTTTTCAAATCTTTTTAATTCTTCTTTTGATTTAGATGTAAAATCAATTCTCCATTTTGGGTCTCCTTGCAAATGCCCATCACAGATTAAATCTCCAATAATTCCTGCAAGAATTTTATTGGATTTTATTGGAAAAATATATTCATAATCTTTCAAATGATTTATTCTGTGTCCTCGTGTTTTATAGGTTTTTAATAAATCTTTATACCTGAGTATTACTCCCATAATAAACTAAAGAAATTAATATTTTTAAACATAGGTAAGTCAGGAATAGGCTCAAAACATCC
>CAZWIB010000010.1:1403-16475 GCA_964634225.1 Candidatus Woesearchaeota archaeon
GGCTCAAAACATCCCTTTAGGATTTTGGCTAAATTCCTGTAAGTCAGGAATAGGCCACCTTTTGTTGTTCGTCGTTTTTCTGAATTTAAGCCCAGTGTACGAACCGAACATGTTAATATTTCACTTAGCGTCTCAAGGACTTGCACTAACCAAGATGCTCGTTTCATCAAATCTTACTCTTCAAAACTCCTCGCATGATTCATAGTTTAGTCAATTTGTATTTTCAAATTGGCTAGGCCCAAATATCAAAAAGATATTTTGGAGGCTGGAGTAAGCTGTGTCGTTTCTGTACCAGTGCTCTACCTCACGGCAGTCTGCTTTCACAGATGGTTGTATATAGTGGGCGGACCTTCCTCAGAATTCAATATCGTTATTTATCGACATTTGCTTAATTAAAGGCTGAATTCCGGAATTAACTACCTGACTTACAAAAATCTATTGAAGATATGCTTTAAAAACTTTATGTTCTTAGTAAAAAAATGAAAGAAAGAGGGTATCATGCAAAATCTATTCCAGAAATTTTTAAAGAATTTGATACGTCTAAAAAAGGTCTAACTAAAGAGCAAGCAGAAAAAAGACTAAATACATATGGAAAAAATGTAATAAAAAGAACTAAAAAATTCCATATATTAAAAACTCTTTTTCAACAATTTAATTCTTTTTTGATTTACATTTTAATTATTGCTGGTGCCATAATGCTTTATATTGGAAGTAATCTAGATGCCATAGTTATTTTTGCAATTGTATTATTAAATTCGGGAATTGGTTTTTTTCAACAATATAAAGCTGAAAAAGCTATTGCTAGTTTAAGAAAATTAATAATTCAAAAATCCAAAGTTTTTAGAGATGGAAAAAGATTAGAAATCCCTACATCTCATTTGGTTCCCGGAGATATTATTTTCCTAGAACAAGGAGATAAAATAAATGCTGATTGTAGAATAATTGAACAAGAAAATCTTCAGACAAATGAAGCAATTTTAACTGGAGAGAGTTTGCCTGTTTCTAAAATTTCAAAAGTAATTGCTCAAGATATAGAATTAGCAAAAAGAGAAAATATGCTTTTTGCTGGAACACAAGCTGTCAGAGGAGATTGTTTAGCAGTTGTTGTTTCTACAGGTATGACTAGTGTTTTTGGAAATATTGCTGGAACTTTACAAGAAATAGAAACACAAAGAACACCCATGCAAAAAAGATTGGATAAATTTTCAAAACAACTTGGACTAATTATTATAGGATTAGTAATTGTTGTAATGCTTTTAGGATTATTCCATGACTTTAATATTTTTGAAATGTTCTTAACTTCCGTTGCTCTTGCTATTGGGGCAATTCCCGAGGGACTTCCAGCCGTTCTTGCCATTGCCTTTTCAATTTCTTCTGTATTGATGTCTAAAAAGAATGTT
The DNA here is from genome assembly GCA_964634225.1 of Candidatus Woesearchaeota archaeon. Taxonomy (GTDB): domain Archaea; phylum Nanobdellota; class Nanobdellia; order Pacearchaeales; family GW2011-AR1; genus CAZWIB01. Next base: position 2,804 of record CAZWIB010000010.1, read on the forward strand.
ATCATAAGAAGACTTCCAGCTGTTGAAAGTCTTGGAAGTGTTACTGTAATTTGTTCAGATAAAACAGGGACAATAACTGAAGAGAAAATGAGTATTCAAAGAATTTTTTCTAATAATAATTTTTATGATAAAAAAGGAGAAAATATTTTCTTAAAAAATAAAAAAGTAAAACTAAACAAAGAACTTCTTCAATTATTGAAAACGAGTGTGCTTTGTAATGATGCAAGATATGAAATTGCAGGAAAAGAATATATGATTATGGGAGATCCTACAGAACAAGCATTATTATCTAATTCTTTAGATTTAAATTTAGATAAAAAATTATTAACTGAACAAGAGCCTTCTGTTAAAAAATTTAAATTTGATTTTAAGAGGAAAATGATGTCGATATTAAGAGATGCTGGAAGAACTAATATCTTATATTCAAAAGGTGCTCCCGAAAAAATTATCCGAGCTTCTGAATTTGAACTTGTTAAAGGAGAAATAAAACGACTTAGTGCTAAAAGAAAAAAAGAACTTCTTAATGCATCTAAAGAAATGGAAAAAGATGCTTTGAGAGTTTTAGGGTTTGCATTTAAAAATTTTGGAAAAAAATCTAAAGTAGAAGAAAAAGGTTTAATTTTCTCGGGATTGATGGGAATGATTGACCCTCCAAGAAAAGAAGTAAAAGATGCTATTGCAAGATGTAGGGGCGCTGGAATAAAGGTTAAGATAATTACTGGCGATTCTGCATTAACAGCCTCTGCAATTGCAAAACAAGTAGGTATAGAAGGACAAATAGTTGAATCAAAACACCTTGAAAAAATGAGTGATGAGGAATTAAAAGAAAAGATAAATGACATAGTTATTTTTGCTAGGGCCACGCCTCACCAGAAATTAAGAATAACAAAAATTTTGCAAGAACAAGGAGAAATAGTTGCAATAACTGGAGATGGTATTAATGATGTTCTTGCTTTAAAATCTGCAGATGTAGGAATTGCAATGGGTCAGAGAGGAACAGATGTTGCAAGAGATGTTTCAGATGTGGTTTTAATTGATGATAATTTTGCGTCAATTGTTGATGGAGTTAGTCAAGGAAGAAAAGCCTATGATAATATAAAGAAATTTATTAAATATATGCTGTCTGTTAATTTTGATACAATTTTACTTGTTGGAATTTTATCTGCTTTTGGAATGCCTTTGCCTATTTTACCTTTACAGATTTTATGGAAAAATTTGATTACTGATTCTTTCCCTGCTGTAAGTCTTGTTAAAGAAAAAGGGGAAAATGTTATGGAGACAAAACCTCGTAGAGAAAGGAGTCTTTTGGATGGAATTTGGAAGTTTATTATCTTAGGAGGATTATTGAATTTTATTGCTTGTTTGTCTGTATATCTAGTTGGAATAAACCATGGAATGGCAATAGAGCAAGTTAGAACTATGGTTGTGACAACTGGAATTGTTTTTGAATTATCTTTTATTTATGTTTGTAGAAGTAAGAAGCCCTTGAAAGAGATTGGAATTTTCTCTAATAAATGGCTGAACATTGCATTCTTAACAGGTATCTTATTACATCTTGCATTGCTTTACACTCCGTTAGCACTAGCATTCAAAGTAGTTCCATTGACCTTAAATAATTGGTTGTTCATATTACCTTTTGGCATTTCAGGATTAATATTATTTGAAGTTGGAAAATACATAAGGAGAAAGAAAAATGATTGAATTAATCTTAACAATACTTGGGTTAATAGGATTATGGTTTGGTTCTGAATTAATGATTAGAGGAGCATTAAATATTTCAGAACATCTTAAAATTTCTAGAATGTTTATTGGTTTAACAGTTTTAGCTTTTCTAACAGACCTTCCGGAGTTATTTGTTACTATTACTGGTTCTTATAATATTTTGAATGGAGTTGAATCTTCTGGAATTATTGTTGGAGATGCTATTGGAAGTTCATTTGGACAAATTATTTTGATGATAGGGATATTGGGTATTTTTGGTGTTTTGACAATTAAAAAAAGACAATTATTAAGAGATGGATTTATGTTGTTGGGATCTATTGTTTTATTAATTTTAATTGGAATTGATGGAAATATTTCAAGGGTTGAGGGAATTACGTTTATAGTGATATATTTAATTTATTTTATCCAAATATTTAGGGAAGAAAGAATAAAAGAAGAAAATCATGCTAAGAAATTAAATCTCGTTTGGGCACTTTTATCTTTAATTGCAGGATTAGCTATACTCCTTTATTCAGGTAATTTCGTGGTTAATAACGCTGTATTGCTTAGTGAAGCATGGGGGGTTTCTCAGAGTTTAATTGGAATTTTAATTATTGGTGTAGGTACAAGTCTACCTGAATTAGCTGTATCTTTTACTGCATTAAGGCATAATGCAGGCACAATGGCTATTGGAAATTTAATTGGAAGCACTATTTTTGATTTAATATTTGTAACGGGGCTTGGAGCTACAATTTCTGGATTAACTATAAATAAAGGATTAATTAATTTTGATCTTCCTCTTTTGTTTATTTTTTCAGCTATTGTCTTGATTTTATTTAGGACAAAAATGCAACTAAAGAGAAAAGAAGCTCTAATTATAATAGGTCTTTATGTGCTTTATGCTGTACTTAAAATCACAGGCGTGTTCTGATTTATAGATATTTTTTTATATCTCTTTTATTTTAAATATATATGGAAAAAAAGGTTGATTATTCTAAACAAGGTAAAAAAAATCGTGCTGCAGGTGTAAGATTTGAAGCAAAAGTTCGTGCAGATTTAAAATCACAAGGATGGATTGTATCTAAATGGATGAATAATATTGATTTTGAAAAAGATGATATTGTTCCTGCAAAAAGAAAATATAATCCCTTCTTAAAAGCCCTTTCAATTGGCACAGGATTTCCTGATTTTATTGTTTTTAAATTAGAAGGAAAAAAATATGAAGTAGTTGGTATTGAAGTTAAAAGACAAGGTTATCTGGATAAAGAAGAAAGAAAAAAGTGTAGATGGTATTTGAAAAATAAAATATTTTCTAAAATATTAATTGCAAAAGGGATTAAAGAGTGCAGAGCAATTAAAGTTAAATATATTGATTTCCAAGAGAAATATGGGGATAAAAATGAATAAAATATTTTGTTTGATATTAGGTATTTTTTTAATAATTACTCCAAGTGTTTCTGCTGTAATTATTTCGGAAATTATGTACGCTCCAAATTTTAATGAATTTTATAATGAATGGATAGAAATCTATAATGATAATAATTATAATATATACTTAGATGGTTGGACTTTATGTGGTAAGGATCTTCTGGGAGGATATATTGATAAAACAGATTATGGGGAATTAAAATTAAACAATACAATGAAATTGCCTCCTGGAGGTTATGCAATAATTACGGATGGTGGTAGTGGGACAGAAGTTTATTCAAATTTTGATGTTTATAATAGTACAGCATTACATGTTGATGGAAGCACTTTATGTGGAGGATTAAGTAATTCTGGAAAGAACATTACTTTAATAGATGAAGATGAAAATCTTATTGACAATGTGAATTATACTTCTAGTTGGGGTGCTTTAGATAATGATAATAGTTTGCAGTTTGATAATGGATGGTGTGAAAATCTTCCAACACCTGGAAATGTAAATAACTGTCCAGGAGAAATTCAAAATGGAACACAGGAATCTCCTCAAAATAACGAAACAGAAGAAAATGTGACGATAGAAGAAACTAATATCTCTGAAACAGTTCCTCAAAGTTCAATTACAGGAAATATAGTGCAAGAAGAAGATACAAATACAATAGTTTTAGATACACAAAATATAAAAAGTGAAGATAACACAACAAAATTAGACAAAAGTGATTATGCTTTATATGGGCTAATTGGGCTCGGTATTTTAGTGGCATTATTATTTTTAGTTAGAAAAAGTAGACCAAATAAAAATGAGTTCAGATAAAAAGAAAATAAGAACAGTATTTATTCTAGAAATAATTGGAAGACCTGCAGAACATTTGACTGAAACACTTAGTAAACTAATAGATAGTATGGATAAAGAAAAAGGAGTTGAAGTAGTTAAAAAAGATATTAAAGATGTTATTGAAATGAAAGATAAAAAAGATTTTTTTTCAACTTTTGCAGAAGTAGAAGTAGAAGTAGAAGAAATTGGACAAATTGCTATGTTAATGTTTAAGTATATGCCAGCAAATGTAGAAGTAATGGAGCCAGAATTAATTGCTTTATCAAATAATGGTTGGAGTGATATTCTTAGTGAATTGACAAGAAGACTTCATGGATATGATGAAGTTGCAAGAGTTTTACAGGTAAAAAATGAACAATTAGAACAAAAATTGAAAGAATTAACGCCTAAAGAAAAATAATTATTTCTTGCCTTCAGCAACTTTTAGTAAATCTACTTTCTTTTTTGCCTTTTTGTATTTTTTAAAATAAAACCAGATATATAATCCAATAAGAATAATTATTATTGTCCATCCAATAATTTGTCCTGTTTTTGATCTTTTCTTTTCTACACATTTACCAATGCAACAAATCCCATCTTGAGCTGTAATTTGTTCTGCGCTACATTTTTGACCTCTTTCACAAATACTTCCATTAATCTCTTCACAAGTTTGAGATATTGGAGGTACATCTGTTTCATTAATAGTTACTGTTTCATTGGTTCCAGTTTGATTAACTTCTGTTTCATTAACTTCTGTTTGGTTTGTTTCATTTACTATTTCCTGTACATTAGATAAAGCATAAACAAAAATTTCTGTTGAAAAATTATCCGTACTTAATTGAACTGTTCGTAAAGTCGCGTTAGGAATATTTTCAAATTCTAATGTGACTTGTTTAGATTCACCTGCTTTCAAAGTATGTGCTTGTCCTGTTGGGGTTCCCACTCCTGATAAAAATGAAAAAAAACCTTGTTGTTCTTGGGAAGCGTTTTTATCTATGTAAATTGTTAATTCTGTATCTTTTAAGTTTTGTAATTCTAAAGAAAAAGCACCATCTGCTATTAATGCTCCTGGTTTAACAGAAAAATCGGCATAATCCTCTAATATTGAAAAATTAATTACAAGATCGTCTGTGCTTGTTTGGCCTCCTTCAATGTAATATTCTGCTTCTTTTATTGTAATTGTATAATTGCCAGGTATCTTTCCTAAGGTTGAAGTGTAAATGAAATAATCCTGTTCTATTTTAAGCAATTCAAATTCAAATGGAACTGCCACATAACCCCTATGAAAATAAACATTGTTTTTTAATATTGGTTGTAAAAAATTTCCAGATATTTTTGCGACTAAAACATCTCCTTGTTTTATTTCATGATTCATATCAACTTGAACAGCAGACATAATTGGTAAGAGTAACAACATTAAAAATATCAAACTTTTTTTCATAATTAATAAAGAAAAATAGAGTTAATAAAGTTTATTTATTGTTGAACTTACTTACCCATTTCCTTTAACTTCTTAAGAACATCATCAATTTCTTTAGGTTTTCTTTGTGCTGGAGCTGGTGGTCTTCTTCTTGGAGGCCCTCGTAAAGGTAGAATTTTTCTAGGAGGTCCAGGTCTTCTTTGAGGCATTCCTACTGGGGGCATTCTTGGTCTTCTTCCTGGAGGTCCTCTTGGTGGCCCCTTAGATTTTTTCATTTTATATTTCATATAAAAATCTTTTAATTTATCCCTAAAGACTATTGCAAGTCCCGTTAAAACTATTAAAATAATTAGTAGCCAAACCCACCATAAACTTCTATTTTTTGTTTCGGGAGTACAACAAGACTGAGAAGAATAATCACATTCATATGTAAGTTCTTTTTCACCGTCATTACATCCATAATCTCTACAAGTTCCAAAATTTTGTGAACATGCACTTTCTGTTGGAACTTGTGTTTTTTCTTGGCAATATCCTAAACAACATATTTCATCAAGCCCAACACCTGCCGCAGTATAATCTATTTGACCATCACAGTCTTGCGTTGAATCACAAATTTCTCCTTGTAAACTCGAACAAGTTGTTGCAAGTTTATCTTTATCACAACAAACATCATTAAAACCAAAACAATCATATCCTAATATACTTCCACTAGCTTCTGTACATTCTATATCTGAAATACAATAGTTTCCTAAATCTTCACAATCTTCAGAGGTTTCTTCCCCGCCTACTGATTTTGGCCAAAGAGAATATAATAAAAATCCCGTGCTTGCAACACTTCCTGAATTCCAACATCCATTAGCATCTTGTGTTTCTCCAAGCCAGTTTAAGGTATTATCCTTTTCATCAAAACTTTCGCTAGAAAGAGTCAATAAAGCTACAGCAGTATCATAATATCTATCATGTGCTTCATCCCAATATTTATTTCCTTTTTGTTTGAATATTAATTGATTAAGAAAATCTCTTTCACCAGTTAGATAATATAAAAAAGATTCTGGAAGAAGGCCTTCATTATCTTCTTCAAAAGCAATTAAATAAGACAGATAAGAAGAAACATCATAACCTAATTTCTTTAAAACAAGTGTTGCCCATAAAGTACTTTCATAATCACAAGAAGTTCCTTGTTTAAAACAGTTAGAACTAATTTGTTTTGTAACAGTTGTTCCCCCTCCTGCTGACTGTTCAACTTCATCTAAAACATAAATTGTTTGTGAAATTCCTTTCTTAAATAAGAAACTTGTTTGAAAAGATTGGTCACAAGTAATCTCGAATTCTTGATTATAGCAAGAAGGTTTTATCTTTAACCAATAACCCCCTTCATCAAGAGTTAAACAATTTAAGGTGTTTGCTAAAGTTAATTTTTTATCTTCGGCTATAGATACTTGATATGTATTATCATTTAAATCTATAATGGAACAAGAAGTAGCTTCTGGACTTTCTATTTGAAGTAGCCAGTCAAGCCCAGGCACAGTCATATTTTGAGATAAAATCCAATTAACATAATTATCGGTAGCAGAACCTGCTTCTGATAAAGCCAAAACTGCTTGAGAAGTTGTTGTAATTGTACAACCATTATTTCCAAAACACTCATCATTAGAATCCACGCTTATAAGTTCATTTTTACATGATTTAGTTGACAATAAAGCAAAGATTTTATCATCAAGACCAAAGGTTGAACAACCTTTTGTATTAATTTGATCTTGTATACAACTTATTGCTTTACTTTCAATTGTTTCGTTTGCTGCAATTGCAAAAGGCAAAATAAATATCAAAACAAAAAAACCTAGTAAAACCCCATTCTTTTTCATATTCATCTTAGTGTATTTTAATTTAAAAACATTTCTTACTTTTTATTTGATAGGTGATTTTTCTTAATGACATAATTAACTGGATTTTTTATTGAAGTGCAAATATTATCTGGTTGACAGACACCTATTCCTTGATAAAATTCCTTACAATTTTGAGGCATAATTGGTTTTTTTCTATAACTCCATGAAAGCTGAGATTTTATGTAGCCTTCATTAAGCTGAGGATTATTTTTTTTATTCCAGTCATAAATTTTCTTTTCTAATTCCTCTTTGTCCATGCCAATTGAACGAAATAAATTAATTAAAATAAACACTGCTCTTTTTTTACCGTCGTTCATTCCTTTTAGAATATTTTTAACACAAGGAGGAAACTGAGAATCTTGGATATTTTTTAGAGTAATTGGTTTAAAATCTGCGTATTTTCCTTTAATTTTTTCTTCTGAAACCCCTGATTTGATTTGATTTTCTTTTGCCCAATCTAAAGCTTCTCTTGTTAGTTCTTCTGCTTCTCCTTCTTGAGATTCAGGCATAAACTCCTTTACTTGAACTGTTAAAGGATTTGCATCTTTTAAATCAAATTTGGAAACTTCGGAAGGATCTAAAACAACACTTGCTAAAGCTGTTTTTTCATGCAAAGAATAAGGCATTCTAAACAAGTGTCTTGGAGAAACCAATATTAAATCTAACCCCATTAAATCAAAAAGATCTACTTCAATATCTTTGGAAAAATTTGAGGGATTTTTTTCCGAGGTTAAATTACATTTTTCACAACCATACATATTCTTTGAATTTTTTATTTCGAAATCAACTTTACAATCAGGACATTTATAATCTCTTTGTTCTCCCTGGAATACTTTTCTAAGTTCTTGTCTATGACATTTTGGACAAAAATAATTTACAAGTTCATATTCTAAAGCAATTTCTCGACAGTTATTACATTTAATTCCTTTTTTTATTTCAACATTTTTGAATTGTTCTTGAAAATTTTCAGGTAATAAACCCCTCATTTCTTTTTCAGCTTTAAAACGAATATAAGAAATTATTTTTCTTGGTAATTCAGGAAAGAGGTTTTTTATTGATTCTCCTGCAATTTGTTGAGGAAATGTTTTCCAAGGAAGAATTATATGAAAACCTTTTGATCCTGAAAATTTTATGCCCATATTTTTTATTCCATGATTTTTAAAAACTTTAATTATTGATTCTGCAGCTTTTTTACTAAAATCAAAATATTTACAATCAATATCTATTACTAAATCCCATCCAATTCTTAATTCATTTGATTGTTCTTCAGTCATCCCTGTAATAATTTTCATAGGATCTTCCCAAAGTTCTTCTGAACAATGAAAAGAAGTGGCTCCTTTTCTGACCATTTCAAAAACATCGTTTGGATAATGAAAAGAATCTGGACGTTTTCCAAAACCTTCAAAATATTTGGGGCATATTTCCCTATTCTTAGAAAATCTATAAATTAATTTTTGTATCTCTGGTTTAGAATAGTATAAATTAGTTATTTTCCGAATTCTTTGTTCTTTGAAACTCTTCTCATCCATTTGCAAAAAAATACTCTCAACTTTATATTGTTTATTATAATTACAACAATATTTAAAAGACCGCCATTATTTTCCTAAGCATGCTAATCAAACTTGAGAATCCTGGACATTTATCTAAGGCTGTTGAACTTCTTTCTGAATTAGTTGCAGAAGTTAAGTTTAAATTAAATAATACTGGTATGGGGGTTATTGCAATTGATCCTGCCAATGTAGCAATGATTAGATTTTTCCTTTCAAAAGAGGCTTTTTCACAATTTGAAGTTGAAAATGAAGTTTTAGGTATTAATCTAGATGATTTAAAAAAAATCTTAAAGAGATGTGGGGCAAAAAGTTCCTTGATTTTATCAAGGGAAGATAACAAATTATGTATTGAAATACAAGACAGAATTAAGAGAAATTTTACTTTGAATTTAATTGAGATAGATAAAGAGGATAAAGAAATGCCAAATTTAGAGTTTAGTTCAAAAGTTGAAATGAATTCAATGGATTTTATTGACGCTGTTGATGATTGTTCTGTTATTGATGATGCTTGTTCATTTATTATTGAAGAAGGAAAATTTATAATTGAAGCAAAGAGTTTGAATTCTGCAAGAGCTGAATTTTCAGGAGATGAAGCTTTTATTAAAGCAGAAAATTGCAAATCAAGATATAGTTTAGGATATTTACAAAAATTCCTTAAAGGTTCTAAGCTTTGTGAAAAAACTATTTTAAATTTTGCTAATGATCATCCTTTGAAAATGGATTTGAGAATTAACAGCATGGAAATTAATTTTATTCTGGCTCCTAGGGTTGAAACTGAAGATTAAATTAATTGAACAAATGTTTTTAAATTAAAATGTCATATAATAAGTATGGCTAACAAAAGGGGGCAAGTTACTATTTTTATTATCATAGCAATACTTGTTGTTGCAATGGTTGTGTTGTTTTTTATGTTTAGAGGGAAAGTTGGTGAAAGGGCTCCGGCCGTTCCAGAAGTAGTTAATCCCAATTCTTTTTTAAAATCCTGTGTAAGCGGAGTGGTTGAAGAAACTTTAAGGGTTTTGCCTATGCAGGGAGGTTATATGAAAAACCCACTTAGTATTAAATTCAAGTTTGGAACTGAACCCTATTGGGATATTTCTTATTTATGTTATACAAGCACAAATGATCTTTGTGTGGTACAGCAACCCTCAATAGTAAATCATATGGAACAAGAGCTTAAAGATGAACTTTCAAAAGATTTAGAAGATTATTGTTTTAAGGATTTGGCTGATAGCTATAGAGAAAAAGGATATACTGTTGATGAAAAATATAATGATTTTGAAGTTGATTTGGTTGAAGATAAATTAATGATAAAATTGGATGCGGAATTGACATTGATGAAAGACGGAGATACTTCAAGAGAAAAAGATTTTGAAATAGAATTCCCTACAAAATTATATAATTTAGGGAAAGTTGCACAGACCATAATTGAAAGTGAAACAAAGGTTGGTACTTTTGATGAAATCGCATATGTTTTAAACTCTCCCGAGTATAAAATAACATATTATACAAGTGGTTTAACAAAAATATATACAGTAGAATTTAGAGAATTTAGAGAAAAATTCAGATTCGCTGTAAAGGGTTCATCTTAAAATGAAGATTATTAAAAACCAAAAAAGTAAGATAATTTTTTTATTTGCAATTATTTTCTCTGTTTTATTTATTAATATTGTTTCTGCAGGAACTGGTTGTTGTGTGACAACCACAAATGGAGGATTTTGTGATTTTGTGGAAGAAAATGAGTGTGATACTAATTCTCCTTTTGCCCCTGGAGTAACTTGTGATTTTGCTGGTTTTAGTGAGTGTGGGGTGGGTGCTTGTATAGATTATGACAATGCTGAGTGTATGTCATATGTTCCAAAAATAACTTGTGAAGATGCTGGTTTGGTATGGGACGAAAACGAAGATAATTGTGATAATTTAGATGATTGGAAAGAAGGGTGTTGTGTGATTAATGATGAACAAACATATTGGGAATCTAAAATAGAGTGTAAACAAAGATCTGATAATTTGGGAAATCCATTAGATTTCAGAGATATAGATTATAATGAATGTAAAGATGTAAAAAATAGTGCTGACTGGGGAGCGTGTGTAAGTTCTGGAGGTATATGTACTTATGGTATGCGAGGAGAGTGTGCAAATATTGGGGGTGAATTTTTCTTAGATACTTTTTGTTCAGATTCTTCTTTAGAACAATATGGTGTTTTTTGTGATGCAGGAGATTCTCAAAGTTGTGACGACGGGGATCTTTATAATTTTGATTCTTGTAATAACCGGGAAGATATTGCAGAAGGTTGTATCCAAGGGCAAGAAATTTGTGGTTTAAAAGATGATGGAACTCAAGGTTGTATATCTCTTGGTTGTGCTGGTGAAGGAAAAGGGGGTGCGAATATGGAAAATGGTGAAAGTTATTGTGTTTATGATGGGGATCTTGTAGAAGAGGGTTATGCTGCTCCAGGAAGTACGCATTGGAAAAAAGTTTGTGATCAAGGTGAAATAAGATATGATAGTTGTGGGGATGGAAGAACTGAAATTTGTCAAGAAGGTACAAAGGATGGGGAATTGGAAAATAGGGCTTTTTGTGTGCCAAATTATGCAGAAGAATGTTTTGAAATAACTTCTAATTTTAATAATCAAATAAATGAAGAAGCAACAAAAATATTTAATGAAAATGATGAAGAAGATATTGCAAAATATGATATGGTAAATGAAAAAAGAAATGAACTTGTAGGAAAAATGACAACAGAGTGTCAGAGCAATAATAATTGTATTTTTAAAGAGATTGAGACTGGAGGTTCAGGAGGAAACTTAGGAAATTTTTATGATGTTGCTCTTTGTCTTCCAAGATATCCTAAAGAACCCGCAGAAGCCGAGACTTCAATCAAAAAAGAAAATTGTGGAATTCTAGATCAGAATTCTAAAGTATTTTTTAAAGATGCAGGAGCTGATTTTTCACATAGATGGACTTGTGTAGGAAATTGTAATTCTCTTTCTCCAGAATTTTACGAACAAATGAATGATTTTTGTGTACGTGCAGGAGATTGTGGATTATCTATGAATTACAATGAAGATTGGGGAAAAGGGGGTTATGCTTATGAACCTGATTCTGAAACAATTTTTATGCCTGGTTTTGACATAGATACAAGAAAAAATGATTTTTGTTTAAGGGATGCCATTTGGCCACACAAGGGTAGTTTTTGTAAGGGAAAACAATTGCAGAGCGGTTCAAATGTCCAACATTGTAAAATAAATGTTTTAGAAATGTTTAATCAAGAAGAAAATATGGAAGAAGGGAGTATGGAAAATTCTTTTCAAAATATCATCAAAACCAATTATGAAAAATATAGCACAACAACTGGTACAATTAATCCTCCAAAAACACTTGGTGGAAATTATGGGGAGGGGGATACCCAAGATATATTGAAAGCAATAATAGATCAACAACATAATGAAAATTATGGGGGAAGCGAAAGTTTTGTTCAAAGAGAGGGTGCGACATGGGGGTGGGATAGTAGAAAATATATGAGAAAATGGCAAAATAAACAAGGCCCTGTAGAATGTAGAAGACTTAAAAAGAGAGGTAAGGAAGAAAAGAGATTGAAAAAACTAGATGTGGAATTTAAATGTCTTCCATGGGAAGCCCCAACAGAAGGAGTTAATTGTAATGTATGTAATACTGGTGAAACTCCTTGTACAAAATACAAATGTGAATCATTAGGACAATCTTGTTCAATAATAAATGAAGATACTGACAAGCCACAATGTATTTCTTTAGCATTTGAAGAAACATCCCCGAAGGTAGAAAATATAATTTATACAGGCGAAGATTACAAAATGGGTGCTGGCAGTGATCCATGGGAAATAAATGGTGGTTGTTTCTTTGAAAATAGTAAAATAGAATTTAATTTAACACTTGATGAACTCGCACGATGTAAATATGGTTTTGGACCATATGTTGATGAGGTATATGAAGATATGCCAAATTATCCAGAAACTGGAAATACCCTCCTAATCGAACACTCTTTTAGTGTTAATGTTCCACTTATTGATTCATTACCAGAAGAAGATCTTACTATCACTAACCAAGAAACAACAGGTGATACAAGTCTCTCAATAAGATGTCGGGATACTTGGGGTAATTTTAATGTTAATGAATGGGTTATAAATTATTGTATAAAATCTGGACCAGATGAAGATGCTCCTCAAGTGACAAAATTTGATCCTGAAGAAAAAGAGTGGCCATATAATCCTGAAAATTTTGATTTAAGTGTTCATTTAAACGAGGAAGCAGACTGTAGGTATGATTATTCTTCTAATTTAGATTATTCAGAAATGGTGAATGATATGGAAGATTGTGAAGATGAAAATGGGGCTGGAATTTGTATTACAGGTATAAATGTAACTGTTGCTCCTGGAATTAATAAAGTTTATATTAGCTGCAATGACAGCTCAGGAAATATTAATAATAATATTCTTTATGAGTATGGGATAGAAAGAGATATTTCTTTAGAGGATTATATACTAAGTTATGGGCTGGAAATAGATTCAATAAAACTTGAGATGGAAGATAAAACTTATGAAAGTGAAGACACTTTAACAAGTGGAAACTCACCTCCTACTATTAATCTTAAAGTAATTACTACTGGTGGTTTAGAAAATGGAAATGCGACTTGTTATTATGGACTTTCTCAAAACAATGCGAATATCCCTTTCATAGAAACAGAATCTAATCAACATAAACAAATATTCAATGCTCTTACGGAAGGGGATCATACAATATACATTAAATGTAAAGATGACATAAGTGAAGCAATAGGTAGCATGAACTTTACATTAGAAATAGATGAAGATGACCCTAACATGGTTAGTCATTCAGATG
>CAZWIB010000011.1:0-14898 GCA_964634225.1 Candidatus Woesearchaeota archaeon
AGTATTAACATCTGAACATCCCTCTCTTTCAAATGTAGTGCCACCGCCACAAATATTTCCTAAAAATAATGCACTTCCACCACTAATTCCAATTCCATCGTTAGAATCAATATCAGTTCTTAACTGTCTTGTGTGATTTGATATTACAATTCCTATACCTATTTGGTCGTCTTGTGAATCAATTATTGTATTTCCTATTTTGATTATCTCACCAGAGATTCTTTTGTCTTTTTTTAATTTTTTTTCAGATAAATCAGATACTGCTAAAAGAATATCAGAAAATCTATCACTAATTTGCCTTGAAATTTCTTCTGGAAAAGGTTCTAATAGTGAACCACTTCTCAATCCTGCTTCAAGATGTACATTTTCCCAACCTTTCTTTTTGTTTAATAATTTACTTGATCCTATTGCTGCAGCAGCCGTACTCATGGTATCTCCATGATAAATAACATATTTGGGTTTTAGGTTTTTTAATAATCTTCTTATTTTTGGAATCATTGCAAAAAACCAAAGAATAGAGATTCTATTTATTTTAGACCAAAACTTTGTACTTATTTTAGGTTCAGGGCTTAAAATAAAATCAGGCCTTTTTACTCCAAATTCTTCAGAGGCATCTCCTAAAGGATGTTGTCCAGTATGAATAAACCAGTAATCTTTTTTTCTTTTCTGCAATTCTAACATAACTGGAAAAGTTTTTATTAATTCAGCTTTTGTTCCAATCACAATAGCTATTTTTGAATGATTTTTTCCTTCCATAATAAATTAGGATAAAAATAGTTTAAAAAGATTGTTAAACTGTAAATTCTAAATCATCAAATTCTGCATATTCTCCAGACTCTCTTACGAATTCTTCTCTAGCAATTATATTATTGTTTTCTTGATTTTCCCAAATTTTTATTGGTCCCCTAAATCCTTGATAATATACAATTTCTCCTAAATCCATCCCTTGTGATTTTAGACTAGATGTAATTGGATCAGGTTCTGAATGAACTAATTTTACAGTTTCATAATTTTCAAATGGATCATCCATTAAATACAATTGGGAAAATAAGCTCTTTGAAACCTTTGGTGATAAATATAATCCAGCACCCAAATCATCAAATGAAACCCCCCCTTGATCTGAAGGATAAATTCTAGGAAATATATAAAATATTCCATCTATACCTTTTCCAAAATCGTGTATTTTTCCCTTGAAATAAGTATATCTTAAAGGAATTTTTATTTGTTGACCATTATATACAAAAATCGCTTCCGGTTGTTTTGAGAATGAGCTTCCATTTGATTCAACAGTTTCAAGCATAACTCCTCCAACTCCTGCTTTGTAGTCTGGATTCCCTATTTCATCATATGTAGGTCCAGGAATAAATATTTTAGAGTTGGAACCATTTTCTGTATAAACTATATCTTCATCAACTCCAATACTTCCTTGGAAAATTTTTATTGTTCCTGTTGAAGTTTCTTGTATTTGACTTTTATCTGCTATAAATACACTTAAGTAAGCAAATCTATCCCATTCTGAATCACTACCTATTTTAGAATATGCTGAATATTTGCCTAAATCTGTTGGATCTATTAATAAATAAGAAATATTATTTGATTTCATAAAACTTAGAGCAGTCTCAGGATAAGGGGTGGTTAATAAATATCTTCCTATTAGATGGTCTCTAAATGCCCCTTGGAAATGCCCCCCATCTGCAATAGTGGGTCTCTCTCCTAGGTATTGAACCCAATAACCATAATCCCACCAATGGACAAAAAAACTTTTTTCAGGTGTATTTTCTCTTACCCAAAACATTGCATTTTGCCATTGAGTGTTTGCAGAAGGGCCTGTAAATGCAGCCTGTGTTTTTGAAGCTTTATAGAAATTAACTAAATTATATCCTACCCCCAAAATACCTAATATTAAAATAATTATCAACAAAAGTTTTGTTAATTCATCCTTGTTTCTTTTCAAATAATCCCATGTTTTTACTACGAAAAAACTTACAGAAAAACACATAATGGATGTTAATACAAAAAAGAATCTTATAGCGGATCTTGCAGAAATAACCATAAAAAACATCCAAACAGATATAATAATTAATTCTGGGCTTATCTTTATCTTATTATTAAAGTAAAGTTTTGCAGTATAAAAGAGGAAAACAAATAGCCCTATAAGATAAAATGCTTGACTAATAAAATTAGACCCATTTAATAAATGTGATGAAGAAATTCTGCTAAACAAAATACCAGAGAACATAATAATCCAAAAAAGAATAAATAAATTTCTTTCTTTTTTCGAATTTATCTTTTTTCCAATTTCAATTCCAATAAATACTAGACCTGCTATAAACATCCAAAAGAAAGTTTTTCCGGTTTGACCAATCCAATCCTTAAGATATGGCTGGGCATTTTCTGCTACTGTTAAAGAAACCCTTGCAGTACCAAAAGGATGTAAAAGACTACTCCAAATAGAACCGAGCATTTGAAAAATATTTTCACCTTTTATGATTAAGAAAATAATGCCTAAAATAATTGCTATCCCAAAACTATAAATTTCCCTATATTTTTTCTTAATTGATTTTATTTTATTTTCATTCTTAATTAATAAATAATCAACAATTATAAAAACTAGAACAAACAAACCAACTAATCCTTTGGTGCTCAAAAACCTATTTATTATGGAAGACGCTTCTAATCCAAATAACATTCCAAATAAGATAGTAGAAATTATCCAAATAATATAAAATAAAATTAAATCTAAGGGTTGTTTATTTTTATATTCTTTACATTTAACTAACCAAAAAATAAAAAATCCAACAGGAATAATCATAAAAAGAAAATTAGCAATACCCCCCCAAGAAACAATACTAAATGCAGTAGTAAATCCAATTAATAATGCCCAAGGAAAGATTTTCTTGATCTTAGAGAGATTATTTTTTTTATCTAATTGAATCAAGGCTATACTATAACAAAGCATTGCAGCAAAAAATGTAAGCATCCCTATAGCTTCATGATCTGAAAAACCTGCCATTGTCCTGTAAAGATAAGAAGGAATAAATGCTAAAAAAGCACTACTTAATAGAGCTGTTATTTTTGATTTTGTTAAAATATATACAAGGAAAAAGAAAACTATTAAACCCAATATGAAAAATATCACTGGAGAAAGAATATCAATGAATTGTAAAGAATAATCTCCAAAAATATTTGTTATTTTATACATTATAACCAAAATATTTGGCAAAACTACCGGGGGCCAATTTACATTAAAAGGACCCCTCATAGTGTCAAATTTAGGCAAGTTCCCCCCTGTATCTAAAATTGTCTCGGCAATTCTTAAAAAATAAAAAGGATCTAAAGCCAAAGGGATATATTCACCCGTTGTAGTATCTTTAAGAAGATCTAGATTTTGCGTTCTTATCCAAGTCCCTCCAATTAAAAGAATTAAAAATAAAACAATTACCAGAATACTTATAACTTTTTTTTGTTTGAAAAAACTTAAACTAGTATTGAAACTTTTTTTTATATCTATATTGTTATTACTTTTTTCTTCAATTTTAACAACATTATCTTTACCTTTTACCTCGATATTTTTGGCACTTCCAATTTCTATTGTATTATGATCTCCTTCAATTTCCATAATTTTGCCTTTTTCTATATCTCGTTTAACATCATCCATTTTTCAATTAGAATAGTTTCTTATTTAAAACATTTGTTATTATATAAATAACAAAAATCCAAGTACAATTATTATTAATTGAAATCCATTTATTAATAAAACAACTTCATTTTCGTATACTTTTTTCTTGAATTTTTTCAAAATCTTTATTGCCAAATGTTCTAAACCGTAAATTTTTTCATAAGGTACTTCTAAAGTTCCATCTTTGTTTAGTTTTGCAAAACTTTCTTTTCTTAATTTACCTCTTATTTTTAAAATTGCTTCAAGAATATACGGAATAAAGAAAAAAATTGCAATTTTTTCAATATTACCAAGTATAGCAATTACTGCAATTAATGCTCCTACGGGATAAGTTAAAGTATCTCCAGGAAAGATTTTGGCAGGATATTTATTAAAAATGTAGAATGCAAATAAAGCAGCAACCATACATAAAGCAACCACGCTTAACCAAGGATTCCCAGTTAGAAAAGTTACAAGAGCTAAAGCACCTAAAACTAAAATTCCTTGACTTGCTTCTAAACCATTATACCCTGCTAAAAAATTAAAAGTTGTTGTAGCACCGACTACCCCCAATGGGATTAAAATTAAAGGATATAATAATCCAAAATCCATACCCATCATAGAAGATTGACCTGCATTAATTACCATTAAAGGAATTGCGGCAAAAAACATCATAACTAATCGAATACTTTTACTTAAACCTCTTTTCCAACCAAGTAAATCATCTATAGACCCTAAACTCGTAGCTATAAATAAAGTAACTAATATTGCAAACAAGGGAATAAGAAATTCGGTATTTCCAAAATAAAAAGTATTTATTGCCACATACAATAAAACCCCTATAGAAAATCCAAATAAAACACTAATTCCGCCTGCTTCTGCAACCTCTCTTTTATCTTTTTTATGCATGTCTTTTCCTATCAACCCTTCTCTGCTTGCCCTTTTTATCCAAAAAGGAAGAACAAAAAATGCGCAGAAAAAACTAATGAAAATTGTAATTAATATCAACGGTTCCATGATTTATTTTAGACTATAGAACTTTTAAACTTTACCTGAATAATGTAGGAGTAATATAAACTTCTATTATGCCAGCTATAATTACAATAAGAATTGCAATAAATAATAAAATAATGCTATTCTCTAGAACTTTGAGAAATTTTTCACTTTTAATACCATGTCTTAAAGCTCCAACACCAAACATTCCTCCTGCGAGTGCAGTTATAAAATATGCTCCAATTTCAGGTATTCCATGGATCATATATCTTCCAATCCCCATTGGAATTTGACTAAGATTATATTTAGTAAAAACGCCTATTGCCGCGGTTATTACACTTGCATTCCAAACAAGAATAAAAATGGCCCCCGCTCCGAATATTAATGAAAATATCAATGTAAAAATCATCACATAAATGTTATTTTCTATTATAGATAATAGCCTCATTTCATTCACAGCTGCACCTAGAGCTTCACTTTCTCCTGGGACGTATTGTGCAATACACCCTTCTACATCCGTAGGGTTATTTATTCTACAATAACTCTGTAGTTGAAAATTTAATAAATTCGCGTCTTGAAAAACAATATTCCAAAAAGAAAAAGCTATAATAAAACCCAAAAAAAGCCACATAAATGCGTATAATGCATCTTTATGTGCATTCCAAACTCCGACGAATCCTTCTACTGTTTCATCTTCTTTTTCTTCTCTTTTTATAATAAAATACATATAAGGCAGAGTAAACAGTATACAAAAAAGAACAACCATCATACCAGAAGCTTTTGATAAGTCGGGATCATTTGAAAAAAACCAATGAACTAAAATTAATGAAAGTGATGCATAAATAATACCAACAAAAAGCATTTTCCAAGGTCCCTTCACCTGTCTTTTTGGATTAACTAGAGATTCAAGCATGAGGTCCTAAAAAAAGCAGGATATTTAAACTTTCTTGAGTTGTAGTTTCCATGGATCAAAAGAGGTTTAATCAGATAGTTAAAAATATAAAAGAGATTAAAATCCAAGGTGCTAGAAATGTTGCAAAAGCCGCTTTAAGAGCTTATCACTTAATTCCTACAAAAGCTTCAAAGAAAAAATTACTTAATTCTCGTCCAACTGAACCAATGATGCAAAATGTTTTGGAGATGGCAGATAAAATTCCTTATGATAAACTTTTAAATCATTTTGATGAAGCTCAAGAAAAAATTAATAAGAGTGTGTTGAAATTAATTAAGAAAAATGATGTGGTTTTTACTCATTGCCATTCAACAAATGTTACTGGCGCTTTAATTTATTCTAAAAAGAAAAAGTTTGAAGTATATAATACAGAAACAAGGCCATTGTTTCAAGGTAGAAAAACAGCAAGAGAATTAAAGAAAGCAGGAATAAAAGTTACAATGTTTGTTGATTCTGCTTTAGGTGTTGCTTTGGCAAAAGAACAAGGAACAAAAAAAGCAAATAAAGTTTTTCTTGGCGCTGATGCCCTTGTAAGAAATGGTGTAATAAATAAAATTGGTTCAGAAGTAATTGCGAGGATTGCTAAAGAAGAGAAGATTCCAGTTTATATTGTGGCTGATTCTTGGAAATTTACAAAAAAGAAACTTCCAATTGAACAAAGAAAATTAAATGAAGTTTGGGACAAAGCTCCGAAGAAAATTAAAATTAAAAATCCCACATTTGAATTTGTTGCAAAAAAATATATCACAGGAATTATTACAGAATTAGGAGTTATGAAATATTCAGCTTTTGTTAAGAAGGTTTGTTAATTTTTCCCCTTAACTTTTTCCTGATGCTCAAGCATAACTTTTGTTATTTCTTCATTAATCTTTTCTAATTCTTGATTTAAGTTCTCTCTAACTTCTTCCAATTTTTCAATTTGCTCTTGAATTAATTTTTTTGTATCTGAGATAGATTTCTTAACATAATTTTTTCCACCAATATCAACAGTCAATTCTTCTGAAATGAGTTTAGCCTTTGTAAAAATTCCTCTTCCAATTGGAGCAAGAATTTCTTTATCTTTTTTAATCTCATCTAACCCCACATTCAAAGAAGTTATATCAACAAGTGCTTGCTCAACCGCTTGTAATTGTTGTTGAACCGCCATGATTTGTTGTTCCATTACCTGAAACTTAAATGCTAACTCTTGTTCTGGATTTTTTTTCATTTTAAACAACATCCATCCTTTTTCTAAGAATAGAACCTAAAATAATGGCCCCTAATAGGTAAAATAAAAACCAACTCATACCTAACCATAATTTAACTGGTTCTCCTGCTGCTTCTAGTGCACTAAAGTAATCTCTAAACCATCTAAAAAATAAAATAAATGGAATACCTGTATAAGCTATCCCCCTCATACTCAACTTCATCTGTTGAGGCATTAATTTAAATTGCTTTTTTTGCAGTTCCATGACCTTTTTTGGATCATGCTTAAATTTCTTTATTTCTTTTTGAATTTCTTTTTGTTCTTTTTTCAATTCTTTCAAAGTCTCTTGATCTGTTGCATATTTTTGAACAAGCGTAGTAAAAATAGTGATTATAACCACGATAATTAACATACCCCAATTCAAATCCCAACCTAAAGCTGCACCAGCAGTTGGATCCAAGATAAAATGAACACTATCTTTTATTGCTGGAACTTTATCCCATAAAGAAGCTATTACTAGAGATGCTAACATAATAATAATAATTGGTCTAAAACTTCCTTCTTTTTGTTTGCTTCTAGTTTCACTAGCAGACGAGACCCGAACTTGTTCAGAGTCTTTCTTTCCACTTTTATCTTCTTTGATTGATCTTGTTTCTTCTTCAACTGGAGTTTCTTCTTTAAGTTCCGGATTTTCAGCTTCAACTTCTTTAACTTTTTCTTCTTGAACTTCTATATTTTCTTGTCTTTGTTCAACCTCTTTAGCAGTTGGTTCTTCTGAATGTTCTTTTATTTCTTCAACAGCTTTCTTAACTTCATTATTTTCTTCCATTAACTACCGGCCCCCATGAATTTTCTTAATCCAGGATTCATATCAGTCATATGTTGCTGAGCAATATTCTGGTAAAACTGATGGAAAATCATAATTACTAACAACATTGCAGTTCCTGAAACCAATGCTCCCAATAAATCAGTAAATGCAGCCAATAACCCAATAGCTAAACCACCCATCACTGTTAAAGGCATTATATATCTATCTAAAATACTTTCTAAAATTCTTATATCTTGTCTAAATCCAGCAACTTGCAACCCTGAAGAAGCAATTTTTTTAGCTTGAGCTTTTGAATCCATTCCAGAAGTTTTAACCCAAAAAATTGAAAATAAAGTTGCAAATCCCATATAGAAAATTATATGTGTAAATCCCTGAATTAAATATTTCCATAAAAAACCTCCCCTAACAATTAAATCTAATAAATTAGTTGAATGCATCCAAAACGCCAAACCAGAAATTGCCCTCCCATCAACAAAATTTCCTAAAAAAGTAGGATGCCCTAACCAATTTTGAAGCAAACCTCCAAACAATTGAATATTTGCTATTAAAGCTGCAGTCAAAATAACAGGTATCACTGAAGCATAAAAGAATAACAAAGGCCACTTCATTCCATAACCTCTTAATCTTCCAAAAGACAAAGGAATTTCAACTTTTAATGATTGAGCCCAAACAACTATCAAGAAAATTACAACCGTTGCTAAAATTGTGGCAACTGCGGACAGAATTTCCACAGGATATTTATTAATTATTGATTGAATTAAAACAAAAACCTTACCTGAACAAGGCGTATTACTAAAATCAGCTAAACAATTTCTTCCTTGCTGATTTATGAACTGGAACGCACTTGTAAATAAACGTAATGAAACTCCTGCTCCAATAAATAAACTAACACCAGACCCAAAACCCCATTTTTCACAAAGTTCGTTCATGTAAAAAATAGCTAATCCCCCTAAGATTAATTGAAATATAACTATGCCCATAAGTCCAGGCATTGCTTCAAGACCTTTCATAGCTACATATACAATTGATTCAAAAATTATAAAAAAGAAAACTAGAATTTTTTGAATTCCTTGAAAAAACTTTCTTCCTTCAGGAGTATTAGTATCTATCTTCAAAATTCCAGAACCTGAAAGTAATTGTAAAATAATAGAACCCATAACAATTGGACCAATTCCTAGAGAAATTATACTTCCAAAATTAGTTCCAAGCAGAACTGCTAAATACTTGAATCTTTCAAGAGCATTATTTGAAAGCCCAAACAAAGGAATATTTGCTAAAATAAAAAACGCAACCAGAACTATTAGAGTCCATTTTAGTTTTACATTAAATCCTAGTTTTTTCTCTTCAGGTTTTTTAACCTCTGGAATAAGATTAAATATTTTTCGTAAGTCCATGTTTATTCAGTTTTTTTAGTTTCTTCAACTTTTTTCTCTTTTGGTTTTTTCTTTGGATGCTCAACCAAAGGAGTTTCAATAACTTTCTTTTCTGGCAAAATAATTTTTCCACCTGCTTTCTCTATTTTTTCTATTGCTGATTTTGAAGCTTCTTTAGCTTTTATAATAAATTTATCTTTTACTTCACCAGTTCCAAGAATTTTATATTTAGAAAGATCAATTTCTCCTGGTTTATATTTATTTTGAATGTCTCCAACATTTATTTTCAATCTCTTATCTCTCTTTGTCCCTCTTGAAGTAATTCCTTGCTTTCCAAAATATTTATTTCCATAAAGTTTTGTTATTAATGTTTTTTTATGGTCTGCTCTCTTTCCTGAACCAGACATTCCTTTTCCACCACGATGTCCTGAATCTCTTTGGTTCTTCCTAGCTCCTGTTCCACTAGTTCCCATCCCTTTTCCATGATGTCTTGATGATTTTTTTCTTTTCTTTATTTTCATTATAACATCCTCAATATTAAGTCATTTATTTTTTCTTTATTATCTCCTAAAACTCCTTTTGGAAAATGAAGTTTAGTTTTCATTCCACCTCTTGCTGGATGCAATCTAAAAAATTTCTTTCCTTTTTTACCACGAGCCTCTTTTAGTTTATTATAAGTTTCTTCATTAATTTCACCAAATGCAACAAAATCTCTAACACTGTTTATCATTCCTAATTGAGCCTCATTTGGATTTTCAATTACAATACAACTATACTTTCTTCTAAGTCTCAGCCTATCCAAAGTTTCCTTGACTGTTTTTCTAAGTGCTACTTGTCCTTTAATTCTAATTACTGCTATCATTTTCTGTTTGTTTGTTTAAGAGCCTTAATACATGCTTTAGCTAAATTAAATGTTGTTTTTGTTTTTCCTGAAGTTTTACTATAAACATCTTTAATTCCTGCAAGTTTCAAAATTTTCTTTAATTCATTTGCAACCACTAAACCTGTTCCTTGGGGTGCTGGAATTAATTTAATTTTAACACTTCCAGCCTTTCCCATAACTTCAAAAGGAATTGTATGAGGGTCTGAGCAAGCACAATCAAATGCAGAACATTTTCTTGTTATTTTAAAAATATTTAATTTAGATTTTCTTGTTGCTTTATCTCTTGAAGGAAGAGTTTCAATTGAACTTCCTTCCCCAATACCTATATGTCCATTTTCATCCCCTGCAACTGCCATGGCAGAAAATTTCAAAACATTTCCTTCTTTTGTTTTTCTCTGAGTCTGTCTCCATGCTCTTCTTTTTCCACCACCAAACTTACCTTTTGCTTGTCCTATAGAAATTAAATCTGTTTTAACATTTAATAATAAATCTACAATTTCTGGTTCTAAGATTTTTTTATTATCATCTAAAATCTCATCAATATTTTTTATTTTACCATCTTTAACATCTTGTCCTAGTTTTGTTTTTGGTTCCCAAGCTTCAAGATGGGATCTTTGCTCTTCTAAACGTTTTCTAGCAAATCTACTTTCCCTAGTTTCTGGTTCAGAAGTTTCTTTTTCCTTTTCTAACTCTTTTAACTCTTCTAATTCCTTTTTATCTAAGACTTCTTCTGGTTTTTCAGCATATTCATCTCGTTTATCACCAGAGGACGAAGCCTGAACTAGTTCAGAACTTGGAGTTTTTGCTTCAGCATCGATTTTTGTTTTCATTTCTGCCATTTTATTTTATTTTTGATTTAATTTCCTCAAATGGAATTTTATTTTTCATATGTTCCCCTTTTATTCTTGATTCATCTGGAAAAGCTTCTTCCTTACAATTTATTTCAACACCAGAATCTATTAACCCTTTAATAAAACCATAAACTTTTGATTTATGTAACATTCTTGCCATACCAAAATCAATAATCGGTTTCTCTAATTTTTTCTCTAAAATTCTCTTACCTATTAAATATCCTATTAAATAAGAGGCTGTTGTAGATTTTAAACTGCCTTTTGCAGTTTCTGGCCAACCGTGTTTAATCAAATCTTTTGAATTAACGCCTATAATTGTTTTATCTTGAGCCTCTTTACTAATAACATACTGTGCAATAAGGTATTTGTTTGTTTTTCTAAATACTATTCTAGGGGTTCCACTTTTCAATAATGCAAATCTTTTTCCATAATCTGTTTTATATTCCCTTCTTCTTCGTTTTAGTGTTTTCATTTGGATTTCCCCCTAAATTTATTGGAAAGACGGATGAATGAAAATTTTCGATTTGCTTTCATTTTCCTATTCCCTCAATATGACTTTTTAAATGCGCTTTACTTCTGAACATTCTATTTCTTATCCTTTTTCTTATTTCTTTTAATTCATCTTTAGTTATCTTTCCTTGCGTAAACATCTCTTTAGAATATCCTCTTAATTTCCTAGTCATAATAACATATTCTTGTTTTCTTTTATTAACTTTTTTTCTTATATTTCCAGGACCTTTACCTTTTTTCTTTTTTTCAATTTTTTTCTTTCCTTTAATTTCTTTAACAACTATTGCTCCACTTTCAACTAAATCTCTAATATCATCTTTTCTAAGAGCTTCTTTAATCTCATCTTTTCTAGAGTCTATGAAAACAATTCTACTCTTCCCTATTTTCAACGTTCTTGCTGCTAATTCTTTTTTATTTCTTAGATTCATTTTCTTTTTTAGGTATTTTTACATTTAATTTTAAGAATTTTTCAGGATTCATATTATATATTTTAATTTTCATTTCTTTAGCTTTTTTTGCTATCTCAATTTTCTTCTTTTTTCCAACTTTTCCAATCATTGCTATTTCATTTTCTTTTATTTTTTCTAAATCTTTTAGATTGTTTATTATAATAGGATTTTTACCTTCTAATCTTCCCCTTACTTTTTTATCTGTACCATAACCTATACTCACAACTGCAGGATACCCTTTTTTCTTTTCCCTCATTTTATTATCTCTTCCAGTAGGTTTTCTCCATGTTTGTTTTTTCTTCCTTCCTTTTCCTAGTTTAGCATATCTATCCCAACTTCTTCTCAAAAATTTAACCATTACATTTCCCTCCCAGCTTTATTTATAATATAAATTCCATCTTGGAAAACTCTTTTATCCCTATTTTTTATTTTGGTTATATTTTCAAAATTAGCAGCTGCTTGCCCGGCAATTTCTTTATTTATAGAGGTTATTGTGATTATGTCTTTCTCCACCTTTATCTCCGCGCCTTCAGGCATTTTTATTTCTCTGTCAATTTTCTCACCCAAGAAATTTTTGACTGTTGCATTATTTCCTTCAATTTTTACAGTCATAGGAAAATGGCTTGAGCATATCTTTAATTTATATTCAAATTTTTCTTGAACACCTTTTATCATATTTGCAATATGGGAAGCAAGCGTATTGATTATCTTCTTTTCTTTTTTTGTAGCTTTTTTATGACTAAGAATAATTTTATTATCTTTCTTTTCAAAATTAATCTTTCCAATATTAAATTCTCTAGAATTTTCTCCTTCGGGTCCTTTAACAATTAATTTATTTCCTTCCACATTTGCTTCCACTCCTTCAGGAATTTCAATTTCTTGAGATAAAGCTTTTTTCATTTTAATAAAAATATGCTATTAAACATCCTCCTATTTTTTCATTTTCAATTTCTTCATGAGTCATTAAACCTTTATTGGTTGAAATGATTAAAACTCCAAGATCTCTAGAAGGCAAGTATCTTCTTTTATATTTTTCAATATCTTCTTTTTTAACACTAAATCTTGGCTTAATAGCCTTACAATCAAATAAATCACCAATGGTTAGTTGAACTGTTTTTTTCTCCCCATCTATCTTGTATCTTTTTATTGCACCTTCTTGCTTCATTATTTTTAGAATTTCAATTAAGAGATTTGAAATTCTATTTATCTTTATAACTTCCTTTCCTGCTTTCTTAGCATTTCTTATCATGTTTAATGCATCAGCAACAACATCATGCGACATTTTTTTTATTCTCCATTTTAACTATATTTTTTAAAACCGATTTCTTCAGCAATTTCTCTGAAGCAGTGTCGGCATAAATTTAATCCATATGATTTTATATGTGCCCCAAATCTTCCACATCTTTCACATTTTCGTGCAGCTATTCCAATTTTTCTATCTTTTGGTTTACAATGTTTCAAAAACTTTTTCTTAATTGTTGGTTTAGCATCTAATTGCTTAAAGATTTTTCTCCAATCACTTGCAGGCATTTTATTTAAACTCCGTTTGGAAGTTATCTTCCATAAATTTAATTATTTCTTCTTTTGTGATTATTTGTCTTTTAGGAATTTTTCCTTTCTTTGTTTTTTTCAACTTAACTCTTCTTCCTGCCCTCTTGAACACAATTGTAACATCAAATCCAATAATTCCAATTTCTCTTTGATACTCCATACCTGGAATTTCAATATATTCTTTTATTCCAAATGAAAAATTATTTTCACTAATTTGTTTTTTATTTAATATATTATCAATAGCTACTAATAATCTCTTTAATAATTCCTCTTTTCCTTTCCTTATTGTAACAACTGCCCCTACCTCCAATCCTGGTCTAACATTTAAAGAAGGAATTCTTTTTTGAGATTTCCTTTTGGCAGGTTTTCTTCCAGTAATTAATTTAAGCAATCTAACCCCTTTTTCTAAATTTTCCGCAATTCCACCTACACCCAAAACAACCTTCTCAATCTTTATTTCTCGCATTTTATTCATTTTATTCAATTACCATTAATTGTTTAATTAAAACATTTAATTTTTCCTTACCCTTACTAATAACAGCCATTTTCTTTTCTTTATTTATTTCTTCTATTTGACCTGTTTCTCCTGTGTGTTTACCAGCAAAGACAATTACTTTTGCTTTTTCTTTTAAAGAAAGACATTTTTCTATTTTTTTATCTTTGAAATTTATTAAAATAGAATCGTTTGTATCGCATTTTACATCTGATAAGAAATTTATTCCATTACTTAAATTCAACTGAACTTTTTTACCTTTCAAAACTTTTTTATCCATAATTTTTACAATTTTTTTATTAGCTTCAGCCTCTTTAATTTCTTTTAATTCAAATTTTCCTTTTTCTGAAATACCTAGTTTGTAATAAGTTTTTGAAGGAACAATAGAAAGCGTATCAAAAAGAGTCATACCTATTTTTTCATCTCTAACAATCTTATTATTTACTAATAAATGTTTTCTATGAATCGCCTTTTTTACTTCTTTTCTGTTTTGAGCAATACCCAACATATCCCTTAAAACAACTAATAGTGGAATACCTTTTTTTGAAATAGGTTTCACTATAAATGTTGTTCCTTTTCTATTTATTGGCCAGTTCTTCGGTATTCCTTGTCTTTTCAAATGTGCCATTATTTTTTATCCTCCTCTAATTTCTTTTTTGATTCTGGTTTTTTAATTGTTTCTTTCGTTTTTTCATTTTTAACTTCTTTTTTCGGTTTAGCTGTTTTAACATTTCTTCTTTCAGATAATTCTGTAATTTGTAGGTTTGAAGATTGCAATCTAACATTGGCTTTTGAACCATCTTGTTTTTTTACTTGTATACCTTCAATAGTAATTCTTGAATCTCGCAATTTAATTTCAAGAACTTTCCCAGTCTTTCCCTTGAATTTACCTTTCATTATTTTAACAACATCTCCTTTTTTTAATTGAAGATTTCTTTTTCCTTGTTTTTCCCTTAATGATTTTGATAAGTTTACATTAACAAATTTCTTTCTTAAGTGTAATGGAGCATTTGCTCTGTATTTCCGTTGTTTTCTTGGCTGTGAACTAGCCTTCCATTTTGTTGAAAATTTTTGTTTCATTTTAATATACTATTGAAGCGATTTTAGCAACTTGAGGCCATCGCTCTTGAACCTCCCTTGCAATTGGTCCTTTAATTTGAGTTCCTTTTG
>CAZWIB010000012.1:0-14002 GCA_964634225.1 Candidatus Woesearchaeota archaeon
TTCTTCATCTTTATAATCTCTTAATTCTTCTTTGATATCTTCAGCAACTTTCTCAGGATCATATCCTCTTTTTACTTGGGCGTAAATGGCTGAAACTTCATCTCCTTTGCTGAAAAGTTCTTTTGCAATCTCTACAGGAATATAAACTTGCCCATCGTCTTGGGGATTTCCGATTTTTTTAACGAGTCCAACAACTTCAAAATCATATCCCTCAATTTCAATCTTATTTCTTAAATCTACAGATTTATCAAAAAAATCTTCATTCCATAATCTCCATCCAACAGTTATTTTGTATGTATCTCCTTTTTTCAAATCCCTTCCTTTTTCCGCTTCAAATCCTTGCATATCCATAAAAATACTTGCGGTCTCATCAGTAGGCATACCGACCACAAAAGTGTTTTCAGATTCGTCTTTAAATCTTATATTTACTGTTTGATAAATCATATAGGTTACTTCCTTAACCCCTGTTACTTTTCTTATTGCATCAACATCATCTATTGTTAAATCTTCAGAGGCAAAAGCGCCGAATTGTCCCCCTCCAGGCATGATGATTATTTTATCACCCCCTAATTTTTCAAATTGTTCTTTAATTGCAACTTCTAATCCTTGTCCTAAAGAAATAAGTGAAATGACGGCAGCAATCCCAATAAAAATTCCAATCATTGTAAGAAAACTACGAAGTTTTCTTTTCTTTATGCCCTCTAAAGAAAATTTAATATAATCTTTAAACATGTTTCTTTTTTCTTTTCTTTCTATAAAAGTAATATGCAAGAATTCCCAAAACAATTAAAACAACTATTGTGAAAGTATTATTTTTATTTCTTAATCCATATTTACTTAATTCCCTTGAATCGTAAACATTAAAACCCAGATCTATTTGTTTTGTGTATTGTTCTCCATTAATATCTTGATATTCCAAAAGAACAGGTATAGAAACAAAGTTGTCCTCTAATTTATTTACATAAATATCAAAATCTTGGCTCTCAGTATCGTCTGAATCAACATCCCCAATATAAACATAATTGCTTGGTGAAAGTAGCAAATAATCATCTGTTGGAATCAAAGTTAATTGTAAGAACTTTGCATCACTTTCATTGATATTTGCTAATTCGAGTGTTACGGTTCCTTTAGATTTCTCCTTAACAATTGTATTTTCTCTTAAATAAGCTTTTATATCTGGAGCATCTTGTTTATCAACATCTATCATAAATTCATTTTCAGTATAAGATAACCAAAGATCACCATCTCTTAAAATGTTAAGTTCAATTTCATTATCTCCTTCAATTGCTTGTTCATCTACTTTTAATTTATAATCAACAATTACTGAATCTGCTCCACTTTGTGCCGCCCTTAATTTTCCTATCTGTCTTGTGGTTTCTCCACTATATAATGTAAATGGGTAAGAAGGTAAAATTTCTACCATAATATTATCTACTGTTTCTGCACCATTATTTTGAATTTGGAATCTTACTTCTACAACTTGTCCTTGATTTACTGGATCTGGGTCTTGATTTAATAAAGTAACAGAAAGATCTGCAGGCAAAGCACTTATAACAGAAATGAACAATAAATTAATAAAAATTATTGATATTAAAATAATTTTGTTTTTCATCTTCCCCTCTTATGGTTAGTATCTTTAATGATGATCCCGTCCTTTAAATAAATTGTCCTGTGAGCATATTTTACTAAATTTACATCGTGAGTTACTAAGATGATTGTCTTTTTTTCTTTTTTGTGTAGGTTAGAAAACAACTCCATTATTTGATTTCCTGTTTTAGAATCTAGGTTTCCTGTTGGTTCATCAGCAAGAATCACTTCTGTGTCGTTTGATAAAGCACGGGCAATTGCAACTCTTTGTTGCTCGCCCCCCGATAACTCTGTTGGTTTATGGTCCATTCTCTTATCAAGGCCAACCATTGTCAATAACTCTTTTGCTCTTTTTTCTCTGGTTTCTAAATCAATATTTTGAAAAAGCATGGGCAAGGCAACATTTTCGACTGCATTTAAAATTGGCATTAAATTAAATTGTTGAAAAACAAAACCAATTTTCTTTCCTCTAATTTGAGCTAAATCACTTTCATCTAATTCAGAAATATCCTTCCCATCTAAGAAAATTTTTCCTTTGGTTGGAGTATCTAATGCACCTACCATATTCATCATAGTACTTTTTCCAGAACCACTTTTACCCAACACCACTAAAAATTCCCCCTTATAAATTTTTAAATCAATATTTTTTAAAGCATGAAGGGATGTCTTTCCTAAATGATATGTTTTCCAAATATTCTTTAATTCAATTATTGATTTTTCTTTTTTTGCTTTCATCTCTTTTGAAAATAAGGGCCTTTTACATTATAAATGTTTTTTAAGATATACAAATCTTTAAAAAGAATTTAATTTTAAAAAAAGAATAAAAAAGATGGCGAGGAAATGTATTTATTGTGGTGTTGAAGTTTCTGATGCAAGTGTAATAGATTTTTGTGAGAGTTGTGGTAAAAAAGTTTGGGGAGATAAGATGTTTGGGGCGATTGTTCAAAATATGGAAAATGCTAGAAGTAATGGGGATCTGTGCTTAGAACATGAAATTATTGATTCTAAAGAGTAAAAATTAATGCTCAAAATAGTAAAAGATAGATTTTTAAATTAAGTGTTTTTGGATATTTAATGGTTAAGAGAAAGAACATTAGAGAACGTGGAAAAATCAAATTTAGCAGGGCCTTTCAAGAACTTAAAGAAGGAGATTCTATAGCAGTTGTAAGAGAAGAGGCAATGCAACCAAGGTTCCCAAAGAGAATGCAAGGAAGAACGGGCGTTGTTAAAGGAAAACGTGGAAGATCTCTTATAGTGCAAATAAAAGATATGGAAAAAGAGAAAGAATATATAATAGATCCAATACATTTAAAAAAAATAAAACGAATTAAAAAACAATGATAAGAAAAAGCGAACCCCTAAGCATGGCAGAAGCAACAGAATACCTGGGAAAAGAACAAGAAAACCTTAAAGGTTTTGCAAGTAAATTTACTGTGTTAAAAGTTCAACAAGCAAAAGATTTTAGAAAAAAGTTAAAAGAATTAGATTTAATGAAAGTTAATGAAAAACACATTTCAAAAATAATTGATTTGCTGCCCACCAGTTCAGAAGAAATAAATAAAATATTTACAGATGTTAGTTTAGATGAAGATGAAACAAAAAAAATCATTGATATTGTTAAACAATTTAAATAAAAAAAATGAAAGAAGAATATGCAATAGTGTTAGAATATTTACCAAACGGTTATCCTCTAGAAAAGAAAATGATGCCCATAGCACAAGCTATAGGTGCAACTAATCTCACACTTTTAGAATTAGTACCTAGAAGAGGTGTTAAATTAGATGCTGGAGAAAAAGTTTATATTGGGGAAGGGAAAAGGGATAAGATATACTATATTCTTGGAAGATTGTATAAGGAAAAACTAACTGAATCTGCTAAACATCAATTAGAAGAATTTATAAATAAAATAACTGAAGAAAAAGAGAAGGAATTCGTGGATTTTTTTAATAAGGCAGAGGCTATTAATAAAAGAATTCATCAAATAGAATTACTTCCAGGTTTAGGGAAAAAACATATGCAAGAAATAATCAAACAAAGACAAGAAAAGGAATTTGAATCTTTTGAAGATATGAAAAAAAGAGTTCCAAACTTGCCCGATCCTAAAAAAGCAGTTGAGAAAAGAATGATTAAAGAATTAACAGAGATGGAAAGACATAATCTCTTTGTAAAAAATAATTAAAATGCCAGAACAAAAAATAAAACAACCGAAAATTGAAGAAAAGATAATTAGAATTTTGCAAAAGGATATAGAAGGAGGGATGGCTCTTTATCCAGGATTAGAAAAAATAAAAGGAGTTTCTTGGAGTTTATCTAACGCTGTTTGTAAAAAAACTGGAATAGATAAAAACAAAAAAGTTGGTGAATTAAGTGAAGCTGAAATTAAAAAAATTGAAGAATTTTTAAAAAATCCGGACATTCCAAGCCATTTGAAAAATAGGCAAAAAGATTTTGAAAGTGGAAAAGATAAACACTTAACAAGTACAGATTTAGAATTAACAAAAGAATTTGATATTAAAAGATTAAAAAAAATCAAATCATACAGGGGTTTTAGACATATGGCTGGTCTTCCTTCAAGAGGACAAAGAACAAAATCAAATTTCAGAAGAAATAGGGCAAAAGGAGCAGGAATTAAGAAGAAAAAATGAAACGGAAACATAAAGCATATTCAAAACCAAAAAGACCTTTTGATAAAACAAGAATCGAAGAAGAAGGCCAAATAAGAAAAGAATTTGGTTTGAAAAATAAAAAAGAAATTTGGAAAGCTAATGCAAAAATTAAATCAATGAGAGAAAAAGCTAAAAAATTAATTAAAGCATCTCCTGAAGAGCAACAAGCTTTGTTTGAACAATTGCAAAAAATTGGTTTAAAGATTAACTCTATTGCAGATGTTCTTGCTTTAGATACAAAAGATTACTTGGAAAGAAGATTGCAAACTGTTGTTGCTAGAAAAGGTCTTACTACAACAATGAAATCGGCGAGACAAAGAATTACCCATAGAAAAATTCTTATAGATGGAAAAGTTGTTAACAAACCATCTTACATTGTGCCTGTTGAATTAGAAGATAAGATTACAATTAAAAAAGAAAAAGAGAAGAAGGTTCTGGAAAAATCTGTTGAAGCTAAGGAAGAAACTCCTGAAGAGGAAAAAGTTGAAGCAAAAGTTTCGGAAGAAGTTCCAGATCAAGAAAAAGCTGAAGCGTCTGAAGAAAAGAAAAAAACTGAGGCAGAAGTAAAAGAAACTGAAGCAGAGGTTAAAGGAGAATAAAATGGTAGAAAAAAAAGAAATTAAAAAAATTAAAATAGAAGAAAATGTTGAAGTTAAAAAAGATGTTAAGAAAAGAGATAAAAATATTGAAGTAGTTGTTAATATTTATACTTCATACAATAATACAATTGTTCACGTAACTGATATGTCTGGAAAAACGATAATCAAAGTTTCAGGGGGGATGGTTACAAAACATGATAGACTTAAGGCCAATCCAACTATTGCCATGTTTATTGCAAAAAGAATTTCTGAAAAAATGAAGGAAGAAAAAGTTAAATCATTATATATAAGAATTAGAGCTAAAACTGGAAATCCTTCTCCGGGTCCTGGTGCAAATGCTTTAGTAAAAAGTTTAAGTCGGGAGGGTTTTAAAATAATAAATATTCTCGATACTACTAGAATTCCAAGGGGTGGTCCAAAAAGAAAAGGTGGAAGAAGAGGAAGAAGACCATAAATTTAAAAAACAATTCAAATAGATATTAACATGAAAAAAATAAGCTCAAAAGAAAACAAGTTGACTTTTTCAACTGAAATGGATAATGGTTTGGCAAATGCCATTAAAAGATACGTTCATCAAATACCTACTGTGGCAATTGATGAGGTTGAAATCACTAAAAATGATTCCGCATTATATGATGAGACTATTGCCCACAGAATGGGATTAATACCTTTAAAAGCAAAAAAGCAAAGCGGGGAAATGAAATTAAAAACTAAAAAAGAAGGTATTGTTTATTCTGAAGAATTAAAGGGCGATGCAGAGGTAGTATATAATAAGATTCCAATTACATTGTTAAATAAAGATCAAGAATTGGAAATGAAAGCGATATTGAAAATGGGTAAAGGAAGTGAACATTCGAAATTTACTCCTGGATTAATGTCTTTTAGAAATAGTTCCGAAATTACAATTGATAAAAAATTCAAAGAAGAAATTCAAAGAATTTGCCCTAATGCTGAAATAAAAGAAAAAGGAGATAAGATAATTATTTTGGATAATCAAGAAAAAGAAATTTCTGATGTTTGTGGAGGTATTGTTGAAAAAGCGGGCGGAAAACCAGAAATGAAAGATACCTCTGAATTAATAATTAGCTTAGAAGGTTTTGGGCAAATGAAGGTTGAAGATATTTTTAAAAAATCTATTGAAGTTTTGAAAAAAGATCTGGGTGAAGTTTTGAAAAAATTGAAGTAATTCTAAAGATTTTTATATGGGTAATTTCTCGTTGTTTTATGCGGGGATGCCGGAGTGGTCAAACGGGACAGGTTTAGGACCTGTTAGCTTAGTGCTTACCAAGGTTCGAATCCTTGTCTCCGCATTAGAAATATTTATAAATCATCTAAAACTCAACCTTTTACCTGCGAGTTTACGCGTTAGCGGGAAGTTAATGCTTCTCGTAAAATTAAGATGAAATCAAGGCAGAGAATAAATCCTCTACCTCAACATTAAAATGGTAAAATCAAAAACATTAATTGATAAACAATTACAAAGAAAAAGAAATCCGGAATTAGTTGAAACTTTGATGGCTGCAAAGAAAAATGATTCTTGGTTAGAAATTGCAAGTATTCTTTCTGGTCCAAAAAGAAAAAGAATAAATTTGAATTTAAATGAAATAAATAAAGAAGATGGAAAAATTGTTATTCCTGGAAAAGTTCTTTCTCAAGGAGATGTTAATAAAAAAATAAAAGTTATTGCATTAAGTTTTTCTGAAAAAGCAAAAGAAAAATTGTTAAACTCAGGTTGTGAAGTTTCAAGTATATTAGAAGAAATTAAATCAAATCCTTCTGCTGAAGGCATTAAAATATTAAAATGGAAATAATTGATGGAAAAGGGATTGTAAAAGGAAGATTAGCAAGTTATGTGGCCAAAGAAGCTTTGAAAGGTGAAGAAATAGCTGTAGTTAATTGTTCTGATGTAATAATTACTGGAAATAAAAAAATGATTGAAAAAGAATTTTATGAAGAAAGAAGTAAATTTGGTTCAAGTCAAAAAGGACCAAAACATCATAGGACAAGTGAAAAAATTGTAAAGAGAGCTATAAGAGGTATGTTGCCGAACCATAGAATGGGGCGAGGAAGAGAAGCATTCAAAAGAATTAAATGTTATAATGAAATTCCAAAAGGATTTGAAGGAAAAGAATTTATTAAATTAAAACAAGATAAGAAAATAAAAATAAATAAAGTAAAAATGCTTGTAAAAAGAAATGATAAATAAAATAATAACTTCAGGAAAAAGAAAAACTTCAGTTGCAAGAGCAATTATAATGCAGGGTTCTGGAAAAGTTAGTGTGAATAAAAAGAGCTATGAAGGTTTACAAATGTTTGATAAATTAAAGATAGAGGAACCCTTAAGAATTGCTAAAAATGTTCTTGGTGAGCTTAATTTTGATGTTTTAATCAACGTTAGAGGAGGGGGTGAAAAGTCCCAGATTGAAGCTGCCCGACTTGCTTTGGCAAGGGCTATTGTGAAATTCTCGGAATCTAATGATAAAGCAAAATCTTCTGAAAAATCAGAAGCTAAGGAATTAGAAGAAGCTTATACAAAATATGATAGAAATTTACTTATTGCGGATATCCGTAGAAAAGAAGCGAATAAGCCAGGGGATTCTAAGGCCAGATCTAAGAGACAAAGTTCTAAACGTTAACTATTAAATTAAATTTTTTAAGAAAAATTATTTTTTATCTTTCTTATCACCACTAGTTTCTTTTCTAAGTTCTTTATACTTTTTATCTTTATCTGCAAGATCGCCTTTACACTTTTTTAACGAATCTCTAGCTAGAACAAGTGCATTTTTATAGGATAAATATTTAAGTAATTCTGTTTCATAATTTTCTTGATCAGATTTTCTATATTTAGCAAGTTGTTCTACACAAAGTTGTTTATCT
The DNA here is from genome assembly GCA_964634225.1 of Candidatus Woesearchaeota archaeon. GTDB lineage: Archaea > Nanobdellota > Nanobdellia > Pacearchaeales > GW2011-AR1 > CAZWIB01. The sequence goes on from CAZWIB010000012.1 coordinate 7,730, forward strand.
GCTTCAGTATATCTTGGAAAGTTTTTTATCTCTTCTTCGTAATTTGTAGCAAGATTTACAAGATTTAAAGGAACTTCTTTAAGCTCTGTTTTAACACTATAATCTGTAATAACCTTATCTCCAACATATGTTTTGTTTGTTTGTGTTGAATCTTTTACTTGAGAAAAAGCACTTGCTCCCAAAAATAGTGTTGCCGCAATAAGGCCTAATGTTTTTTTCATAAAAGAAATATGGAGATTTGGTATTTAAATCTTTCGTTATGTTACTTTTATAAAGTTACTACATATGTTGAGTGAATTTTTATTATTTGTTATTACTTTTTTTTAATCCTATCTAACTTATCTTGAACTCTATTGAATAATGTCGAAGAAACTATTGGTTCATGTTTGCCGTCGTGAATTTGGCCATTAAATTTTACTTTTCCAATATATGTGAAATTTGATAAGATTTTTTTTAATCCATTTACAGAAAAATTATGTTTTTTTGCAAGTTTTGTTAAGTTCATATCTTTTTCTAAGAATTTTTCAAAAATTTCTTCAATTTCTCTAAAGTTTTCGGCGGGAACCAAACCTTGTTTAGAAAATTTATAGCCGAAGGGCGGACGAGACATTAATTTTCCTTTTGCTGCTTTTTTTATCATGCCTAACTTTTGTTTTTCTCCCCTAGAATCATCTTCAAATTCATGATTACATTTAGGGCACTTCATTTAAACAACTTTTTCCATTTAGAATTTGCAAATAATTGTTTGTTATCCTTGAACAAAATTGTCCCCATCCCTAATTTTTTAGCTGGATCAGTATTCCACTTTTGATTATCAATAAACAATGTTTCGCTAGGTTTAAGTTTTAATTTTTGAATAGTGAGTTTGTAGATTTTTGGGTTTGGTTTTCGAATTCCAACATCACAAGAAACAACAAATGGTTTAAAATTTTTATGAAGGTTTTTAGGCATTAAAGCTTCCTTAGATAAAGCCCATTGATCTGATAAAATTGCAATCTTGTATCCTTGTTTTTTTAATTTAAATGCTTGCTTAAATAATTCTTTGTTTTGTTTAAAATGTTTTTTATATGCCATTAAATAAAGCTTTTTTAGATTTGTAGAAGTTATCTTTAAATTTTTTGAAATTGTCTCAATTGCTTTTTTAGAGGAAATCTTTCCTTCAATAGATTTTGCATATGGCGTATCGATTGCATCAAAATAATGATCTAAAGAAACTTTTAGTTTTCTTGATACAAATTCGTGAATACTTTTTCCATCCCCAAGCATTAAAACCCCATTATAATCAAATACAATTGCTTTCACTTCTTTTTTCATATCAGATATTACGTTAACTTGTTTAAATAATTTTTTAATAAACTTTATAATAAAGCAAATCCTTAAAGGATTTGTATTATCTCTTTTTAGGTTGGTTAAACTCAAAAAGAAATAAACAAAAACATTAAAAAATGGTTTGGAAAGGAACAACAATAAAGAGGTTAAAAAAACATTCTTTTTCTTTAATACTTTCAGGGGGTGCGGCCCAGGGTGTTGCACACATAGGAGTTTTAAAATTTTTAGAAGAAAATAATTTACAGCCTGATGAAATTATTGGTACTTCGATAGGGGCGCTTATTGGAGCATTTTATGCCATTGGAAAAAGTTCTGAAGAAATGATTAAATTATTAAAAAGGATTGAAAAAATTGATTTATTTAAATTAAAATACATTCATGGGAAATTAGAATATATGAAATTGCATCTTTTTCTAAAAGATATTTTCAAAAAAAGAAAAATAAAGGATACAAAAATTGATTTGAAAATAATGACCACCAATATGAAAACTGGACGGGCAAGGCTTTTTACAAAAGAAGATAATGTTTTGCTTTATGATGTTGTAATGGCTTCTATTTCCATTCCAGGTATTTTTGGTTTAAAAAAAATAAAAAATAAATATTATATGGATGGAGGGGTTTCTTCAAATCTTCCCATTGAATTTGTAAAAGAAGGAAATATAAAAATTGCTTCAAATGTTATCAACCACACAATGCATGTAAAATATAAAAAAGAAAAAGGTTTGTTCTCCCAATTAACTTCAAGATTCTCAATTTTAAGCAACACTATTTATTATTTAATTGAAAATCAGACTAATGCAAAAACCCCATATATCAAAAATCTTGTTTTAATTGAACCAAATCTTCAAGGTCAAAAAAGATACAAATTAGGAAATTTTGAAAAATCGATTGATAAAGGATATGAGGAAACAAAGAAAATAATAAAATAATAATTCTCGAATATAAAGATTTAAATATTAAAAAAGGCTTATTATGGCAGTTAGAAAGAGATTTCTAATGTCTATAAAGTTGAAAGGAGAAAAGAATGAATAACAGAATTTTTGTGGGTAATTTGCCTTGGAGTGTTGGTTTTGATAAATTAAAAGAGCTTTTTGGTCCTTATGGTGAGATTGAAGATGCCGTTGTTATGTCTGACAAACAAACTGGAAAATCAAGAGGATTTGGGTTTGTAACTTTTAAAGATGAATCAAGTGTGGAAAAAGCAGTTGCAGAAATGAATCAAAAAGATATAGAAGGAAGAGAAATTAAAGTGAATGTGGCAGAACCTCTTAAAACTAAAGAAAAAGCTGAATAATACAATTAATTTTAAATATTCTAAAAATTAATTCTTTTCATGGCTAAAAGCTCGAAAAAAAAGAAATCTAAAAAAGATTATAAGGTTCTGAAAGGTATTGGAAAAGGTTTGTGGTTTATAATTAAAACGCCTTATTATGTGGGCAAGGGTGTTTACAAAGTTGGAAAATATACAAATAAAAAAATAAAGGAAAAGAAAATTAAAAAGAAAAGGTCAGAAATGGTTCCGGTTTATGAAGATTTTGAAATTTTAAAAGAAGATGCGGGAAATTATAAGGAATGGGAAAAAGGGGTTCATGATTCAGATAGTAAAATAGGCATTATTTTGGGGGCCAGAGGTTCGGGTAAAAGTGCTTTTGGAATAAAATTTTTAGAAAATTTTAAAGCTAAAAAAAATAAAAAAATCTATGCTATGGGCTTTAAAGAAACAGAAATGCCTGATTGGATAAAAGTTGTGGAGAGTGTTAAAGAATTAGGTAACAATGCTTTTGTTTTAATTGATGAGGGTGGGATACTGTTTAGTTCAAGGGATGCTATGAGTAATTCAAACAAACTTTTAAGTGAATTAATTTTGATTGCACGTCATAAAAATTTGAGTATTTTATTTATAACTCAAAATTCTTCAAATTTAGATGTTAATATTCTTAGGCAAGCGGATTTTTTGGTTTTGAAACCTTCTTCTTTGTTGCAAAAAGATTTTGAAAGAAAAATAGTTCAAAAATTATATGAAAAAGCTGAAAGTGATTTTGAGAAATTTAAGGAAGATAAAGGCTTGACGCATATTTATTCTAGTAATTTTGTTGGATTTATTTCAAATCCTTTGCCTAGTTTTTGGGGAACTAGTATTAGTAAAAGTTTTGGTTGATATTGCTTTAAAATTAAAATCTTCTCGAAAAATAACTTGAAAGAAAAATAATCAATCTTTCTTCTTCATTAATTCTTTTTGATTTAAAATCATTAAAATTACTGCTCCCACTATAAAAATCCAGTCAACTGTGAAAGTTAAAACTAAGAAACCTATTGCAATTATTGATTGTATTACAACTTTTATGTTTGCCATTAACTCTTACCTAATTTTTTTTATTGATTTAATTAAAATAATTGTTCCTAAAATAGGTATTGGAATCCCCAAAATTGCGACCATGTCTCCATCAATCCAAACCCAAACAACCAACGCCAATAAAAATAAATACCAAGATACAAAAATTATTCCAGAAATTTTTTCATTTTTCCACAGAAAAAAATATCCTAGTGAATAAAATAAAAACATAATATAAATCATTACATATCCAAAAATTGTCCCTTCAGGATTCCCTATTTCAGTTATAAAAATAAGTAAATAAAATGCTAAAATAATTGTTGCTAATACCTTAAAAATTGTTTTTCTTGATTTTTTCATTTTACAAATTATCGATTGGCGAAGGAATCTTTTTTAATTCTTCTGTTGAAATATGTGTATAAATTTGCGTTGTTGATAAATCTGCATGGCCTAAAAGCTCCTGAATCTTTCTAATGTCAACGTCGTTTTCAAGTAAATGCGTTGCAAAACTATGCCTTAAAGTATGTGGATGAACTTCTTTATCAATCCCGGCTCTTTTTGCTGCAACCCTCACTATTTTTTGTATATTTCTATCAGATAGTTTGCCTTTTGGACCTGTAAATAAATATTCTTGGTTATTTTCCTGTTGTTTTTTAACTTGTTTTTGCAATTTTTTAAACAAAAACTCTGGAATATTAAAAATCCTGTCTTTTTTTCCTTTTGCTTGCCTTACATGACCTATTTTTTCATCAAAATTTAAATTATTAAGTTTCAGACTTATTAACTCTGAAACACGAAATCCACATGCATAGGTTAAACTAATCATTAATTTGCTCTTTTTTGTAGGAATGGCCTTCATTAATTTCTTTATTTCATCTTTTGTTAAGACATCTGGAATCTTTCTCTCTCGCTTCGGGCGTTTGATGTTTATTGTAATATCTTTTCCCAGAATACCTGAAAATGCAAACCTAAGTGCAGATAAAAACACTATTATGGTAGAAGCAGCTTGATCTGTTAATTTTTCTGCCATGAAGGCCTTAACATCATCTTCTGTTATTTGATCCGGATCTTTTTTACAAAAATCAAATAATTCAGAATTGGCTCTAATATAATTCCTAATTGTATAATCTGAGTTTTTTGAAATTTTTAATTCAATTTTTAATTTATTAAGAAATTCCTCTTTTTGCATCTTCCAGGTTGTACGAACTTCTTTATAAAAATATGTTGTCATTAGAGGGTTCGCACAATATAGGTTGTACGTACTTTTCATGTGTAAAAGTTGTTTTTAGGAGAAAAAGGGGTTTTTGAGGTATTTTCTCATGTTTTTTGGTAAATTTTTGCTTAATTTTATATTTTTGAAAATCTTGTGCACTTAGGTTAGCTTAGTTATTTCAAAAGTTTAGAGCTTATTAAGATTATTAAAACTCCAATAATAGTTATGCAAATTGAGATTAAAAGCGCAGAAGTTATTGGACTTAACTCTAAAAATTTGTTTAGTGCTTCTCCTGTTAATTTTAATATGAAATCTCTCCAAGCAAAGGCAATAACGAATCCTACTGCGGCCGCAATTGCTAGTTTTATTTGTTTTTTGAACTCTTTTTTGAATTTTGCCATTTTAATACTTATTGTGTTTTTCTTTAAAATATTGGGATGTTAAGAAGATCAAAAGAACAGAAACAAGCGTAATAAAAATCGATGCGAAAATACTCGCGGTTCCTTGGTCTTCTGCGCCTGTAAGCCATATCATAAACTCTCTTGAAAGATCGAAAAAGGTCTCTCTCCAGGTGAAAGCAATTGTAAAAGCAAGGGTAAAAATAATAAACATTCTGATTTGTTTTCTAACTTCTGCCTTATATTTGTGGCCCACATAGAAAAAATCAGAAAATTTTTTTCGCCTCATTTTAAAAAATAATGAAATTTTTATTTATATACTTTCGGGTAAATTTTTTCTTAATTTAAGTTTTTGTGGGATTTTGTGCACTTAGGTTAGCTTAGTTATTTTAAATTAAACAATAAAGGTTGTTTAAACAGCTGTTTGTTTTAATTAGCTTCGGTAAATAGTATTTATTTGAATAAGTGCTTAAGCTGTTTAATGGTGTTTAACGGTGTTTTAAACAGCTGTTTAATGGTGTTTTTTACAAAAAAAATAGAAAAATTTAGTATTTTTTAAGTAATTTTTAATAATGTTTTAAAGGGAGATTCATAGAAATCAGCGACGAAAAACAAAACCTTTTTAAACTGTGTTTGGCAAGAAATTGCATGTTTGGTTGGTTTAATAGAAAAAAAGAAGTAAAGCAACTAAAAGAAGAAACTAAAAAAGGTTTTGATTCTGTTAAAAAAGACGTTTCTTCTGTAGGAGAATGGATAAAACACCTTGATTCTGAACAAAAAAACCAAGAAAATGATTTAAGTGAAATTAAAGAGGTTTTATCGTCGATTAATGAGGAAGTTGAAGGATTGAAAAATATCCTTTCTGTAATGAATGATTTAAAATCTAAACACGTGTTTAAAACAGCTGACAGGCTGTCCAAGAAACAAACAGCTGTTTATGCTGTTCAAACAGGTGTTCAAACAGGTGTTCAAACACCAAATTTAGATAATTTTTCAATAAC
>CAZWIB010000013.1:0-13560 GCA_964634225.1 Candidatus Woesearchaeota archaeon
GCCATACCAACAGCAATACCTGTTGCACCATTTAACAATAAAGTAGGAAGTTTGCCAGGAAGTAATTCAGGTTCTTTAAGAGAACCATCATAATTAGAAACAAACTTAACGGTTTCTTTATCAATATCTTGAAGTAATTCAGAAGAAATTTGCATTAATTTAGCTTCAGTATATCTCATAGCTGCTGCACCATCACCATCTACAGATCCGAAATTTCCTTGTCCAAAAACTAAAGGATATCTCAATGAAAAATCCTGGGCCATTCTTACCATTGCCTCATAAACTGCAGTATCACCATGAGGATGATATTTACCAATTACATCACCAACAATTCTTGCTGATTTTTTAGTTTGAGTATTTGGTTTTAATCCTAATTGTTGCATTGCATATAAAATTCTTCTCTGAACGGGTTTCAAACCATCTTCAACAGAAGGAATTGCTCTAGAAACAATAACACTCATAGCATAATCTAAATATGCTTTCTTCATTTCACCAGTTGCTTCAGTTGGAACTATTCCTTTTTTAATCTCTTCAACTTTTTCAGGATTTATATCTGGGTTCATGCTACATCTTCTCCTTTTTCATCTAAATATTTCATAAATTCATCTTCTGTTAATTCTTTTTCAACAATATTTTTTCCAGACCAATTACATTTACGACATTCCCAATCTTTTAATCCCTTACCTTCTTGTCCACCAATAACAACACCAACATCATCACTTCCACATTCAGGACACTCTTTAATTTTGAAAATCTTTCCAGTTTTCTTTTCTTTTTTTATTCCTTTAGCTTTATTATACTCCGCTGGAGAATCATATCCTTCTTTAATCCAATCCGGCGTTGATAGTTTTTTCTTTTTTGCCATCTTAAACGTCTAATTCAGCCTCCTTTGCATTTTCTTGAATAAATTCTTTACGAGATTGAACATCATCCCCCATTAACATTGAGAAAACCTTATCAGCTTCAACAGCATCTTGAATATAAATTTTCTTAACTTTTCTAGTCTTAGGATTCATAGTAGTATCCCATAATTGATTTGCACTCATTTCACCAAGACCTTTAAATCGTGTAACAGACCCTTCTGTAGCCCCAATTTGTTTAGTAATTTTCTTAAGTTCATCGTCTGAATAAACATAATAATCTTTTCTTTTTCTAATCCTATATAATGGAGGTAAAGCAACATAAACATTGCCATTTTCAATTAAATGTGGTAAAAATCTAAAGAAGAATGTCAACAAAAGAGTCTTAATATGATCCCCGTCAACATCTGCATCAGTCATAATTATAATTTTATTATATCTTAATTTTTCTAAATTAAAATGTTCTCCAACACCTGTACCGATTGCGGTAATCATATTTGTAATTTCTTCACTAGACAAAGTTTTAGAAGAAGATGCTTTTTCAACATTCAAAATCTTACCCTTTAAAGGAAGAATAGCTTGTAACTCTTTATTACGGGCCATCTTAGCACTATTATGCACAAAAACTCCTGCAGCCAAAGCGAAGTTATGTGTCTCTGGAACTTCAATATCATAAACATCAATTTTTCTTTGTAACCATTCTATCTTTTTAATCTTATGATTATAATTTTTAACAGCCTCTAACATCTCTTTAAAATTCCCTTCAAAATATCTATCACAAAAAGAATCCATTCTTAAAACAGATTTATCATTATTTTCAACACGAATTTTATCAAAAGTATCTAAAGAATTATTTTTCTCTAAAATCTTTTTCATTAATTTAATTGTTTTATTATAATAAGTTTTATCCAAAGTATTTTTTCTTTTCTCTCTGAATTCGGGAGTCCATTGTTCTTTTGTCTTTACTCTTCTCCATTCAATTAACTCTTTATTTTCCCATTGTTTCTTTGCTAAATCTGAAAGATAAGCTCTTGCATCTGGATTTTCTTTGAAAAACTTTTTAACTTTTTCAGAAGCTTTCTTTCTATTTTCAGAATTAGACCAATACTCTTTCTGGGCTTGATTTAAAATTTGTCTATTTAACTCAACATACTCTGGATTATTTTCACAAAATTCTTTAAATTTTTTAATCATAAATAATTTATAATTATTATTTTCCCATTGTTTTTTAGCCCTTTTTGAAAGCATTTTATTCACTTCAGGACTTTTTGCCCAATCACTTATTTTTTTTCTATATTCCGGAGTTTTTCTCAACTGTCTACATTTTTCTTTAACATCTTCTCTATGCAAAGTTTTTTTCAAATGTTCTGTATGCAAAATTAGATGCTCCTCTTTAGGTAATCTTACTATATTTGTAGGATTATTATTTCTTTTATTAAAGTCAATATGATGTCTGGCATATCCTTGTTTCAACGCATAAACCCCCTTTTTTAAGTTATATTCGTCAGCAAGCATATGTGTGAAAACCCATTTTCTGTTGGAGTCCCAAACCATTTCATATCCGTCGATAGTTATTCTTCCGCCAATCTTGGAAATTTTCTTATAAAATGGCATAAGAGAATCTTTTTTTGCTAAAAATCTGGCTTTTTTATAGCTTCCATCCCTAAGCATAAATTTATGGTCAGGAGTACAAATAATTTCTTTGCCGTTATCTAAAGTTATCTTTATGACTTCAACATTTTTCTTAGTTATTCTGGGATTTTGTATTTTTTCTATCCCTATACTTCCGTTTTTTTTAATTGTATAACAAAAATTTGTTTTTCCTTTTTTATGTTCTTCAAACAATTCTATGAAAGATAAATTTCTTCCATCTGAAAGAGCTACTTTTGTATCTCCGGAAAAGCAACCTCCTGCACTTTCACCTTCTACAAGATATAATTCAGTTTCATCTGATTTCTTTGCAGAACAATCAGCTAATTTACCAGGCAAACCACCTAATGAAAATGCATTTTTTCTTCTAACTAATTCTTTAGCTTTCTTAGCAGCCAATCTAGCTTTTGAAGCATCTAAACCTTTTGAAACAATTCTTTTAGCAACACTTGGATTTTCTTCAAAAAATTCAGTCAAAGCAAGAGTAACAATTGAATCAACAAAACCTTTTACTTCACTATTACCTAATTTAGTTTTAGTCTGACCTTCAAATTGAGGCTCAGGAATTTTAACACTTATAACAGCCGTCAAACCTTCACGAACATCATCACCAGATAAACTTCCTGTTTTCAATAAATTTCTTTTCTTAGCATAATCATTAAGAACTCTTGTCAAAGCAGTTTTAAAACCAGAAACATGAGTTCCACCTTCAACAGTATTAATAGTATTAACAAATCCAAATATATTTTCTTGATAACTAGAATTATATTGAATAGAAATTTCAGCAACCACCCTGTGTGTTTCTCTTTTGAAATAAATTGGCTTAGTATGCAAAACTTCTTTTGATTTATTAATCCATTTAACAAATTCATTTAAACCACCCTCAGCAAAAAATTCTTGAGATTTATTTTTATTTTCATCAAGTAAATTTATTTTTAAACCAGCATTCAAAAAAGTTACTTCTCTAAATCTTGTTTCTAAGACTTTATAATCAAAATCAAGTGTAGAAAAAATCTTTTCATCTGGCCAAAAAGTAATTTTAGTTCCTGTCTCGGATTTTCCACTCTTTCCAATAACTTTTAATTTACTTTTTACATCTCCTCTAGAATATTCTTGAGAATAAATCTTTCCATCTCTTTTAATTTCTAAAATTAGTTTTTTAGATAAAGCATTTACAACAGAAATTCCAACACCATGTAAACCTCCAGATATTTGATAAGATTTTTTATCAAATTTTCCACCTGCATGAAGTTTTGTTAATGCCACTTGACAAGCAGGGATCTTAAGTTTTGGATGGATATCCACTGGAATACCACGACCATCATCTTCAACGGTCACAGAACCATCTTTATTTAAGATAACTTTAATATTATTACAAAAACCAGCTAAAGCTTCATCAACAGAGTTATCAACCACCTCATAAATCAAATGATGCAATCCCTCTTTTGCAGTACTTCCAATATACATTGCAGGTCTTTTTCTAACTCCTTCCAGACCTTCCAGTACCTTAATAGATTCTGCTCCATAGTCTTTTTTTGTTGTCATTTCAAATAGAAATTCCTCAATTTACATTAAAATAAATTAAAATTAGTTTATAAAGCTTTCCACTGTTTTATCGACGGTAAAACGTTTTTTTAGCAAAAATTTACTTTCTTTTTTTAGAACTCTTAAATCCTGGAATCCAACGAACTTTTCTTCTATTCATTAACATATTTTTTCTACATTTAGAAGAACATAAATGCTTTATTGTACCATCTTTTAAAATAAAAGTAGTCCCTTTATGAACATCATAATCTTTTTTACAAAAGGAACATTTAGGCATTTCCATTACCTCTATCTGATTTAGTTCCAATAAAAGCAACACAATATTTACTTGGTTTATACTGATAGGGTCCAACAAAATCATATCTTTTACTATAAAGGCCTGTTATCATACGTCCTTCTATTTCAGTTAAATTCTCTACATGTACAACTTTTCCACCAAGTAGTCCTTTCAACAATTCAAACTCCAAATCTTCAAAATCAACTGGCATTTTATGTGTAAGCTCCTTTAGTTACTTTTGATTTAATTCTTCTAGCTTCAATTTCTGTTTCTCTTAACATTAAAATATCTCCAATTCTTACAGGACCTTTAACATTTCTTCTCATTGAACGTCCTTTATCTTTACCTTCTTGAACTAAACATTTAACTTGAGTAATTTCACCTCTAAAACCAGTTCTTCCAATAAGTTCTTCAACAACTGCAGATACTACTTCTCCAGCTACAATTTTGTCGCTTCCTTTTGTCGCCTGCGATTTAACTTCTTTTTTCTTTTGAGTTTTAGCCATTTTAGATTAAAATTATTTCAAACTAGCAATCTCTTTTTCAGCATCACCACCCTCAATCACAGCAATAGAAGATGCTGCAACTGGAAGTCCAGCAGCAATTCCTAATTTTTGTTTATTGTCTACTTCTTGACAAGGAATTCCTTTTTCCTTGCACAAAACAGGCAAATGTTGAACAACTTCTTTTGGATCAACATCAGCAGCATAAACAATTAACTTCGCAGTACTTCTTTCAATAGCTTTAGTAACTTCGTTAGTTCCTTTTTCTATTTTCCCAGTCTTTCTTGCTTTCTCAACAATTTGATATATGTCTACCATCGTAATTTCTCCCAGAACTAAGTCCTCATTTGAACAAAGTTCATCAGATAAGATACTTAGAAAAAATTAATTTATAAATCTTTACCTATTTCCACTTAACATCAACTTGATCAGTTCTTTGCCTTGGAGCAATATCTGCATCTTTATAAGAAATTCCAGATTTAAACATTATTTCCCCTAAATAAGCAATCATAGCTCCATTATCAACCAACAAACTATTTTCAGGAGCAAAAAACTTAGCCCCTCTTTCTTTACACATAATCTTACACATTTCTTGCAATCTAGAATTACAACCAACCCCCCCACCCAATAATAACTCTTTTTTTCCAGTATGGGCCAAGGCTCTTTCTGCAGTTTCAACAAGCATGGCAAAAACAATTTCTTGCATTGAATAAGCTAAATCAGATAAAGCATATTTTTTTTCTAACTTTTGTTTTAAATTAGTTAAGATACCCGAAAAAGCAACATCCATCCCTTTAACACTATAGGGCAAGTCAATTAGTTTTTTAGATTTCAAAGCTAATTGTTCAATCTTTGGACCCCCCGGAAATCCAATCCCCGCATAACGTGCAAAATTATCGATAAAATTTCCAACACCAATATCTAATGTTTCTCCAAAAATCCTATACTTTCCAGAAGCATAAGCAATTACTTGAGTATTAGCACCAGAAACATAAAGCATAACAGGATCTTTTGCTTTTGTAAGTCTTCCAATTTCTAAATGAGCGATGCAATGATTAATAGGAATAATTGGCTTCTTTAATTTTAAAGAAAGTTCTTTTGCAAATTTCATTCCTTCAATTAAACAAGGAGCAAGTCCAGGCCCCTGGGAGAAAGAGATAACATCAATTTCACTTTCTTTAATTCCTGCCACATCTAAAGCTTCAAGATAAACTTCATTTTTATTTTTAAAATGATGTTTAGCAACTTCTATAGGAATCATTCCCCCTTCTTCTGTCGTAAAACTCTTTTTAACATTAGAAAGAATCTTTCCATTTTTTACAATTCCAATTCCAAAAGTGTGTGCAGTTGATTCAATACCTAAGACTATCATAAAACAAAAACACAGAATTAGTATATAAAATTAATTAAAAAAAATAAAAATAAAAATAAAAAAACCTATCTTCTCTTCTTCTTTTTAGCTTTCTTCTTAGCAGGTTTCTTTTTCTTCTTCTTAGCGGCTTTTTTCTTTACTTTCTTTTTAGCTTTCTTCTTTTTCTTTTTTCCGCCACGAGCCATCTTAGCTTCACAAACATTTCCTTTACCATCTACATAGTAAAGATATCCTGGCTTTCTCTTAATAACTTTTTTAACTAAAATCTTTCCCATTTTTTCCTCCTTTATGCTTTTTTTTAACTTCCGCGCCATAAAATGACACAACTAAAAATCTCAAAGAGATTCTTTTGTTTTTATTATAAATTATAGAGGGTTATATTCTTTTTAAACCTTTTCTATCGACGAGAGTTGAAATAATTTCTTTATAATTATCATTAAAAGGTATTTCCAATAATCGAAAATAAGGTTTTCTCGACGATATATTCAATGTAAAAGGGTCAATTTTTCTCATATCTATAACATTATTTTTATCATCAAGCCATAAAGCAATAAAAGGAAAGAACACAAAAAGTGAATGTATACTAATTTTTTTTGGATTTCTAAACTCAAACAATAGGGCTTTTGCATTTTTTCTCAAAGAAAACATCAAACCCACTCCTTTTCCTATTTCTGAGACTTTTTTAATTGGAATTTCAAGTTTTTTACCTCGAAAACCAATTTGTATTTTTTCGTTGTTCAACTTGAGTTATTTTTGCAATATATGTTTCATAATGCAAATTTACATTTTCTTCTGTAACATGATCATGATGTTTAAATCCCCCTCCAAAAGTCTTAGGGATATGCATTAATTCATGAATAATTGTCTTTATTTGGTCTTCTTTCTTAAGTTTGTCAAATCGTTCAGATAAAAACTCCAATGCATAATAAGCAGGAACTCCAATGGCTCGTTGCATTAACTTTCCTAAAGTATGACACCTGGCAATTGTTAATTTTGAAGAACTTCCAAAACCTCTAAAACACTTAACCCTCGTCATATCGACATGTGGAAACAATAATCTAGAAATCTCTTCTGCAATTTCTTGAAGATCTTCTGCAAATTCATACCTCATTTTACAAAAAAGAAAAATCTTTATATAAATACTTCTGTAATAAAAATAATGATAAGCCAAATTAAAGAAAACATATATCAATTCCATTTTAGAAACTTTGGATCTTCTGTTTATTTATTAAAAATTAATGGAAAAATAATATTAATAGATACTTCAAGTAAAGATGCAAGACAAGAACTATTAACTGATCTAAAAACATTAAAAATTGCACCTGAAGAGGTTAATGTTGTAATTCTCACACATAATCATTATGATCATATTGAAAATCTTGAAATTTTTTCAAATGCAAAGATATACCGCGCAGAACAACTCAATGAAAGTTCAGTTATTGAAGAAATTCCAGAAATGAAGGTTATTGAAACACCTGGACATTGCCCAGAAAACAAATGTTATCTTTATCGAGATATTTTATTTTCAGGAGACACAATATTCCATAATGGGGGAATCGGAAGAATGGATTTGCCGGGAGGTTCAGAACAAGAAATGGAAAAATCTTTAGAAAAACTTTCAAAGATTAATTATAAAATATTATGTCCTGGACATATCTAATCAAACTCAACAATTTTATTTTTTGATTTTAAACCAGAAACAATCTTAACTTTTTTCTTAAAATGCTTTTTCAAAAACTTTTCTAATGCTTTATTAGCTTTATTATCAATTGGCTTTTCCTTTAACCAAACTTCATAAAAATCTTTACTTATTTCCTCAATTTTTTCTTGACTTGAATTTGGATGTAATTTAATCTTCATCTTCAGGAATAACATGTAAACCCTTCTTAAAAATATTTTCTACATACTTTTCAACATCTTCTGGTTTTTCAAATCTAAATAATTCTTTATATGTATTATGAAAAGGGCATTCATCTTGTGAAAATTCTCTACAAATCCTTGGACGTTTATCATAAATAAGACATTTATTTTTTTCACCTAAGAATTTACAAGGAGTAATAAACTCAAGATTCCAAGTTCCATCCTCTTCTACATAAACATAAACGTTTTCATGACAAACATACCACCTAATATCTTCAAAATCTTCTAAGCTTTCAGGACAATCAATCTCTGTTATAACATATTTGCAACATTTTCCATCACACTCATCACACGTCAATTTATTCATTAAGGGAATAAATAAAAAGCTCTTTTAAACTTAACTAAAAATCTCAAGATAACTATTTACAATTGAATGTTTTATTTCCGGATGTTTGTGTTCTAATTCTTCAACAAACTTAGAAATTTTATTTTGTTTTATCTTTATTGTTTTAAATTTCAACTTCTTTAATTTAGCATAAAGCAAAACTTCTTTGTCTAAAAATAAATATAAAGGTTTAATGATTTTCCCTTGAACAGGATTTTCTTTTAATTTAGAAAAATCACCATTAAAAATTTCATGAACAATTTTATCTGATTCTGTATCTGCAGTTGATGCTTCAGCAAATTTTGTTGCCTTTGAAGATTTAACTAATTTAATATAGGATTTTTCAACAAACATTTCTAAAAGATCTTCAAGAACAACACTTCTAAAATCATTCTTCTTAGAATAACCAATAACATCATTCTGTTTAATCATATTAAATTTTCTAATAGTATAAAGAAATTTCTTTTGAAACCATTTAAGAAATTCTTTTTTGGTTACTTTTCTTTTATTTGTAAATTCATATACATATTTCATTTTATATTTTCCACTTATCAAACTTCTTTCTATTTTTTAAACTTCCTTTTTTTGAATAAGCTAGAATAAGTTCTTCAATCTTATCTTTATTTTTACATTTTCCTAAAATCAAAGCACTTGGCCCAACAAAACTAGGTTCAATAAACTCTCCGGATTGAATGGTTTCTAAAATTTTATTTTCTTTTTGATCTCTTCCAAGGACAATCCAACAATCATCAATAAGAAAGTGCCTTCCAACATTTACTAAAGGAATTTCTTCTTCTTTTAATCCTCTTTTAAACAAATATTCAAATCTCTTTATTAAAAACTTTTCACAAAGTAAACAACCGCCACCTGGAGAAGGATATTTAATCTTAAACTTTTTAGCCAAAGCCATTTGTTTTTCTCTTCTTCTCCCTTGAATATCATAAAGTTTTCCCCTATCAACTAATCCTTTTTTCTCTGCATTAGTTTCAGGAAGTAATTTAGCAGACAAAGGTCTCAAAACTCTGCCTTTTAATCCTGATTTTTCTTCAATAAGCGTCAAAGAATTCTTCATCTGGCTCATGGGTCTTTCACCTAAAACATCTCCAGTAACAATTAAATCAATTTTCTTTTTATCAGCAAACTTTTTCACTCTTTCAAACATAAAAATCTTACAATCTTTACAAGGATTAACTCCTGCTCCTCTTCCATGGGCTCCTTTTTTCAAAACTTTCATATAATCTTTAAACAAATCTCCTTTATGACAATCAAAAACCTCTAGTTTGATACCTTGAACTTGTGAAAAATTAAAACTACAACCCATTTCATTACAACAACCACATCCAAAAGGCAATTTAAAAAACACAGGAACAACTTCATATCCTTGCTCTTGCATAATTTTCACAGCTAAACGACTATCCAAACCACCTGAAAACATAATAATACATCTTTTATTCATGATTTATAGAAATAAAATTAGATTATAAATTATTCTAAATCAACTTCACCTTTCTTATTCTTTTTCTCAACATCAGGTTCTTCTTTGGAATCCTTTTTCCTTCCAAATCCAATTCCAAATAATTTATTTATCTTAAATCCAAACTTAAATATTTTTAACAAAATTCCAACTGCAATTAAAGCTAATCCAATCACCAAACCTGTTAAGAAAACATTATTTGCTTGACTAAAAAAGATTAAAACAAATGCATTTAGATCAATTGAAGATAATCCATCTACTGCAGATTTCATAGAAGATAAAATAATCTTAAGAATTACTTTTCCAATTGAATCCAACACAGAAACAGGAATAAAAGAAACAACTAATAAAACACCAGTAAGAATTGGAAAATTAATTTTCTTTTCAACCAACAAAAACACTAAACCAGCTAATAAAATAGATATAATCAAAAAATTATAAAATTTAGATCTCCAATAATCTTGTGCATATTGAGAAACTAAGAAAAAAGGCCCTGTTTCCTTAAAACAATTCCAGAATTTGCAATCATATTCCTTATGATAATCATCTTCAATTAAAATATCTAATTGATAATCTATAATTGCTTCAGTTCCATTAGCAACAACATTACAAGGAAGAACAAAAGTATGATTTACATCTGGATAAACGTATTCCGTTGAGTTCACACAATAATTCTCAAACACACTTTCATAATTATAAATAGGAGTAAAATCTAAAGTATCTCTTAATAAAGGTTTAATTTGGGGTTTAATAGTTTCATAACTTAAAGAAGAATCCAAAGTTGCAAAAGTTCCCATTAAGAAAAAAGATACAAAAAGCAACACGCAAACAAAAACCAATAAAATTCCTCTAATTAATCCCATTTTTAATAAAGAAGAATTAATGAAAATCTTTGATTTTCTTTTATCATCCCCATTAAATAATAAGATGAAAAGTGTTTTTAAAACTTACATCCTCTTTAAGTTGAATAATTTATTAGACAAATTAATGCAAATTCACATTTGCTTCAAAGTTTCAATTCTCTTATCAATTGGTGGATGTGTATTTCCAAGATTCTTAAATGGATTTGCAAAAAACAAAGGAGCAACAGCTTTACTGACTTTCTTTTCAGCAGGAGTATGCTCGTGTTTTATCTTTGTAAGAGCTTTAATTAATCCCTCTGGATATCTTGTAAATTTCACAGCAGTTGCATCAGCAGAATACTCTCTTTTTCTAGAAATTGACATTTGAACTAAATAAACAACAAGAGGAGCAAGAATAGCCAAAGCAATTCCAATTATAATAAACACTGCATTTTTTTTATCTCCACCTCCTCTACTAAAAAATAAACTTCTTAAAAAAATCTGAGAAATAATTGCAATCATTCCAACTAAAACAGCAACTAAAGTAATATAACGAATATCATAATTTCCAACATGACCAAGTTCATGAGCTAAAACCCCTTCTAATTCCCTTCTATCTAATCTTTCTAAAGCTCCTTCAGTCACACAAATAACAGCATGTTTTGGATCTCTACCAGAGGCAAACGCATTAATTTGTTTTGAAGGCATAACATAAAGTTTAGGCATAGGTAAACCAGAAGCAATAGTCAAAGCCTCAACCACATCAAAAAACATTTTATGCTTTTCACGAGAAGCTGGTTTAGCACCAACACTAGCAATTGCAATCTTATGAGAATTATAATAACTTACCACAATATAAAGAAGTGAAAAAATAATTGCAATAATCATAATAACACTAAAATATACTGGAGAAAAAGCCATAGAAATAACATAACCTAAAACAATCAAAATCACAAAAACAATTAATATCAAGAAAAAAGATTTTCTTTTGTTCTTTGAAATTTGGTCTCTGAAATCCACTCTGTTCATGTTAATTTCTTCCCAACAAATTTAATCATTTTATCTATTACTTGTTTAATATGATCCTCATTATTAATTAAAAAATCTTTGCTTACTTTCTCACCATAATATAAAGTTCCGTTTCTCAATCTTCTCAAATTATCTAATAATTTAATTTCAGCTTCAGACAAAATATTCGAATTTTTAAAAAACCAATCAATCATTTTTATATGGCTCAAAGTTTTAAATCCTTCTATGTACATGTTTGAAACAATCAACTCTTTTATTGCTTCATAATATTCTTCAATAATTTTATAAACTTTTTCTTTTGGATAAATTTTAATTAAACTTAACCTATCTTCGGCTAATTTAAAAATACTTTTAGCCCTCTCAATATCTTTTCTTATTTTAAAAATTTCTTCATTCATAATAAATCAAATCCTCCACAGATAACAAATCCATTATAAACTTTATTTAAAACTGGTTTTTCAAGTTTACTAATCCCATTTATAATTAAAACATTAATCTCTCTTTTTAATTTTTTTTCAAATTTTTTTAAATCGACTTTCTTTTTAGATTTTGAGATAATCAATAAATCGATATCTGAACTTTCAATATCTTCACCAAGAGAATATGAACCAAAAACAACTGCTAATTTAGGGAAAGAGTTTTTTTCTAGAAATTCTTTTAATTCTCCCAATGAATATAAATTATAAATTTTTTTATAAAAAATAAATTCTTCATTTTCACGATTTGCAACATATCCATTAAAGGGATTTGATTTCTTGGGAACAACTAATCCTTCTTTAACAAATTCATCTAAATATTTTTTTACAGAAGTTGGAGCAAGATTTATCTTCTTCCCAATTTCACGAATAAAATGAATTCTTGTCGGCTCTAAGAAAAAAACTTTCAAAACCTCAAGATTGCTACATTTTTGTACCATATGTAATAAATATGTTTATAATGCTATATAAATGTTTCTATAAACTCTGTTCATGAATTAAAAGAAATAAAAAGAGTTTTTAAGATTACCTAACTAAAACTCAACCTTAACAACTTTCTTTTCAGCTTCAGCAATCTTCAAATATTCTCTTGGCTTCTTACCATAAAGCTTTGCAAACATTACTGCAGGGAACTTTTGGCACATATTATTGTAAGCTAAAATTGAATCATTATAAAATTGTCTTGAATAAGCAACCTTATCTTCTGTTGTTGTAAGCTCTCTTTGTAACTCCAAGAAATTTTGATTTGCCTTTAAATCAGGATAACCTTCTGCAATAGCAAAAATTGTTTTCAAAGCAGATTCTAATTTATTATCTGCCTTAACCTTATCTTCAACTCCTTTTGCACCTAAAAGGGCTTTTCGTGCATCTGTAACTGCCTTAATGGCTTCTTTTTCATGTTTAGCAAAACCCTTAACTGTATTAATCAAATTAGGAATCAAATCAGCTCTCCTTTTTAATTGAACATTAATTTGACTTAAAGAATTATCAATTCTATTTCCTAAAACTACAAATCTATTATAATAACTTGCAAAGATTATAATAAACAAAACAATTATCCCAATTAATATCAACAATCCTAATGCCATACTTAGAAAGAGGTAATTAAATTTATAAACTTAATGGAACAATAAAAGATATGATTTCAGTAGATAAAGAAAAATGTATTGGGTGCGGTTTATGTGCTACAATATGTGAAGAAGTTTTTGAAATGAAAGATGATGGAAAATCCCATGTAAAAGCTCAAAAAAAGATTCCCTGTGTTAAAGAAGCTGTAGAAGCTTGCCC
>CAZWIB010000014.1:0-6242 GCA_964634225.1 Candidatus Woesearchaeota archaeon
AAAAAAGTGGTGAAGAAAAAGGCTTCTAAAAAGAAGAAAGCTGTAAAAAAGATTTCCAAAAAAGATCTTCCAACATTAAAATTAAAAACAGAACACGATATTGCAATGGATTTTGCAGTAAAAGTTTCTAAAAGATTTAATGAGATGGTAAAATCGGTTGTTCTTTTTGGTTCAACAGTTAAAAAGGATCAAGTAGCAGGTTCTGATATTGATATTATAATTATTTTAGATGATGCCTCAATAAAATGGGATCAAGAATTAATTGCTTGGTATAGGGAAGAATTAGATAAAATAATGAGAACAAACCCCTATAAACAAAATTTACATATTAATACAGTTAAATTAACAACTTGGTGGGAAGATTTACTTAAAGGAGATCCTGTTGTTACAAATGTTTTAAGATATGGAGAGGCAATGATTGATATGGCTGGTTTTTTTAACCCTTTGAAACAATTATTAATTTTAGGAAAAATAAAATCAACTCCAGAAGCAATTTACACTTGTTTACAAAGAGCACCTTTTCATATCACGCGAAGTAAATTGGCGGAATTAGGAGCAATTGAAGGATTATATTGGTCAATGGTTGATTCTGCTCATGCTGCTTTGATTGCTGCAAATGTTTCACCTCCTTCACCAGAACATATTGCAATAGAATTAACAAATAATTTTGTCACAACAGGAAAACTAAAAGCAAAATATGTTCAATGGTATAGAGATTTACTCACACTTCATAAAAAAATTTCTCATCAAGAAATAAGAGATTTAAAGGGCGCAGATATTGATGCTTGGCAAGATAAAGCAGAAGAATTTTTAGCAGTAATGGCTCAATTAATTAAAAAAATTATTTAGTTAAGCTGATCATCTAATTGTTTAGATATTTGTCTTAATTCTTTTTTTGTAAGAGTATTTAAAACTTCTGAAAGTTCTTTCCTCTCGTTGTCTGTTCTTCTTATCCCTTCTTCATTTAAAAAATAAGTTCGATGGGATTCAAACCATCCATTCTCATCAAATCTAAAATGGGAAGTTAAAACATATGTACCCTCTGCTAAATTATCTATATGATAAATAGTTTCTATATCTCCTGAAGAATTTTCTATTGCTCTACCTACTTCTAATTTAGCTGGCCAAATATATTTTTCAGATTTTTCTTCCATTTTAATTAGAAGGTTGACAAGAGAAAAATAAAGGATTATAGGATCTTAAACCTATTCTTACAGAATCTTGTGTATTATTACTTCTTAATTCATAGAATCTATTTATTTTTGTTGATGAATTTTCTAGATTTTCTTCAGTAACAAATTTAGTTATATCTCTCCCCTTGTTTACTTCAATAATTTCTTCTTCAAAACCAAGATTATTTGTAAATGAAATTCCTTCTTTTATTTCTCTTGGAAAAATAGTTTTTTTATCTGAAAATAAAACAGGTCTTTTTGCAAAAGGATTAGGTTTATCAAGAATTCTAATATATGAACGAGACATGCTAGGATTTAGATTAATCATAACATATTGTTCTAAATATTCATCTTTGTTTAATTCTTTATGAACTGGAATTCTTTTTTGTCCATCATAAGCATTAATAGTTACAAAACCATTTGTAAAAACTTTTTTTTCCTCTTCTCCTTCATTAATAATTAAATAGTTATTCTCTACTTTATTTACATATCCTTTAAATCTTAGCATTTCGTTTGCCATTTTATTATAATTTCAATGGATTTTTAGTTGCATGAGCCATAAATCTCTGTTCTAAATAACTCAATGCTTCATCATTTTCCATTCTATCTAAATCTTTAGAATTATATAAACCTATTGAAACATCTTTCATAAAAGAAAGTTGTCTTCTGTTATTATAATCTTCATTTAAAAAAATATAATCGTTTTTCATTTTATAGCATTATTTGATTTAATCTACTTTCAAGGTCTTTACCATAAATACCTTTTGCGTTACTTAATATGTTCTTTTTCATAGGTTGTTTTGAAAGTTCAATGGCTTTTGCTCTTTCTTCATCAATAGCATATGCTTCTAAAATTTCTAGACCAGATTTAAGTATTCTATATTGCTCAAGAGTTTCCTTTGCTTTCTTTTTTTCAGCTTCAGAAGCTTTATGATAATTTATTGTTTGTTCTGCTTCTTCTATTTCTTCCATAACTTGACCATAGGTTCTTCCACCTGTATTTTTAAATGCATTTTCAATGTTATAAGTATCCTCTGTACCTAATTGACTTAAGGCTGGTTTTAACCATGCATACACTTCTTCCATTTTTGAAGCATTGAGTTTTTCTTGAAAATTTTTATATTCAATAGAAATTACTTTTTTTATTGCTGAGTCCCTAACATATTCATCCTCACTTTGTAATTCCTCACTAGGAAAATAACGCTCTCCATCTTCTCCAAATTTAAGATTTTGTCTTAAAAGATTTAATGACGCGTTAACATAATGGTTTCCTTCTTTTCTTTGATAGAATTGTCCAGCTACAACTGCTTGAGTGTATCTATTAAAGCCTGTTTTTTCATCTAATGCCATTTTATATTCCTACCTTATGCATAGCACTATTTAACAAATATTCACTTTTATTTAAATTAGAATAATTTCCCATGGCACTTGGACCACTAAAATTTCCAGAAGTTCTATCAAGACAGAAGTCCATCATATCTCTTAATATAGAATCATCTTTTAAAACAGTATGTTCTGCTCTATCTTTTGCATTATTATATCTATTTTTCATTTATTATATAGATAAAAATGCTTTATAAATCTTTCCATTTTGTTGTCACTTTGGAATGACCTATTCTTTAAACTCATATAAAACCTTTGTTTTACATGGTAATTTTGGTTTAATTTGCTTGAAAATTTTCCTTGCAAACTTGACCGCAGTTTCATTTGCAACAGCAATAAAAAAAATCTTACTTCCTTCCTTTAAAATAGCTGCTTTACCTGCAGATTTACCATAAGCTAATTGCATACCTGTCTGCATACGATCGGCACCTGCACCAGTAAGCATTTTATTTTCTCTTTGAATATGGTGTGGATAAGGAAAAATCTTAAACCCGTAATTTCCAGCAAATTGTTTATCTGCTTGTTTATTAATATACTGCCTACATGCTTCAAGAGCATTATGTCTTAATTGACAATTTTCAGTAGAAATCATCGTTAAGTGATGCCTAAGTTTTTTTAAATCTGTCTTTCCCATAGTAAATTTAACAATTTTTTGCGGAGGAATAGTTCTTACGTACGTTTTGTTTTTTTTCTTACTTGTTCTAGTAAAAGGAGTAACTTTCTTTTTCGAATATGCGTTTGCTTTTCTTAGTGCTGCCATTTATTTTATCTCCACATTTGTTGTAACGGCTTGTCCAGGTAAACCTTTTTCAAAAATAGCTCTTACAACTCCTTTATTTCCATGGGGACTTGATATTTTTCCTTTAATTTCTTTTCCCGCAGGAGATTTCCATATTACTTCTTTATCAACAAACTTTCCTGCTTCTTCTCTGTTTGAAACTCCGTTTATTTCTATTAAAAAATGTCTTTCATGAACAACATGTCTTCCTCGTCTAAATTGAATAACTTTTCCTTTAGTCATTTTATATTGTTAAAATGGATTTAATGAAATCTTTAAGATTTCTGTTTAGTCATGCTAATTAATCATTAAAAATAGTTTATAAAGGTTTTTAAGAGAAAATTTAGTTTTAAGCTACTCCGACTTCTTTTGTAGCATTATATTCAAGTTTAGCATCGACAATTGTTTCTATGACTTCTTTTCTATCTTCTTCACTTCCACGTAAAATTATATTAAACTCGTTATTATATCTACTTTCATTCCATTTGTATTCTATATACACATTATTAGAATGGTCATACCACATACAAAATTGTTTTTGATGATTATTATTTTCAGTTCCATCAAGTGTTAGTGTTTCTAAATTATTAAATTTCTTATTTAATATTCTGTCAAAATTTTCAAGACCATAGAACTCTTTTTTATTAAGTGATTCTTCAATTGATCCATAATGGATGATTTCTCCTCTGTCTTTTTCATTATTCTCCATAACTTTGTAATAAAAATTTTTTTATTTAAGAACTTTGCGGTCACAATAAAATTTATAAGTTATATTAACCAAATTTTTTTATGGGAGAATTAATAGAAGAATTTAATTTAGTTCATCAACGAAATAATCCTTTTAAATTGACTAAAAAAGGGACAAGTAATACATATGAGGCGTATAAAATAAAAATTCAACATCTTAAACCAAGGGTAACTAAGGCGGGTTGTTTTTTTCAAAGAATATATAATAAAGAATTAGGTGTTAAAAAATTAGAGAAAAAAGTAGATTATGAGAAATTAGAAGAAGGCATTAATAATTATCTCAATAATAAAAATCTTCAAAATAATGGTTGGATAGTAACAAATGATGAAGGTGATGCAATTTATATCTGCTTAAAGGATAAAATAGAGTTTAAATTAAAGCATGTTAAAACCAGTAGATTAAATAATGATGTAGGGAATAAAGTAGAAATTTATATCCCACAAAGAGAGCGAAACGATAAATTAGTAGGTTCTTACTTTGAAAAAAAAGGTGAAAATAAAAAAAGATTGGAAAGAGTTGTTAAAAATTATTGCAATCTACATAAAGTGAATCGTAAAAATTGGATTGCAAAAGATGAAAAAGGAAAAATAATCTATAAAGGATCTTTAAAAAAGAAATAATTTCTAAAGTTTTTTAATTTTGTATTTTTCTTTAAGAATAATTTTGTCTCCAATTTCTTTAATATCTTTGTACTTAATTAAAAAGTTTTTACTAAATCTCTTTGTACCACTAATTTCAAATTCTTTTACTTTTGTTCTTTCCAAAACAACATCTTTCACTTTTCCTATCAGTTCTCCTTGGAAATTTATAACTTTTAATCCTTTGAATTTGTCAACTGGAACTCTTTTCAAAAGAATAGCATCAATACCAAAATGTCTAATATGACTAGCTCCAACAAAAAGATCGGGTTTCATAAAACCCATATCAATAGTAATTCCAGTAATTTTCATTGTTTCTTTGTTTAAATGAACCTTTGTAATAACTCCAATTATAGAACCGTTTGAATCTACTGCTTCTTTTCCTAAAATATCATCTGAAGTAATAACTTTACTCATATACTTTGTCCAGTATCACATTTTTTTTAGATACTCTTACCTCTTTTTTTGGAATTAAGAATGATTTTTTATAAATTGCTTGTCTAACTTTAAGATCTGTATATGTGTTGGCTGTGCTTTTTCGTTTTAAATCAAAAACACTTCCAATTTTTTTACCTGCTGCATCAAATACTTTTTTACCAATGATATTTGTAACAGGTTCTATTTTTAACATAATTGTCTTTTCAGATTGTGAAGCAATAGATTCTTTTCCAATAAATATTCTTACTTTGCCTGATACTAAATAGCCAATAATTGATCCTTTTTGTAAAATAACATCATAGACTTTTCCAACATATTCTCCTGATTTAGAAAGAACTTTTTTCCCAAAATAAGAAGTAACTTTATCTTTTGTATTTATATTCTTTAATTTGCTTGAAAGTATTCTTATTTTACCCATTTTATTTATAAAAATTTAAAATATATAAAAGTATCCTATGGTTATTGCAGCATATTTTATGATTTGTCCAGATATAAAAAATACATAGAATTTAGCTTTATTATAATTGAATACTCCTAAAACAACAGATAATATTTGTGAAGGCAATGGTAGAACGTTGAAGATGAAAATTGCCCAAGCTCCATATCTGTTTATGAAACCTTTTGTTTTATAGAATTTTTTTACTGAGATTATTTTTTTAGATAAATTAGTTAGTCTTGCTCCAATAAAATAATTAATCGAATAAGATATAATTAACCCTAGTATGTAGAAAACTAATACTAAGATTAAGGGATTTTGACTTTTTAGGAATTTTATGAATATTAATTCTAAAGGGATTGGTGCAACAAATATTCCTCCCACTATAGAAGAATAAAGACTCCCAATTAGGGTTGTATTTGATATATTTAATGAAACATTGTTTACTATCGCATTAATCCAATTAACTAAGAAAAAATCAAAATATTTGAATTTAAGAATATAAAATAAAATAAATAATCCAAGTAAAATAAATGTTAAGAGAGAGTAGAAGAAGAATTTCTTTTTCTCTTTTAGATTATAACTAAATATTTTTGATTCACTAAACTCTTTTTTCATTATCATATTATTGTAATAAAACTTATAAATT
>CAZWIB010000014.1:6342-12331 GCA_964634225.1 Candidatus Woesearchaeota archaeon
ACTTTCTCATTAGCAATATATTCATAAGCACTATATGCTGCTGTAACTCCCTGTCCAACTCCTGTAATTAATTGTTTAAATTGCCCGTCTGTAATATCTCCTGCAGCAAAAACTCCTTTAACATTAGTAGAAGATGTTCTATGGTCTATCATTATTTCTCCTCTTTTGTTTAATTTAACTCCTATTTTTTTAGCCAAATCTGAAAGTGGAAGCATACCAATGGCAATAAATACTGCATCAAGTTTTAAACTATTTTTTCCATTGTAAGGATTATCTAAAATAACTTCTTTCAAAAGACCATTACCTTTTACTTCTGTAACATTTGTATTATTAATTATTTCAATTTTTTTATTTACTTCAACTTTCTTTAAATTAATTGGTTCAGGATGGATTTTTTCTCCTCGGTAAATTATATAGACCTTTTTAGCATATTCTGATAGAATAAGGGCATCTATTGCTGCGCTATCTGATCCTCCCAAAACAGCAACTGTTTTATCTTTGTAAACTGGTCCGTCACATAAAGCACAATAATTTATTCCTCTTCTTTCATATTTTTCAGCTCCCGGAACTGTTAGTTTTCTTAATTTAGTTCCTGTTGCAAAAATTAGGGCTTTTGCTTTGTATTGATTTTTTCCTGTCTTAATCTGAAAACAATTTTTTTGTGTTTTAACATCAATCACTTTTTCTTGTTTTATTGTAGCCAATTTGTAACTTTTTGTGTGTTCTTCTATTTTTTTTGCTAGTTGCATACCGGATATTTTGGTAAACCCAGGATAATTTTCAACAGTATTTGTTGTGGTAATTACTCCTCCGATGGGTAATTCTGAACCATGAGCTGCTCCAAGAACTAAACTTTTTAATCCTAATCTGGCTGAATACATTGCTGCAGATAAACCAACACCTCCAGCGCCAATTATTACTAAATCATAATTTTCCATTTTATCCTCTTTTAGTTAGAATTGATTTGATCTTTATTAAATTTGCTATCAGAACTTAGGCATTACATATCCTTTGTCATTAGATATTCTACCACCACTATAAAAGAATTTTTCACTTTTGGGACCTGTATTACCATCTTGATCTACACCATAAACCTGAAAAGAACCTGTACCTTTTACAGCACTTGGCAAATTAAATACAGCATTTTTTCCTTTAGGTGGGGAAGGACTATTTAATTCAACTTCTCCATCCTTAAATATAGCATAAGCTCTCATACCTTTAGAAGTATTGTTATCTTTAAAATATACAAACTTATCATCATAACCTTTATACCTTGGAGCGAATTTAATAATGTTTTTAGCTTTTTTTGTCTTTGCTTCCCATGTCAGTTTTCCTGTTTGATTTTGTTTTCTCCTTTGATTAGCTAACCTAATCGCAATCTCTCTATTTTCTTCACTTATTTTTTTATTTATACCGGTAATTAGATCATAATCGTTTTTTAAATTAATAATAGAATCTGTTAATTCAGTATTTTTCTTTCTTTCTTTCCTTATTGTGGAATATAATCTGCCTATTTGTTTTTTGTGTGCGACACTATCTTGTTTATGTTCTTTGTGTAAAGTATAAATTGTAGTAGAATCTTCTTTTGCTTTATCTGTATAAATAATAGAATCATTATGTATTCTTTCAACATATCCAACAATTGTAGTAGAATCTTTGGTGTGCTGTTCTATTAATTCACAATTCTCAAGTTTTAATTTATCATTAGTACAACCACTAGCAACTCCTGCAACAATAGCTGTATAAAGTAATGGTTTTCTTAAAACTGGAGTAATGTATTCCATCAAATTTTTCATATAAATTTCTAGATTTTTTGATTTAAAAATATTTGTATAATGTAGTAATCGGTAAATAATAACACTAATATCACAAAACAATCTCAAAATCACCTAACTCTTTTTTCAATAACTCAAAAATTTTAGGATTAATCTTAACTTCTTTCTTGCCTTTTTGCTTTTCAATGGCTTTATTCACTTCTTCTGTATTTGCATCTGCAATCTTATTTGTTATTTTTTTAACTTTATTATCTTTGAATAAGAAGCTAATTCCTTCGCAATTGAAAACTTCAGCAACTTTTTCTGTTCCTTTTTCTTTATATTTTAACGCCATCTTGCCTTTGTTTAAAGAAACTAATTCACATCTTTGAGAAAATTCAATTAATTCATTGATTAACATATTAGCATTTTTTCTAGCCCTCTCAACCTTATGAGGATTTAATTTACCTTTTTTAAATTCAGTTCGTGCTTTAATTACATCTTTTAAAATTCTCAAATGCTGAGAAGTAAATTTCGCTTGTTTAACAAAATCTTTATCAAAAGACTCTACAATAGCTGTTTGAGATTTTTTACCTGTTACTTGTTTTAATAATTCAAGAACATCGTTATAAATTTGTTCAATAGTTTTTTCATTTGTTCTTTTTTCAATTTGTTCTCTTAATTCTTTCATTCTTTTAAGATAATCTTCCATATCTGTTAATAATTTATCAACTTCTTTACCAGAAATTTTCTTAACTTTTCCGTGTTCATATCCTTTATAATATTTAATAACAATTGTTTCAAGTATATCTAAATATTTCTTTTCAAGCATTTTTTCTTTATCTACAAAGATTCTTTTCATATCAGAAACGACCGTTTTGGGAGTTGGAGGAGGTAAACCATAAAGCATTAACAAAGCTTGCGAAGGAGTTATAACACCCCAGTAAATATCTCCCATAACAATATCCATTAAAGCTTTTTCAGCTCTCTTGGCTGTATTATCTCCCATAGACATAAACATATCAATTGCTTCTGGCGAGGGTTTTAACTTACCCATTTTTAACAAGGCTTTCCAAGGCATGAAGGTTCCTCTATCATAAAGTGGAACACCATCTCTAATAAAAGTAAACATTACAGGGTGAGCATCTTTTACAGCTTCCCAGAAGTCAGTCAATAAATAAACTTGTACATTCAAAACATCTTGCTTAACACCTGCTAAAGCAGAAGCTTCTGCAATATATTGATAAATAATTCCTCTTAACCTTTCTTTTAATTCTAAACGAGGCATTCTTTTAACATCTGTATCATTAATAATAACGAAAACATCTACATCAGATTCTTTAACAACATCTCCCCTTACTAGGCTTCCTCCTATTATATAAGAGACAACATATTTCTCAAATTTTTGTAAAACTAATGATTTGTGAATCTCTGCAACTCTTAATCCTTGTAAAATTCCTGTATCATGAAGTGGGAAAGACATTGAAATAGCTGCACTTAATTCGAATTTTTGATCTAAACAAATTTCCCAAATGTCAGAAGGAGTTCTAACATGTAACCAAATCTTTTGTTTTAATTTTTCTATTTCTTTTACAATTTCTGTTTTTATTTTTGTAATTTCCTTTTCTTTTTCATCAGGTACAATTACATGAAGATGAATATGATTTTCTGTTTCTTTTGGAACATCTTCTTCTTCAATAAAAAATTTGATTGCTTGGGGAGGTAAAATACTTATTGCTTGAACATAAGAAAATTTTTTTAGAATAATATTTTTTATTTTTTCAACTTCTTTTTTGGTTTTCTCCATCTTTTTTTTAGCTTGTTCTGGTGTTTCTTGAACATGGCTTTCAGTATATTTTTTGTTCAGTTCCATTTCCGGAATGTCGTTATTTGTCATAGTGAAAAAATGTATTTTTTACTTATAAACATTACTAAGAAATTAGCTTTATAAATCTTTAGTTTTTTAACCACTATCTAGTTGTCACAATTTGTAAAGTTGTTCTTTTATCACTTAATAATGATTAAAACTGAAAAGATTTATAAAGTTTGATTAATAAGTAAACATATGAGATATGAAGAAAAGCAAAGATTAATAGAAAAGAAAACAGAAAGGATAATTGATGATTTGGCAGATGAACTTGATTTAAAATTTGAATATTATCCAGAAATTTATTGGCTTGGAAGAAAAAGAAATTTTGAGTCCTTAGGTATTTCAAAAGATTATATGCCTTTTTTTAATGATATTAAACAAGAAAAGAGTGCTGTATATTTATATGATGAAAGAATGATACTTAGTTCATCTGAAGAAGACAAAATTTTAGGAGAAGAAGCAGGGCATTTTCTTCATTTTGAAAATTCAAAGATTAATCCTGCCAATATTGATATAGATAATCCAATAGATGCAAAATCTCTAAAAATAATCTCTGAATCAATTGGATTTTTTTGTTCAAAATTAATTGATTGTAAAAGAAAAGAGGAATATAGTGAATTTAAAAATTTTAGAGATTTTATATATAAATCTTTAATTAAAAACAAAATCCCATTCAAAGACCTTGAAAAAAAAGTTCAGGAGAATTATGAATTAAAAGATGATTTCTTTTCCTATAAACAAGGTTATTCTTTAGGAGAAGAATTATTTAATAATTATCTTGCTGGAAATATTAATAAAAAACAAATTAAAAGGTTGATGAAAAATCCTTTCAAAGAAAATTTTTCTGCAACAGAAAAACTTCTTTATCTAAGAAAAAGATTTATGAAGAATAGATTATCTGCATAATATCTATTATAATTATAAAATAAAAAGTCTTAAAAGACTAATTCTATAATATATAATAGGGTCCCGTGGTCTAGGGGTTATGACGACTCGTTTACACCGAGTAGATCGCAGGTTCGAATCCTGCCGGGACCATTGTTTTCTAAGAGATAAAATTAATAAAACCCTATATTATATATTAGTATAAAGGCGTGGGTAGTTTATTGGTAGAATATTTCGTTGCCAACGAAGTGAGCCGGGTTCGATTCCCGGTCCGCGCATTTTCTAAAAAAAATTTAAAATTTTTCATTTTATTTTTCAAAACAAAAAGTATAATCTTTATGAGTGACAGTGAAAATGCTTAAATAGGTGCTTTACTTTGTTAGAGAATGATAATGAGTTTTCCGTCGATAAAATCCTTGTCACTCATATTACTATCATACGATTACAAAAGAGTGTTCTAATTACATAATAACAACAACATAGAAACATTTATAAAGCCCTTTTTCATGGACTTATTATGACAAACTTAATTGATAAGATTAAAAAAGGAGCAAAGAAAGCTGCGGTTATTACAAGCGCATCGCTTTTAGGATATGCAGGAATTAATTCTAATGCTCAAGCTCAAAATAATAGATATGAAGGGAAACCTGAAAAGGCTCAAAAATTCGGTACTGCACTTATTGGTGGAAAAGAAGTACAAGTTGATTTATCAGAATATGTTGGATCATCTTATTTAAGTGTGCCTTCAGAAGATGAATTTGGTCACGTATTTTATCCATGGGATGCTTTACGTTCAAAAGATGGTATAGATAGTAAAGGTGAAGTAAAAGATACTTTAGAAGTAGTTCACTGGAAAGCAAGAGGAAATTACATGGAAGATTTAGAAACAGATGTGGCTTATGAAGCTCAAAAACTTGATGGTAAATATTTAGTTCACTTAATGAATATAGAAGAAGATGATGTTTTAGGACTTGAAATTTCTGAATCTACAACTACTAAAGAAGGAGATGTTATTACTGGTACACTTAAGTATGAATCTGGAAAAATTGAAGATGTAATAAGAACGGTTCAATTCCCAGGTGAAGATGAAAAATACTACTTACTTTATAGAGATCAATCTGTTGATTCTAGTGGTGTTGTAACTGGAAAAAAGACTCCTTTTGTATTCTTAAAAACATGTGAAGATAATAAACAACCTCTTTATTTTTCAGGTAAAGATGTATTTCTTGAAGGAGAAATGTATGAATTTGTTGCTACAGAAGAAGCAGATTTAAAAAAAGTACAAGATCCAGAAGGAAACAGTGTTCTTTATAGTGATTCATACTTAGAAGACAATGCAGGAGAAATTAATGAGATAAGAATGTCAGATAGAGCTAAACAAGATCAATTACAAAAGAAAGGAATTCCTGGACATGTTAAAGAATTATTAGAAGAAGGAGAACCTTGTGATGAAAACGGTAAAAAGAATAGAGGAGATGGT
>CAZWIB010000015.1:0-4017 GCA_964634225.1 Candidatus Woesearchaeota archaeon
TATGATGATTTAACTCTTATTGTAAACCCTTCAAACACTGCTCCAGCTGTATCAATTACAAATCCAACTGGTGGTGTAGAAGTTGTTCCACCTGCATTAACTTATACTGCTACAGACAATGAAAACAACCTACAAGATTGTCAATTTTCTTTAGATGGTGGAAATTCATGGTCTGGTTGGTCAGCTTGTACTGGATCTTTTGGTGTTCAAACTCCTTTAATAATTGGATCAAATACTTGGATAGTTCAAGCTCGAGATACTGGTGCTCTTGTTGGAAGTGACTCAGTTACATTTACTTATACTCCTACTGGAGATGTTAACGCTCCAAGTGTTACAATTACAAGTCCAGTAACACAAATATATGGTTCACAAGTTACTGATATTAGTTATATACCTATTGATAATGAAGGAAACTTAGATCAATGTTGGTATTCAACAGATGGTGGAATTACAAACTCTACTGCTGTATCTTGTACAGATAGCCAAACAAATCAATTTGTTGGTTTGAGTTCAGTGCAAGGAGTAAACAATTGGACAGTTTTCGCTAGTGATTTAGCTGGAAACGTTGGAAGTGACTTAGTTACATTCACTGTAAATGATACAACTGCTCCAACAATTACTGCTATTAGTCCAACAAATGATGAAGTATTAGATGATACTGATGTTACTTTTAGTATATCTACAGATGAAGATGCAACTGCAGTATATAGTTTAGATAATGCCCCAAATGTAACAATGACTGGAACTCTGGTACAATATGATTCAGTTCTATTAACTCTTAATGATGATCAATCTTACTTAGTTACTTATTATGCTACAGACTGGGCTGGAAATGTTGGAAGCTTAACAATTAATTTTAGTATAAATGAAAACCCTAGTAGTGGACCATCATCAACATATGGTGGAGACTCATATTATAATACAGAATGGCTTAGTCAAGATAATAGTTCATTAACAGGATCAGTAATTGACTTAAGTAATGACAATTGTAGTTTAAATTTATGGCAAAGATTAATTAATTGGTTTTGTAAGATTTTTGGACTTGATTTAATTTATAATAATTGTGCTTAATTCTTTTTTTAAAATGAAGATTCCAACAAAAAGTCCTGCTTGGTTGTCTTCCCTAGGAAAATATATTCCCTCTAAATCTTCTATAAAAGAATTTGGTTCTAAGAAAAATAATCTTATTAAAGTAGGGGCTGTTCTTATTGCTAGTACTCTTATAACTTATGATCAGGGTATTAAAGGTAATTATAATCAATTAGAACAGTTTCTAAATGAAAAAAATGAAGTTGTTGTAGATGAGATTAAATTTACTGAAAATGGATTTAAACAATATAAAAATAATCTTCTTGTTAGGGAATTGGAAGAAGAAGGTATTCCCCATAAAGATACTATAAGCGGTTTTACTTATTTTATAAAAAATAGAACAGATCATAAATATAATGAAAAGGGACAAAGAATTAGATCTGATTTGTCAGAAGTTATTTATAATAAAAAAACAGGCAAGGAATTTCCCGCAGAATCAACGGGTTTTATAATTTATGAATATAATGATAATGATTCATTAAAAAGAGAAGATTATTATGGAGATGAATTTGTTTCATTTGAATACAAATATAATGAAAAGGGACAAAGAATTGAAAAAGAAAAAAGATATTGTAATGGGCAAGGATTTGGATCAGAATTAACCACATATAAACGTGATAAAGCAGGTAATATAATTGATGAAAAGGTTCTTAGTGGCAATAAAACAAAGCATATAATAAATGGTAAAGATGGAAAGATAAACACAGTAGATTATGATGATGATGGATTATTTGATTCTGCAGAACGTGCAAAATAAATACATTTAGATATAAATCTTTAAATACAAATTATATTTCTTTTAGATATGAAAAAATTAATAACAGTTTTGGGACTTAGTTTGAGTCTTGTTTCTATGAAAGGTTTGGGTCAAGATAATAAACCACTACCAAAAGATGGGCAAATAGAAAAATATATTCATAAAAATAAACAAGTTTATGAAGATCTCCCAAATTTCATTAAAGCAAATACAGAAGGAGGATATGGTGAATATGTTATGGAAGATTATCCTGTTAAAGAAGATTTTTATTTTTTAAAAGTAGATGGAAACAATTCCACAACAATTGTAAGGAATCTAAAGGCAAAAGATAAGTTCACTGTTATTTATCATGATCGTGATGGTGATGCTATGTATAATCGTTTGGATAAATATGGAAACAGAGCATTATTTCAAGGAGAAAGGGCCTTTACTGACTTTTCCTCCGAAGAACAATTAGAGATTTTAAAAGCATATACAGAAGAAGCCAAAAAAATTATGAAGAAGGGTGAATATAAAAATTACTAAAAACCTGTCAATTTGTATAGAAATCTTTAAATAGAATTTTAATTTCTTTTTGTGATGAAAAAATATTTTATTTTATTGTCAATTTTATTGATTTTACCCTCAATATTAGCAGTAAATTTGGAAGTTACTAAACAAAGCTCAGATGAAGTTATGATTCTGGGATTAAATAATCCTGCTGTCTTTGATTTAGATATAAAAAATAACGGAATGACTGACAATTTCATGATTTATACTTTTTTTGGTTCAGGTTATACTCCAACAGAAAGTTTTAATATTGATTCAGGAGAAATAGACAATATTCAATTTAAAGTTTCTCCACCTTATTCTATTTCAAGAACTGGATTTACAAATTTTAATTATTTTATTCAAGGTTCTGATAATTCAGAATATACAGGAGAATTACTTGTGAAAGTAGTAGAATTAGAAGATGCTTTTGAAGTGGGTGCTGGAGCAATAGATCCTGAATCTAGTTCTTTGGAGATTTATATTAAAAATAAAGTGAATTTTGATTTTGGAAATTTAAAAGTTGATTTTTCATCTGCTTTTTTTGATTTTGATAAAGAATTTGTTTTATTACCTAATGAAAAGAAAACTTTTCAGATAACTTTAGACAAAGAAGATTTTAAACAATTAACAGCTGGGTTCTATACTTTAGATGCACAAGTAGAAATGACTAATAAGACGGCAAATATTAAGGGAATTATTGATTTTGCAGAAAAGAACTTAATAACAACAACAAATGAAAAATATGGTTTTATAATAAGAACAAATGTAATAACAAAGTCTAATGACGGTAATACTGCTGAGATAGCTAGCGTAAGCGTTGATAAGGGCACAATTTCGAGGTTATTTACTTCTTTTAGCCCTCAACCCGATGACATCAGTAGAGATGGCTCTAAAGTGTCTTATAGTTGGAATGAAGAACTAAGCCCAGGGGAAGTGTTAGAAGTTAAGGTTAAAACAAACTGGTTTCTTCCTTTGCTTTTTATTCTTTTAATTGTAGGAGTTGTTGTGTTTGTAAAAGAATATGTTAAAACTAATTTAAGATTAAGGAAAAAAATAACTTTTGTAAAATCAAAAGGTGGAGAATTTGCATTGAAAATTTCTTTATTAGTTCATGCAAAGAAAGCATTAGATAATGTTTTGATAATTGAAAGAATTCCTCCTTTGGTTAAATTATTTCCTAAATTTGGAAAAGAACAACCAGTAAGAATTGATGATAAGACTAAAAAAGCAGAGTGGGAATTTAAAAGGCTTGAAGCTGGGGAAAGAAGGATGATTACTTATGTAGTTTATTCAAAAGTTGGTGTGTTAGGTAGATTTGCCTTACCTCGTACCAAAGCAATATATGAAAAAGAAGGAAAAATGCAGAAAAATGTTTCAAATAAAGTCTTCTTCCTTACAGAACAAGTAGGTAAATAACTTTAAAAATCAATTAATTCTTCTAATATTATTCCCTCCATAGCTCAACGGCTAGAGCGCCTGGCTGTAGTTTAATACTAAGGTGGATATTCCATTTCGGAAATTAGATGAAACCCTAAAAGCCAGAATAGCAGAACCCGGGAGACCCAAGTTCGATTCTTGGTGGAGGGATCACTTTTCAAGTGTCCCTACTGATGCTTGTGAGGATACACTTCGCATAGAGG
>CAZWIB010000015.1:4117-11345 GCA_964634225.1 Candidatus Woesearchaeota archaeon
GATCACTTTTCAAGTGTCCCTACTGATGCTTGTGAGGATACACTTCGCATAGAGGGATATTTTATTAAAGAAAATGGGAAAGAAAACATTTAAATACTAATGTATTCTAATTGTATTACAAATGACATACGAAGATTTTGATATAAAAAAAGTAAGAACCGCGGAGAATAAAACAAAAACACTCTCTGTAAGAATTACTAAAAGAGATTTTGAATGGATAAAGAAAAATAGAGTATCTGCAACAAAATTATTTAACTATGCCCTACATAAAATAATGAAAGAGGAAAATAAAAAATGAACAATATGCAAAAAGGGAAAACAGCAGAAAATATTGTTAGAAAATTATTCTTAGATGCTGGGTTCAAAGTAATAAAATATGGATATGAACATACTGTTCCTGAATTAGCAAAATTAGAAAAGAAAATAGTAGGTAAATCTGGTATGTATGTCCGACATCAACCAGATTTTGTTGTTATCAATAAAAAGAATGAAGCATTCTTTGTAGAAGTCAAATTTAGAAGCAAAGCAATAATCCCTGATAGAGAGATATTTCCTTATCCTAATTGTTATGTTGTCCTCTTAACTAAAGGTTCAATAATAGCCCAAAGCACCTCCAATTTATTTGGTAAAAGAAAAACTTTCAAACAACTTAATGAAATGCCTCCTTTCAAAAATATTTCTCCGAAAATTATTGAAAAAGCTGTAGAAAAAATCAGATTAAAACTAGGGGACGATACTTTAGTTCAACAATTTATGGGAAGATTAATTAAGAAATATACAAATGTTGATGTTGTGGTAAAACCAGCACCCCAAATAAAAGTTATTCATGATCCAAAAAAGCAAGAATGGATAAAGATTAGAGCATTGCCTAATTGGGCTTCAAAGAAAATGAAAAAACACAGAACACATAAAGCAAATGGTAAACATTATGTATATAAGAAAGAAGGTAAAAATTTCTATAAAAGATTAAAATAAAATCCTCTCCTTCTTGTTAGAGGTATTTTCTTATTTTTAAGTGATAACACTGGGAAAGACTTAAATAGTTTAGAGCCTTATATTTAATATGATATACGAATGTAGGTTTTGTGGAAAAAATACTCCTGGTTTTAATTGTCTTTGTGATAAAGAAGATGTAAATCTTTGGACTAAACAAGAACAAAAAAATCAAAAGTTGAAAGATAAAATATAAAAAGACTAATTTCTAAAATTAAATATGAAAAAGAAAGCAAAAAAACAAGTAAAAATCCACATGGATAGATGGGTTTTAATATCAATAATTGCTGCAGTAGTAGTTATAGTTGCTCTTTTACTTATATTTATTCCTGGAAAATCTTCTGAAATAAATCAAAATATTGGAGGAAATGAAACAAATGAAACAGTTCCAGCAAGAATTCCTGTAGAACATTTTGTGGAAATGAGGGCTTCTGGTTTTACTCCTAAAACATCAGTAATACAAAAAGGGGATAGAGTAACTTTCATTAATAAAGGAAGCACTAGTGTTTGGATTGTATCTGATGATTATAAAACAAATACAGATTATCCTAGCTCAGACATAGAAAAATGTGGAACAGTTGAGCAAGCAAATATTTTTGATTCTTGTGAGGGTATAGAAAGTGATCAAACATATACTTTTACATTTAATGAAGTTGGATCTTGGGGTTACCACGATTATTTTAGACCAGGTATAAAAGGAACAATTATTGTAACTTAGAATTACTCTTTCTTTTCTTTAGGTTCTGATTCTTCGGAACTTTTTGCTTTAGCTTCAACTTTTTTTCCTTCGAATTCAGTGTAGTGACAACGACCACAATATTTTCTGTCTTTAGTAACCATTAAAAATATTCCAGGGCCACATCTTGGACAGTTTTTTTCTCTTGTAATTTTATCACCATCAATTTTATACTTTGTATATTTTTTACTTGTTGGTTGATTTTTATGAGGTTTCTTTCCTTTTTTTATAATCTTCTTTGCCATTATTCACTTTTCTCCTCTTCTTTAGGCTCTTCCTTAACTTCTTCAGGTTTCTCTTCTTTTGCAGGTTTTTCAGCTTCTGCTTTTGCAGCCAATGCTTCTACAGCAGCTTTTTTCTCAGCTTCTCTTTCTTGTTTAGTTTTAAATTCAATATCATCTTTTTCTTTTTTTGAAGGATAAATATTAGCACTAATCTTAAAAACTTTTGAACCAAAACTTCCCTCAATTTTTTTTATTTTAAAAGCATCTGGTTGTGTTGAAAATTTCTCAGAAATAATCTTTTCAGCGTCGGCATGACTTGGAGTTATTTCTGCTTCAACTTCTAAAAGAACTTCTTTTCTATTAAACAACGGATTTTGTTTTTCATCAATAATATTTATAGCCATTAGAATTACCTAGTTTTAATTGCAAAATTTCCTTTTTCTTTAAGATCTAAATTCTTAGCAATTTCTGATTTTTCAGGATTTAATAAAACCATTCGTCCTTTGAAATTATCTGTGATTTCTTTAGAACCACAATTAGGACATTTATCTCCTGTTTCAAAAATTGTATTACAAATTTTACAAGCTTTTTGTTTTGCCATTATTTCTTTTTTCCTCCTTTAGCTGCTTTAGCTTCTGCTTTCAAAACTTTTTCAGCATCTTTTTGTCTTTTTGCTGCATCTTCTTCAATCCATTTAAGTTTTCCTAAACCTGGTTGTCTCATTGTTAAACCTATTTTTGGTTCATCACCTTTATGTGAAATTGCTACAACTCTTGCTAAACATGAATCTCCTTTTTTCAAATTTCTTTTTGAAGTTTTTCCTGAAAGAGTATTCGATTTGCTAAAACTAACAAAATCATCCATTGCTTGTGAAATATGAATCATTCCTTTCATAGAACCCATATCAATAAAGGCTCCAAAATTTGTTATTTCTACTATGTCTCCAAAAACTAACTCGTGAAGTTCTGGTTTCCATACTAATAATTTAAAGCTTGAATTATAATAAGTTGCACCATCTCCAGGAATAATTACTCCTTCTCTAACATTTAATACTTCTATAACAGCGACGGCACTTCCTAATTCTTTATTGTAATATTCTGAATATGTCTCTTCAAGTTGTTTCTCAACAGCTTCTAAAGTAGGTAACCCAAATAGCTTTGGATCTACTCTTACATAATCATCCATTTCAACTAAATAAAACATAGGAAATAAAACAGAATTTGGTTTAAAAGCCTTTCGTGAAGGTTTTAGGTTGAGCTTCAGTTCTTTAGTGAGGCCTAAAAAGGTTATTGTATCTCTAATCTCTTTTTTTCTCGAATAATTATCTTGGAATTTTTCAGTTTTTCTTTTAGTTCTCTATCTAATGTTGCAACGAGAACTTCTTTATTATTATCTGCAAATAATTTAATTCTTTTATCAACATGTCCTTTTCCAATATCAATTTCTTCGAATTTGTTTTTTTCTAAGAGTTTTAGAGCTAGTTGTGCTTCCGGTTTTTTAATTCCATTTAATTCTCTTATTACTTGTTTTGGAATTAAGATTTTCATACCCATAAACTTCAAATCTTCAAAAAAATCTATTTTTTGTTTCAAACAAGTCAAGATAAAATTTGTATCTAATAGTGCTTTTGCCATATTCTAGTTAAAATATTAAGCTTTAAATAATCTTTTTTCTTTGAAAAAGAATGGAGGAGCGTGATAACATTCTTAGAATTCTTGAAGGAACAAGAAAAGGTATTGAAGTAGAAGATTATGCCGAAATTAAAAATTTAAGTGACCAGACAGTTAATACTGCTTCTTTGACACAAGATCCAGATAATATTGCTGTTGCGGTAGTTGTTTATTCATTAAGTAAGATTTTAGAGAGACCAAAATATAGAGAGCTTCCAGGATGGAAAAATTTTCATAAAGTGGCTATAGATTCTCTTAATCAATCTGTAGAAGATATTAAAAAAAATAATTTGGAAAAGTTTAGAAAAGATTTTGAAAAAATTAGAATTGCTATTGGTAAATTGTCCGGAAAATTAAAAGAATACATTCAAGAACTTTTTAGAAAAGCACAAATCAATAAAGCCTCTAAAATTTATGAACATGGTATTTCTATGGAACAGACTGCAAATTTATTAGGCATTACCATGTTTGAGTTAGCAGATTATGCGGGACAGACAGATGTTGGAGAAGCTCCTGAAGGTAAAACTTTAAGTGCAACAGCAAGGGTTAAACTTGCTATGGGGATGTTTTCATGAAAAAAGTAATAATTTTTGACACAGGAAGTTTGATTAGTTTATCAATGAATGGATTATTGGAAGAATTAAAAAAACTTAAAAATATTTTTAAAGGAGATTTTGTGATTACAAAAGAAGTTAAAGCGGAACTTATTGATAGACCTCTGAAAATAAAAAGATTTGAACTTGAAGCTATGAAAATACAATCATTAATTGATGATGGTTATTTAGTTATGCCAGATGCTCTTGGAGTTAAAGCTAAAGAGATATCAACTTTGATGCTTAAATATATTGATCTTGCAAATACTATGTTTATTGGAAGAGGTGAAAAAATAAAATTACTACACTCTGGAGAGGCTTCTTGTCTTGCTTTAAGTCAAATACTTAATAAAAGAAATATAGAATATGTCTTGTGTATTGATGAGCGTACTATGAGAATTTTAATTGAAAAGCCAAAAAATTTACAAAAATTGATGGAAAAAAGAATGCACACAAGATTAAAATTAAAAAAAAGTAATTTCAAATCATTTGAAGGATTTAAAATAATAAGATCAACTGAATTAATGTATGTGGCTTACAAAAAAGGTTTAATTAGATGGAAAAATAAAAATGTTTTAGATGGTTTGCTTTTTGCTTTAAAATTTAAAGGATGTGCTATTTCTTATGACGAAATTGAGCAAATAAAAAGAATATAATCACTCAATGTGAGTCAAAAACAGTGAA
Organism: Candidatus Woesearchaeota archaeon; assembly: GCA_964634225.1. Taxonomy (GTDB): domain Archaea; phylum Nanobdellota; class Nanobdellia; order Pacearchaeales; family GW2011-AR1; genus CAZWIB01. The sequence continues at coordinate 9,018 of CAZWIB010000015.1, forward strand.
TTCGTCGATGACAAAGTTTTTAAACCAGTTTTTACAAAAATTAATGTAAGAAATGGCAAAAAAGACAAAATCAGAAATTAGGACAATAATGTTCGTAGACCTTACTAGTTATACTGAAATTTCTGGAAAGTTAAATAGAGAGGCTTTTGACAAAATGCATGATCTTTTTAATAGACTTTGTAAACCTATTTTTAGAGAATATTCAGGAAAATTAATAAAAAAAATTGGAGATGCTTTCCTAGTTACATTTAAATCTCCAACAGATGCTTTACATTGTGCAACTAAATTACAAGAAAATTTCAAACAATATAATATAGAAAATAGACCTAAAATTCCTTTAAAGATAAAGATTGCTCTTCATACAGGAGAAGTTCTTATAAGAGAAAATGATGTTTTTGGAGATGCTGTAAATATTGTAGCAAGATTGGCTGCATCTACACCTTCTACTAATATTTATTTTACAAAAGCTATTTACTTAGCAATGAATAAGAATGAGATTCCTTTTTCATTAGTTGGTGTAAAAAAGTTTAAAGGAGTTAGTCGTCCTGTTCATATTTCAAAGATTGATTGGGGTGCTCCCAAAAAAAAGAAGGCGTTTAAAATGGGTTATGTTTTTTCTGTAATAGCCAAATTAGCAATTTTTGTTGCTGCTATTTTTCTTATTTATTTACTTATTAAGAATTTATAATTAAAGAAAACTAGATATTTAGACATAAGATTTATAAATAGATTTCTCATAGAAAAAAAGTTTACAAAAAATGGTACCAAAATTAACAAAGAAAAAATTAAAATCAGAAATTTTAACAGTAATGTTTGTCGATCTTTCTAAATATACTGAAATCTCTTCTAATTTAGATAAAGAAGAATTTAATGACATGCATGATACTTTTGATAGTATATGTATGACAAATTTTGAAGAATTTGAAGGAAATATAATTAAAAAAATTGGAGATGCTTTCTTAATCACATTTAGGTCTCCAACGAATGCTTTGGATTGTGCTGTTAGTTTGCAAAAGACATTTGAACAATACAATATAGAAGAAAATCCCAAATATAAATTAAAAATTAAAGTTGCTATACATTCTGGAGAAGTTCTTTTACGTGATAATGATGTTTTTGGAGACGTTGTAAATATTGTTTCTAGATTATCTAATTCAACCCCTAAAGATCAAATTTATTTTACAAAAGCTGTTTATTTATCTATAAATGAGAGTAAGTTATCTTTTTCTTCTGTTGGTTTTAGAAAATTTAAAGGTGTTAAAAAAGAAACTCATGTTTTTAGAGTGAATTGGAATGGAAAGAAAAATATTACTTATGATAATTTCAAATCAAAAATAAATTCGAAAATATTAGAATATTTGGCAATATTTATTGCAAGTGTTGTTACTTCTTTGATTTTGAATAGAGTTTTGTGGTAGAAAACAATAAAAACTATTTTGTTCTAATAAAATTAAGGGTGCATAGTTTAACGGCAAAATAGTCGGCTCCAGACCGACAGCTGGGGGTTCGATTCCCTCTGTGCCCATTCATTCTTCTTCCATTACAACTTGAGAAGGTTTCTTTTTTTCTTCTTCTGTAGTAGAAGCAATTATAATCCAAAATAATACTCCAAAAATAACTATTAAAGTAAGAATAAAGGCAGCAGGATTTACAACAGAATCAAGCATTTTATAGGTAGTTATACCTACAATGAAAAGAATTGCTATCAATATTGTTATTAACCAAATAGCTACTTTTCTCATATATTTATCTAGAAAAAGTGTATTAAATATCTTTGGCACTAAAAAAGGGTAGTGAATTTTTTATATAAAGAAAGGTTTAAATAGTAATATGAATACAGTTTCATATGAAAACATATCATGTATTTTTTAGAAATCTTGCAAATCCAATAAGGATAAATATAATAACTGAATTAAGAGAAAATCCTAGTTCAGTAACTGAGTTATCAAATAAACTGAAAATTGAACAAAGTAAATTATCTCATGCTTTAAGTGCTTTAAAGAAATGTAATATTGTAGATGTTAAGCAAAAAGGAAAGCAGAGAATTTATTCTTTAAATAAAAAAACAATTGCTCCTATGTTAGATTTAATTGATAAACATGCTAGGAGTTTTTGTGAGTGTGAAGAATGCACAATTAAAGGTTGTGGGAGAAGAAAATGAAAGTATATTTAGATAATGCGGCATCAACAAAAGTAGATGAAAAGGTTTTGAAAGCTATGCTTCCTTATTTTAGTGAGAAATATGGAAATGCGTCATCTATGCATGAAGTTGGACAAGAAGCAAAAGATGCTTTGGAAAAATCAAGAGAAATGTACAAATCATTCAGA
>CAZWIB010000016.1:0-3914 GCA_964634225.1 Candidatus Woesearchaeota archaeon
ACTATCATTTTTTACCTCTTTATAAGCTTTTTTTTCTTTTTAAAGTTTGTTATATTAAAGGAGCAAATTATAAGGATTACCAGGTGGTAGTCACTTTATTCCAACCACTCCCTTTTTATCCTTGATTTTGAATTCATTATTCTTTTTAAATTTTTCCTTATCAGTAGCAAATAACAATGCTTTAGAATTGGTTCTTTCTTTAATAAAATCAACTTTTTTCTCTAAAATTTCTTTGAATTTCTCTTCGACAATCAACTGTAATTCGATCTCATCATTTTTATTTAACCCTAATTTTTTCCTAAATGCCTGAACCTTTCTTGAGACCTCTCTAGCATATCCTTCTGCTTCAAGTTCGGGGGTCAATTTAGTATCAAATTTCACAGAAATCTCCTTTTTTTTCTTAAAAACAAGTTTTTTAACGTTCAATTGTTCTGCAATAATTCTTTCTAATTTTTTAGAGATTTCCTTAATTAAACTGATTTCAGCCTTTGATAGCGGCCATTTTAATCCTATTTTTTCCCTATCTCTTTCAGATAAACCTTTTTCTATAATTAAAAGAGCATCTTCAAATTCTTCTTCAAGTTTCTTATTAATATTCTTTTTATCAGTTTTTGGCCATTTAGATAAATGAACTGATTGTTTTGAAAAATCACTATAAATATATTCAGAAATATAAGGTGCAAAAGGTGCAAGTAATAATGAAACCTTTTCTAAAACTTCTCCAAGAATTTTTTTAGTATCGTCTCTCCCTCTTGTCATCTTAATATAAGCTCTTGAAAAATCTTTCACAACAAAATCAAGTATTGCCTCAAAAGAATCATTTAAAGAATAATTTTCTAATTCTTTTGTAACTTTTTCAATAAGAGAATTTAATTTACTCAATATCCATTTATCCTCAATTTTCATTGAAGGTTTTTTATTTTCTAGTTGATTATAATAATTATTACAATTATATAATACAGTTAAAAAAGGAATAACTGATTCTTTCATTAAATCAAATGAAAATCTTTTTTGATTTCCAACATCGGTTGTGCAAAATTGCAATCTAATTGAATCAATTCCTACTTTATCAATTATTTCTTTTGGGGCAATTACATTTTTCTTTGATTTGGACATTTTTTCCCCCTTTTCATCAACAATATGTCCAGCACAAATTACATTTTTGTAGGCTGGTTTATCAAAAAGAATAGCCCCTAAAACATGTAAAGTATAAAACCAACCTCTTGTCTGGTCAATAGCTTCTGCAATATAATCATAAGGAAATCTTTTTTCAAATTCTTTTTTATTTTCAAAAGGATAGTGAAATTGTGCAAAACTTGCAGAACCAGAATCATACCAACAATCAATAACATCTGGAATTCTTGTCATTTCTTTGCCACATTTACACTTTAATTTAACTTTATCAATGTGGGGTTTATGTAATTCAACTTCTCCAATTTTTTTAGATGATTCTTTTTTTAATTCTTTAACACTTCCAATGACTTTTTCTTCTCCACATTCACATCTCCATATTGGTAAAGGCGTTCCCCAGAATTTAAATCTAGATAATGACCAATCTTTTGCACCTTCAAGCCATTTTCCAAATCTTCCATCTTTAATGTGTTTAGGATACCAATTAATTTTTTTATTTAATTTAATTAATTTATCTCTTACTTTACTAACTTTGATGAACCAAGAATTAATTCCGTAATACAATAAAGGAGAATCACATCTCCAACAAAAAGGATAAGAATGCGTGAATTTCTCCACTTTGAAAAGTAAATGTCTTTTCTTTAGATCTTCAATAATATATTTTTCTGCACTTTTTACAAATTTACCTCTAATAAATTTAGGAGCAATATCTAAAAATTTTCCATCTTGACCGACAGTGTGAACTTCAGGTAAGCCCATTTCTTTACCAATTTTATAATCTTCTTCACCGTACATTACAGCAGTATGCACCACACCGGTCCCATCTTCTGTCGTTACAAAATCAGCAGGAATAATTTTGTGAGAATTTTCATTTTGGGTTTCTTTGATGTCATAAAGAGGTTCATATTTTAAACCAACTAACTCTTTTCCCTTCATTTCTTTGACGATTTTATAATCTCCTTTAATCAAATCTAATTTTTCTTTTCCTAAAATCAAAGTATCCCCATCAGCTAATTTAACTTTAACATAGTCAATTTTGGGTCCAACAGCTAAACCAACATTTCCAGGAAGAGTCCAAGGGGTTGTTGTCCAAGCTAAAACATATCCTCCTTCTTTTAGTTTAAATGCAATATAAACAGAATCTTCTTTTACATCTTTATAACCTTGAGCAACTTCATGACTTGATAAAGGAGTTCCACATCTTGGACAAAAAGGAACAACTTTGTATCCTTCATATAAAAGATCTTTTTGATATAATTCCTTTAAACTCCACCAAACACTTTCAATATAGTTGTTTTCTAGAGTAATATAAGGATTTTTTAAATCAACCCAATATCCTAATTCTTCTGTTGATTTACTCCAATCTCCAATATTTGAGAACACACTTTTTCTAGCTTCTTTTATGAATTTATCAACACCATAATCAACAATTGCTTTTTTGTCAGCAAGATTTAATTTTTTTTCAACTTGAACTTCTACAGGCAAACCATGACAATCCCATCCTCCTTTTCTCGGAACTGAAAATCCTTGCATGTATTTGAATTTACAAATAATATCTTTGAATGTTCGAACTTCTAAATGATGCAATCCAGGTGGAGCATTTGCAGTTGGAGGTCCTTCTAAAAAAGAAAACAAAGGCTTTTTAGGATTATTTTGTATCGCTGCATCTATTTCTTTTTTATGTTTCTTCCAAATTTTTCTTGCAATTTCTTCACTCTTTTTAAAATCATACATACTTCTTAGAGAGAAAGAATGTTTTTAAAAGTTATTTAAATGAACGTAAGAATTTAAAAACCATATTTATATTTTTTAAACATGGAAGAAATTAGTGATAAAATAAAGAATTTATCTCATGAAGAAACTACAATGCTAAATTATCTTAATATTCATAATCTTCATTCTAGGAGCTGGTGCCATAGGAAGAAAATAAATTATAATGATCCAGATATTTCTAAAGCAAGAGAGATAACATATGAAGAAATACAGGAAAGTGGAAAAACAATAGCGGAAATGTTAGAATGTGATGCCCAAACAGATATAGCCCAAGCAGATAGACCTAGTTTTTGGAAGAGAATTTTCAAAAATAATTTAGGTTTTTATAACTATTAGAAACATATAAAATATTTCTATTCTATGAACTTTTATGATAATTTTAATTTTAGTTTTAATTGTTCTTTTAATTTTAGCAATTGTTTTAGCTTATTTTTTCTTAATTCCTTTCTTTTTTGGTGCTCCTTATGAACCTTCAAGAGGAAAAGCTTTGGAAAATATAATTAAATTTACAAATCCAAAGAAAGGGGATAAAATAGCTGAATTAGGTTCAGGCGATGGTGTGGTTTGTATAGAACTTGCAAAAAAATGTGCAGAAGTTCATGGTTTTGAAATAAATCCTTTTTTAGTTTGGATTTCTAGAAGAAAAATAAGAAAACTCGGATTGGATAATGTTTTTATTTACTGGAAAAATTTCTGGAAGATTAATTTAAGCAGTTATAATAAAATTGTAATTTTTCAATTTAATACAATAACAAGGAAGTTAGGAAAAAAATTCAAACAAGAACTTAAACCAAAAACAAGAATTGTTTCTCATTGGTGGAGATTACCACATTGGAAAATTAAGAAAAAAATCGGAAGAGTTTATCTTTATGAAGTTTAAGAACTATTTTTGATATTTTCCACCAATTTCGGTTTTTATTTTTCTAATGCTTTCATCTATATTCATTTAACATTTCTTTTTCTCGTTTGATTCATGAATTCACTAGCGGACGAGTAGAAGGTAATGTTCA
>CAZWIB010000016.1:4014-10731 GCA_964634225.1 Candidatus Woesearchaeota archaeon
CTTTTTCTCGTTTGATTCATGAATTCACTAGCGGACGAGTAGAAGGTAATGTTCACCTATATTCATTTAACATTTCTTTTTCTCGTTTGATTCATGAATTCACTAGCGGACGAGTAGAAGGTAATGTTCACCTATATTCATTTAACATTTCCTTCTCTACAAAATGCAACTTACTTGGAATAATTATTGAAAATGGTTTCCTAACCGAAGTATATTCCTTAAAATCTTCAAAATCTTTAAAAAATATTTTTTGATGTTTAGTTCCAAGTGCCTGACAAACAACAATTTTCTTTAAAGGAATCTTGTGTTTCTTTGCAGATTTCTCCAATTGTTCCAAAGCATCTGGAAAATCTAAACCAATATCACATAAAATTAAACTATGAGCTTTCATTGACAAATTTTGCTGAACAATTTCCATAAAACTATCTGGTTCATAACTTTTCTTCCAAGCAGGCATAGAAGCAACCTTTCCAAATTTATATAATTGTAAACCAGTCTCAGCAACAGCATCGAAAATTGAAGCATTATAAATAACTTTATACTTCACACCCATTCTTTTTGCTTCTTGAATTAAAGAAATGTGTGTTGTAGCACTTAAAGGACTCCCATAAACAAGTAAAGCTATATCCATTTTCTTAGCCTCATCGACTAACTCTAAACTCTCAACTTTTTCTCTGTTAGCAGGAATATATTTTTTACCAATCATTTCTTTAAACTCACCGATAGAATAAGGGAAATCAACAGTATAATCTTCCAAATAAATTCTTTTACATCGCTTAGCAATTTCTAAACCATAAGTAGAAATCCCATCAACATTCAATCCTAGTCCTATTATATATAACATTTTTTAATCAATCTTAGAAGACTTTTATATTTATTCCCAATTCTGTAAAACTAAATATGTCGCCATACCTTGTTTACAATATTTATCTACTCCCTTATCATATTGTATTCCTGTTAAAATATCTTTTTCATCAACTTTGCCCTTATTACATTGATCAACAAAATAATCCAACTTCTTAGCAACATCTGCTGGTTTGTGGTGAGCACCAGTAATTAATTGAGCCACAAGCAACTTTTGATCTTTAGAATTCATTTTTGAATAAATCTCATTAAAATTTTCTAAATTTTTTTCACTCATTTTAGATGCAATATAATGTGTGTTATAAATCATATTTGCAATAGATCCCCTAATATGTTCGTCTATCTCATTCATTTCGGTCATTGATTCTGGAATCTTCAAATCTTTAGGTAAATATCTATTCAAACTACAAGCACTTTTATCTTTAGAAATCGTAAACTCAGTTAATTGACCAGGACCAAAACTTAACAAATTATCATAAAGCGCAGGAATTCTCATTATATAATCCAAACCACCTTTTTCTAAAAATTTATCATACATTGTTAAATTAAAAGCAGGATTTAAATTAGGGAATAATTCAGTTGTACTATATGCCAAGAAAATATCTTCATCAAGATTTTCAACAATATTTTTTACAAATGTTCTATGATCTTCATTTCTACCTTTTGTAAATTCATCAACACTAAATGCATTTAAAATATTTTCAAGATCATCAGCAACCATTTCCTTATATTCTTTTAATGAAGATTTAACAGCTTTTTTCTGACTATATGATTCAACTAAAGAATCTGCAAATGCATGATACTCGTCTTTTAATAGAGTTTTCTTAAAACTCCACATAGAATCAACAGCAGCTTCAAAATCAACTTGTTTTGGTTTCTTTAAATCATAAAAAGTAAATAATTGATACAATCCTTTTTGATTTGTTACATTCATCAAAGTTTCTAAATCAATTTCTTCAAATGCTTCTCTAGAAATATTCAAAACACTATCATCAACAGATTGTTCATTTAAATCAATATAATTAATATCATCTTTTAAAGATCTTAATGTAGAATCTCTTTCATGGATTGCTTTTTCAATTTCTTCTTCACTTAATGGCTCTTCTAAAACAGTTTTACCTTCAGTTGTTAAAGCAATTCTTTTATTTGGTTTTTTTTGAGCAATAATAACTTTATCTTCTATTTCAGGAGAATACTCTGATTTGTTTGGAATAGTATATCCTCCTGCTAAACTTGCCAGAGTTGTAAGATGGAGTATTTTTTCTTTGGTGGTAGTATTATCAATATATTTCTTTGCTTGTTTGCTACTTCCACGCATACCTGTTTCAAGAGTACGAGAAGTTAGTTCGGTTAATCCATATAATCCTCTAAGAATATTTGCAGCAATAACTCCTCCAACTTGAGCATACTTATTTTCGGAAAAATTAATTAATTTTCTACCTGTTTTTTTGATTAGTCTTTCAAGATCTGATCCTGTGTTAAAAAATACATTAGAATAGGGTTGCAAAGCTAGAACTGTGTCTCCATTTTGCACCTTTTTTATCTGTTTTTCAAGCATATATTTATAAGAAATTTTTGATATTTAAAGCTTTCTATTTGTAACTACTTACAAAAAGTAACAATATTAAGGAATCTTAAACAACACCTAAGAACAAATAAATTTATAAAACCTCAATCAAATATTTTTTTATAAAATGGCAGATAAAATTAATCAAATTTATAAGTCAATGGAAGATATAAAAACGATGTATGCAAATTCTCTTAAATCGCCTTCAGTATATAATAATGTTAAATGTTTCCTTGAAATTGAAAGTGATGATTTTTTAGACCATGGGGAAGAACCTGAAACTGATGAATTTCTAAATAAACTATCTTTTGCAAAAGACTATTTTCTAAATGAACAAATTATGGAAGGTAGAGATGAAATATTAAAAGCAAAGAGTATGATTCAGAGAGTAGATTATAGAGAAAAAGTAGATCCATCTATTAGAGATTCAATAGTACAAGAAATATCAAAAGTGAGTGGTTTGGTAAGTAAACTTAAGCCATAGTCTCCCAAATTTGTAGACCCTCAATAGAATCTTCAATTAATGAAGGGGATTCACAGATAATATTTATTTTTTTATTTTTTGGCAAATTTTCTAACAAATGTTTCCAATCTTTTTTTTCAACACTTAAATGACGTCTTTCTCCCTTATCTCCATAATCAATTCCAGAAAAGTGACAATGCCATTGTTTTTGTGGAAACAGTTTTTTAACTTCCTTAAAATCAACTTTTCTTTCTCTTGCTAAAACATGTGCAAAATCAATACAAAACTCACAGCCCAATTTCCCAGCTAACTCTGAAATTTCTTTAAGGCTTCCAAAAACATTGACCTTTCCCATAACTTCGGGAGCTAATTTTATTTTCCATTTTTTCTCTTTAATATAATCCATCATTTCCTTAATTCTTAATTTAATATTTGCAGCAGCATTTTCTCTGTCTTTTCCATAATAACCAGGATGAAAAACAACTCTTTTAGCTCCAAGTTCTTCACCAATTTCACAACACTTTAAAATTCTTTTTTTACTTGCTTCAATCTTTTCATTTTCAGCAGAATTCAAATTTATAAAATAAGGAGCATGAATACTTAACTCAATATCTAGTTCTTTGGCTTTTTTACCTATTCTTTTTGCATCATCTTTTTTAATATAAACTTGGTAAGTAAAAGCAATTTCACATATTTTAAACCCATTTTCTTTGTATCTTTCTAAAACTTCTTCAGCTGTTGCAACAGGTCCTAAACCCGCTGGTCCAAATTTTATCATTTTCTCAAACTTCGTGAACTAACAATGGCAATAAAAAATAAACTAAACATAATAACATCATTTCCAATTATTAATCCAATTGTTCCTCCAATCAATCCAAGAAGAACAAGTAATCTAAACCACTTTTGTCCATCTTTTAATTCTTCTTTTGTATATTTAGCAAGAAGATTTCCAATAGGAATTCCTAGAACTAAAACCAGCACTCCAATAATTATTTTTAACATCTCAATCATAATAATATTTAAGAAAGATTGTTTTTATATTTAATCATGTACAATAAATTTTTAATTGTTTCAAGTAAACAAGATATAGCGGGAACAAATATCACAACTCAACTTTCACAATTTAGAAAAAATTCTTTGTTAGAAACTATAAGTAAGGGAAAGAAATTTTTTGACTTCCACCTTGTTGAAGAATCAGCTTTATATAGAAAAAATTTGAATCTAGCAAAAATCAATGAATATGATTTTGTAATTTTTGCTTCAACCCATAAATCAAAAACAAATGAAAAAACACTTTCTGTTCATGCTCCTGGAAATTGGGGTAAGGCTGATTTGGGTGGAGAACCTGAAAAAGTCTGTAAAACTTCTGCTCTTTTTCAAAAACAAATCTTTCAAAAACTAAAAGAAAATGCACATAAATATGATCTCAGAGGATACAAGATAACTTTAGAATGCACTCATCACGGGCCATTAATTGACAAACCCTGTATTTTTATTGAAATAGGTTCAACAGAATTAGAATGGAAAAATCGAAGAGCTGGTTTTGTTGTTGCTAAAACAATTTCAGATACAATTGAAAAATTTAAAGAAAACCCTTATAATGAAGTTGCAATTGGAGTTGGTGGACCACATTATTGTCCTGGATTTACTAAACTTCAATTAAAATCTAATGTTGCATTCTCTCATGTTATTCCCCAATATGTTGTTCCAATCACAGAAGAAATGATTAAAGAGGCCTGGGAAAAAACAGAAGAAGAACCTGATTTTGTTGTAGTTGATTGGAAAGGTTTGGGAATTTCAGAAGAAAGGCAAAAAGTTATAGATATTTTAGAAAAAAATCACTTTCCTTGGAAAAAGACTAAAGAGATTACTAGATAAAACGCTGCGAGCAGGATTCGAACCTACGCACCCCGAAGGGTCTAGATTAGCAATCTAGTGCGTTAACCACTCCGCCATCGCAGCATTGTAACTGGGAGGGCTTGACCAAAATCTTTTAAAATCTTTTGAGTCCGCCATCACAGCTTAAATATAGAATTAATTTACTTATTTTAAAGCTTTTTATTTTTATTTTCCAATTCTTTTAATTTTGCTTCAAGAACGGGCAATTCTTCTTTAATCTTTTGCATTTTTCCTTGATATTCTTTAATTTTAATTTTATAAACACTTTCAGAAAGTGTATTTTTCTCAAATCTCTCAATTTGAGCTTTCTTAGTTAAATCAATTAACACTTTTTTTTGTGCAGCCATTTTTCTTATTTTCTTTATTAAAATTTTTTTCTTATGCTTTTTATAAATAAGATAACTTGTTATACCCACAACAGCAAGGAAAATTAAAATATACATCCAATTTTTTTGAAAAAAGTTCATAGCACTTTTTCTTAGTCCAGATAATCTAGAAGTTTCTGCCTGTTCTTTTTCAAAAGCATCTTCAAATTCATTAAGTATTTCTTCACATTCATCATATCTTCCTTCAGAAAAAGAAACTTTTGCTTTTTGTAAAATCCCGATTGTTTCTTCTGAAACAAATTTAGCATTACTTATTTTTATTTCCTCAAGAATTATTTGATCAACCAATACAAGAATTTTATCTCCCCTTTCTTTAATTTTGTCTGTATCAACTAAAACAGCACTATAATTAATCTTTCTTTCATCAAAAGTCTTTAAAGCCATTGTTGCCTCTCTAGTCTCATTCTCAGAAGCCTTAATATCTCCTCTTAAAATTGCAGCATACCTCGCTTTTTGAAAAACAATCTTGGCATCAATTAAAAGATCTTCCATATAACCCACAGAGAAATTATCTTCTAACAAATTTTCAATAATTATTTCTGATTCATTTATTGCCTGCAAAGCCATTTCTTCACTAACTTCTATTGTTTCATTTGTTGAATCATTAAATACTGCAAAACCATTAATACTTTTATATTGCATATTGAAAATAAGAAAAGAACCTACTAAAACAAATACAAATACAAATCCTATAACTTTCAAACTCTCTTTCATTTTTTATCTTTTGGTTTAACATTTATTTTTATCCACTTTCCTTTACAATCTCTTTTAGCAGATTCTTCTTTTAAGAAATCTAAGATTTCATTATTCATTAAAACAACTCCTCTTTTATCTTTTTTAGGATTTATTTTCCAATGAATTTTTTTGAAGAAATGTTTAATTTTTTTCCCAGTTTCCCTTCTTGGTTTTGTTCTTTCTTTGATTTTTCCTTTAAAAGGAACACCAAATACTTTCGGACTTTTTTTAACTTCGTCTTTAACATTTAAATTTTTAGCTTCTTCCTTCTTTAGCAATTCAAGAGTTGTTTTTTCTCCTTCAATCTCTGCTAATCTTTCATTTAGAGATTTAAATTCGACCTTGTATTCTTCTTCTGGAATTTTTTTATCCTTATAAAAATCTTGTTGTATTTTCTTAACTTCTCCTTCTGTTTGTATTTTTTCTACTGCAAGTTCTTTAGATATTTGTCTAGGTTCCAACATTTTTATTCCTACAGTTCTCAAAGCCAATCTTCTCTTTTTCAATTCAGCAAGCTTTTTCTGATGCTGATTCATTACAGAATCATATTCACTCTTAGGAATCTTTCCGGTAAGATACTTCTCTTGATTTTCTCTCATTAATTTAATTATGTTTGCTTCTTCCTTGTTTATATCTTTTATGTTCTCTACAACCGCTGCTTTTCTATATTTTTTATATCCTACAACTCCAAAAAAAGATAATAAAATAAAAGCTAACAAAATATAATACCAATTTAAAAATAAGAATAATCCAAAATTACCTTTCATTTCTAAAAGTGTTAACGCTTGTGCAGCTTTTGCTCT
>CAZWIB010000017.1:0-10612 GCA_964634225.1 Candidatus Woesearchaeota archaeon
TCATCAAATTCAATACCTTCTTTAATTAATCTTTCTGATGTTCTTTTGATTAATTTTCCTTTTATTTTTCCCATATTAAGAATCAGAGTTAATGACTTTTAAAGCTTTTTATTAATCTATTTTTTCTAATCCACTTAAATTTTCTATTGCTTTAATAAAATTATCTAATTTTTTAAGGGGTTCTCCTAAACTTAAAACAATATATTTAAGACCTAATTCTGAAGCTCTTTTATGTGCTTTAACTATATCCTCTTCAGTTACTCTTTTTTTATTGTATGCTACTAAAAGTTTTTCTTCTTTATTTACTTTAACTTTTAATCTTAGATCGTTTTTACTAAAACCCTCAATGTCTAAAATTCCAATTGATTTTTTAGCTAAGAATTCTTTTACCCTATTGAAGAATTTATCATTCTTTTTTTGCGAAGCCTTTTTCTTAATTCCTTTCTTTTTTGTGACTTTTTTCTTAATTTGTTTTTTAATTTCTTTCTCTTGAACAAGAGGTTTTTCTAAAATTTTTTCTGGTTCTTTAATTTCTATTATTGGTTCTGGGGGAAACTCTCGTATCTTTTGCATCAATTCTTGTTCAGAAACCGTGAAATATTTCCAATAAAGTTCATCATCTTTTTGAAAAGGTATTGCAAAATCTTTTATTTCTGTTAGTGCTACTCTTATTGCAGGATGTTGTTTAGAATCTTTCAAAACTTTTTTTTCACTCAATAATTCAAATGCTTCTTTTTCTTTACTTCTTAGATGTTGACTAAACCTTTCTAATAAATGCTCTTGTCCTGGAATAAAATAAAGAGGAGAGCTTCCAACTCTTAGATTACTTGTTTTAATCCTCTTTTCAGAAATCAATTCAGATAAAAATGCCGAAGCAAAAAGCATGCTTGTACCAATTTCTTTTGCAACATGAACTGGTAGACTTGGTCCTTTGAATCTAATTAATGAAATAATTTTTTGTTTTAATTGTGAAGTATCTTGACTAGGCATAAGAACTATAGATAGAAATAGATTATAAAGATTATTATGCCTTAACCCATTTAACCTCGTAGTATGTTATATCACCTTCTTCATCAAGGATTGCAAGAAGTAGATTTTTCTTTGTAGAGTGCGCGACACGATTTTTTGCAGAAAATTCCTGCCAAGATAGTTTTTTTGATTCGTGTTCTGTAAATACTATCCATTTTGCATGAGTTTTTCCTGGTTTTTTACTTTTTTCATAAACTCTAAAATCTGCCCCGAATTTCAAAGCCGTTTTGATAATGTATCCTTTAATTCTTAGATCTTTAAAAACAGGATATTTGATTGAAAATTTTTTATCAATTCTTTGGAATTTTTTAAATAATTCTGTTTTTGGAATTTTTTTATTTCTAGAATAAATTTCTATTTTGTTTTTTTCTACTAAGAATAAAGCTTCTGAAAGAGTATATTGTATTTTTTCCCCTTTTTTTTCACCAAAAAAACTTTTTTTTTGCAATGAAAATGCTTCACTTTCATTTGTAGAAATTATTTTTCCAATTAATTGGGCTTTGATTTTTTTCATTTGGATTTCCTCTTTAATTTATTGGAAAGACGAATGAATACAAATTTTATATTTGCTTTCATTATTTTATCAACCTAAGGGAATATTTAAAAGTTCTGGAGTGATTATCCTTTTATGGATGTTGATTTTAAATCTATTGAAAAGAAGTGGCAGGAAAAATGGGAAGAAGAAGAAACTTTTCAGGCTTTTGATAATTCTGAGAAAAAAAAGTTTTATGTTTTAGATATGTTTCCTTATCCTTCTGCAACTGGTTTACATATTGGACATGCATTTGTTTTTAGTATAGGAGATATTTTTGCAAGATTCAAAAGATTGCAGGGATATAATGTTCTTTATCCAATTGGATATGATGCTTTTGGTTTACCTGCCGAAAATGCTGCAATTAAAGAAGAAGTCCATCCAGAAAAATATACTAACAACTCAATAATTAATTTTATGAAACAGCAAAAAGCAATGGGTTGGAGTTATGATTGGTCAAGAATGATTAATACTTCTAGTCCAAATTACTCAAAGTGGGATCAGTGGATTTTTCTTAAGATGTTGGAAAAAGGAATTGCTTATCGAAAGAAAGCCTCTGTTAATTGGTGCTCTAAATGTAATAGTGTTTTAGCAAATGAACAAGTTATTAATGGAAAATGTTGGAGACATGAAGATACAAACGTAGAAATTAAACCTTTGGAACAGTGGTTTTTTAAGATTACTAATTATGCTGAAAAATTATTAGATGGATTAGAAAAAATTGATTGGCCTGAAAGAGCAAAAACTATGCAAAGGAATTGGATAGGTAAAAGCCAAGGGACTGAAATTCAATTTGAAGTTAATGGAAAGAAATGGCCAATTTTTACAACTAGACCTGATACAATTTTTGGAGTGACTTTTATGGTTATTTCTGCGCAACATTCTAAATTAATGGATTTGGTTACAAATAAACAGAAAAAAGAAGTTGAAGATTTTTTAAAGAAATTGAAAAGTGTTTCAGAAAAAGAATTGAAAAATTTAGAAAAAGAGGGGGTTTTTACGGGAAGTTATGCAGTTAATCCTGTTAATGGTGAGAAGATTCCTATTTATGCAGGAAATTTTGTTTTGGCTGATTATGGAAGTGGGATGGTAATGGCTGTTCCTGCTCATGACCAAAGGGATTTTGATTTTGCAAAGAAATATGGTATTGAAATTAAACAAGTTATCCAAGGAGAGATAACTGACAAAGCTTATACCGGAGAAGGAGAATTAATGAATTCTGGGGAATTTGATGGGATGGACAATAAAAAAGCCAAAGAAGAAATTACAAAATTTTTAAAAAAGAAAAAATTAGGTAAAAAAACAATTCAATATAAATTAAGAGATTGGTTGATTTCTCGTCAAAGATATTGGGGAACACCCATCCCAATTATTTATTGTGATAAATGTGGTGCTGTTCCAGTTCCTGAAAAAGATTTACCTGTTATGCTTCCAACTAAAGTTACATTTGGTGAAGGAAATCCTCTTGCGACAAATGAAGAATGGATAAGAGTTAAATGTCCTAAATGTAATGAAGAAGCGAGAAGAGAAACAGATACAATGGATACTTTTGTTAATTCTTCTTGGTATTTTTTAAGATATTGTGATCCTGATAATGATAAAGAAATCTTTGATAAAGAAAAAGTAAAATACTGGATGCCTATTGATCAGTACATTGGAGGTCCAGAACATATTACAATGCATTTAATTTATGCAAGATTTTATACTAAATTTCTGAATGATATTAAGTTGTTGGAATTTGATGAACCTGTTTCAAGATATTTTACCCAAGGAATTGTACATGGAAGCGATGGTGAAAAAATGTCTAAGTCAAGAGGAAATGTTGTTGATCCTTTAGATATTATTAAAAGATATGGTGCAGATGCTTTAAGATTATTTTTAGTTTCGCTTGCTTCTCCAGATAAAGATTCTAATTGGGATGAAAAAGGAATTGATAGTACTTCAAAATTTTTGAAAAAAGTTTTTGATTATTTTAAAAATGTAAAGATTGGGGATGTTAACTCAAAAACTGAAAGTAAATTAAACAAAATAATTAAAGAAGTTACAAATCAGATTGAGAATTTCAAATATAATTTAGCTGTAATTAAAGTTCGTGAATTATTCAATTCTCTTCCAGAAGAAACTTCTAAAGATGTTTTGGAAAAGAGTTTGAAATTATTACATCCTTTTTGTCCGCATATTACAGAAGAACTTTGGGAAAAATTAGGTAATAAAGATTTTATTAGTTTAAGTGAATGGCCAAAAACTGAAGAGAAAAAAATTAATGAGTTTTTTGATAAACAAGATGAAGCCCTTGAGAAATTAATTCATGATATTTTAAGTATTTTGAAGATTGTTGAATCAAAAGGAGAAAAAAAGGAGAAAGTATTTGTTTATGTTATTCCAGGTGAAGAGGATTTTTATGATATTAATGAATTGAATAGGAGAATTAAAAAAGAAGTTAAGATTTTTAGTGTTAAAGATCCAGATAAATATGATCCAAGTAATATTTCTAAAAAAGCTAGACCTGGAAAGCCTGGAATTTATTTAGAATAATTATTCCAAGATAGCTTTAATTCTTCTAACTCCCGAAGAAGAAGATTGTTCCTTTTTAATCTTAAATTTTCCTAGTTTTTTTGTATTTTCTACATGTGGGCCAGTACAAATTTCCTTTGAAAAATCTCCAATTGTATAAACAGAAACAAGATCTCCATATTTTTTATCAAATATTCCAGAAGCTCCTTGTTTTTTTGCTTGAGCAGGAGACATTTCTTCTCTGACTACTTCAGTACCTTTTTTGATTTGTTTATTTACTAAATCTTCAACTTTTTTTATTTCTTCTGGAGTTAATTTTCTATCAAAACTAAAATCAAACCTTAATCTTTCTGGAGTTATGTTTGAACCTCTTTGAATTATATTTTTATTTTTTAATACTTTTTTTAATGCAGCTAAAAGCAAATGATTAGCTGTATGAAGTTTTGTTGTAGCCTCTGAATCATCTGCCAAACCTGATTTGAATTTTCCTGCTGATGCT
Source organism: Candidatus Woesearchaeota archaeon (assembly GCA_964634225.1). GTDB lineage: Archaea > Nanobdellota > Nanobdellia > Pacearchaeales > GW2011-AR1 > CAZWIB01. Next base: position 4,575 of record CAZWIB010000017.1, read on the forward strand.
GTTCTAGAAAGTTCTTGATGTTTGTTTAATTCTTTTTCAAAATCTTTCTTTGAAAATTTAATCTTTTTTTGTTTACATTCTTCCTCAAGCATTTCAATTGGAAAACCATAACTTTGGTAAAGTAAGAAAGTTTCTTTTCCATCTAATTTATTATCTTGTTTAGTCATTTTGTTAAACATGTTTAATCCTTTTTCTAAAGTCACATTGAATTTCTTTTCTTCTTTTTCTAATTCTTCTAGAATTTTTTTCTTATTCTTTTTTAATTCTTTATAATCATCATATATTTCAAATACTGGTTCTGCAATTTCTTTTGTGAAATCTTTTATTTTCAACTCTTTTCCGTATTTTATTGCTCTTCTGATTAATCTTCTTAAAATGTATCCGTGTTCTTTATTTCCTGGAACAATTCCGTCTGAAATTATAAAAACGGAGGCTTTAATGTGGTCTGCAATTATTCTCATTGCTTTTTCATTCCCTTTATATTTTTTCTTGGAAATTTTTTCTATTTTTTCTATTATTGGTTTAAATGAATCTGTTAAGTAATTATCTTTTAATCCATTTAATATGGCAGTTGTTCTTTCAACACCCATTCCCGTATCAATATTTTTTTGTTTTGCTTCATTATAATTTCCTTTTTTGTCTTTGTTATACTGCATAAATACATTATTCCAAATTTCAACTTTATTAACAAATATTTCTGTATCTGGACCACACGGACCTGTTTTTCCTGCTGGCCCCCACCAATTATCTTTTTTTCCTAAGAATTTTATTTTATTAATTCCAAGGGATTTCCAAATTTCTTCTGCTTCTTTATCTTTTGGAGCATCTTTATCTCCTTTAAAACAAGTTACTTCTAATTTTTCTTTTGGAATTTTCAAAACTTTTGTTAAAAATTCAATACTATATTCAATTGATTCTTTTTTCCAGTAACTTCCCAGGCTCCAGTTTCCAAGCATTTCAAAAAAGGTATGGTGTGTTTCATTTCCAACTTCATCAATGTCTCCGGTTCTTATACATTTTTGAACATTCACTAATTTTTTTCCAAGCGGATGTTTTTGTCCAGATAAAAATGTAACCAACGGATGCATGCCGGCGGTTGTAAATAACACTGTTGGATCGTGTTCTGGAATTAAAGAAGAATTTGGAATTTCTTTATGATCTTTACTTTTAAAAAATTCAATATATTTTTTTATTAACTCTTTTCTATTCATGATTTAATTAAGAAATAAGGTTTTAAAAATTCTATTTTTCCAGTTTTTTTAATTTTCTTTGTATTTCTTCTAATTGTGATGTTAAATCATCTCTTTTTGAAGGTGTTTTATATTCCTTTGTTTCTCTTTGTTCAGGGATTTTTGTAATTTCTGATTTGGGAAGTGTTTGTCCAAGTTTATTTAATTTGGTTTTTGTTTCTTTTAATTTTTTTAATAATCTTGTTTTTAATTTTAATTCTTTTGTTCTTAATGTATGGTATTTTTTAATTATCTGTAAAATTCTTATTAAATTGGCCTCTGTAGAAAGAATTTGTCTTTTGGAGTTTAATAATTCATTAGGTTCTATTTTTACATGAATTAAATTTTGTTTTGTCATTCTATTTTAGAAAAAATATCTCTTTCCACTTTTTCTATTTGATTTTTTATTGTTTGTATTTCAGCTCCCCAATCTGATAATTCTCTATCTTCCATTTCTTTTAATTGTTTAATCTCTGAAAGTAATTTTTCCATACTGTAGATTTTTTCTTTTGTGTCTTCAAAAATCTTTAAACTTTCTTCAAATTTATCAATTCTTATGAATACTGGTTTTTTTCTTGGATTTATTTTTTCTATTTTAGAAGGGAATTCCGGTTTTAATTTACTTGGTTTTATTTTTTGAGATAAGGGCATCATTTGCTCTTTGACAAATTCATCAGCCCTTATCTCATCCTCTTTTTCTCCAGTCACATTTTCCTTAATCATACTTTGTGAAAATTTATCTCCAAGCTTTGTTGAAGGATATCTTGGTAATTGGGGTAATTTTGTTTCAGATTCAGGTAATTTTGGAAGATCGGGCAATTTAGAAAGTTTCGGAAGTTCAGGCAATTTTATAGGTTGCTTTTCTGTTTTCCCCTCTTTTTTATTTTTTTTGTTAAATAAACCCATTTTTCAATATAGATTTTACAATATATATAAGATGGAATATAGGTTTAAAAACTTTGTTTATTGGATAAACCGAAAGGTATTTAATAAATTTGATTTTAATAAAAAAATGCTTAATGATTTTCTTAAAGAGGTAGTGGTTTATGTTGCAGGAAAACCAGCAGAAGAAATTACTGTATTATTAAATTCTAAGAAACATGTAAATGAATTTATTCTGGCCAAGAAAATGGATTTAACAATTAATCAAACAAGGAATATTTTATATAAAATTTCTGATCATGGTTTAGTATCTTCAATTATGAAAAAAGATAAGAAAAAAGGGTGGTATACTTATTTTTGGAAAATCGAAGTTTTGAAATCTTTGGAATTTTTAAAATCAATTTTATTAAAACGAGTAGAACAAATAAATAGCCAGATAAAAAATAGAGAGGCAAAGCAATTTTATGTTTGTGAAAGATGTGGTATTGAATTAACAGAGGAAAATGCTTTATTAGTTGATTTTACTTGCAACGAATGTGGAGATATTTTCACAATTAAAGACAATTCTAAGTTATTAAGAGAACTTAAGAAAAATTTAGATAAAATTGAAAGTAAACTTGTGTTTGTGAATCAAGAGATTGAGAAAGAGCAAGAAAAGGTAAATAAAGTGAAAGCTAAAGAGATTGAAAAAATTGCAAAAGAAAAAGCGGAGAAAAGAAAAGAAGCTGCAAGAAAAAGAGCCCTTACAAGAAAGAAGACCATGAAGAAAAAAGCTGTAAAAAAGAAGACTAAAAAGAAAACAAAGAAAAAAGTTAAGAAAAAAGTTGTTAAAAAGAAAGTCAAAAAGAAAATAAAGAAAAAAGCTAAGAAAAAATCTGCAAAAAAGAAACCTGCTAAAAAGAAAGCTAAAAAGAAGAAGAAAAAGTAAAATGAAATCTTATCGGATTAGTCCTCGTAGGAAAAAAAGTTTCTTTTTTGGTTTAGGTGTTAATACAAGTATAATTATTCTCAATGTTATTTTGTATTTTGTTTTTGCTCTTCTGCTAAAATTTGAAATTTTAACTTTGAACCATGTTGCCATAAATCCCTTTAACATTGTTCAAGGGAAATATTTGTGGACTTTTTTAACAAGTATGTTTATGCATGGAAATTTTTTTCATCTTTTTGTTAATATGCTTTCTTTGTTTTTTATAGGAACTTTGATTCAAAGAATTTTAGGGACTAAAAGATATTTATCTTTTTATCTAATCTCAGGAATTTTTGCAGGATTATTTTTTGTTTTAATTAGTGTAGTTATGAATCAGTTTGGATTTTCTGCGGATTTTAATACTTATGCTGTTGGGGCTTCAGGTGCATTGTTTGGTTTAATTGGCCTATTAATGTTACTTACTCCAAATCTCCCAGTTTATGTGATGTTTATACCTATTCCAATAAAGATTAAGTATGCTGCTCCAGGCATTTTAATTTTATTATGGGTTATATCTATTACTGGAAACATTCCTATAGGAAACACTGCTCATCTTGGAGGATTAATTGCTGGTTTAGCTTATGGTTTTTATTTAAGATCTAAATATAAAAATAAAGTAAAAGCAATAAGTAATCATTTTAGTTAAGATGAAAAAGAAAAGAAAGAAAAAGTTTAATTTGAAAGAAGAATATGAAAAAAGTTGGAAGTATCTTAAAGATTCTAAGAAATTTATTTGGATAGTTTTAGGAGTTTTTTTTGCTTTTATTTTAATTGGTTTTTTTATACATCCTTCTGAGCATCTTTCTGAGAAAATTTTAGAATTTATGCAAGAAATTTTATCAAAAACAGATGGAATGTCTCAATCTCAGTTAATAGGATTTATTTTTTTAAATAATGTTCAAAGTAGTTTTTTTGGAATGGTTTTTGGAATCTTTTTTGGAATCTTTCCTGCAATTTCTACAATTGCAAATGGCTATATCTTGGGTTTTGTTTCTAATCTTGCTGTTCAAAATGGGACTGTTTTGTCTTTATGGAAGATTTTCCCACATGGGATTTTTGAATTACCTGCAATGTTCATTTCTTTTGCTTTGGGTATTAGATTAGGTATATCTATTTTTAATAGAAAAAAATTTGGAAATATTGAAGAAAATATTTTTTCTTGTTTGAAAACTTTTCTTTTTGTTGTAGTTCCTCTTTTGATTATTGCTGCCATTATTGAAGGAACTTTGATATTTTTAGGTGTTTAATCTTTTAGACTAATAAGTCCTAAAGTAACCAAAACTAATCCAATTAAAAGCACAATCCAAACTATTCCTCCTTTTAGGAAATCAATTGCTGCATCTCCAAATCCTGCTAAATTTACTCCCCAAGCAAGAATAGCTATTACCAAAAGGATTAATCCCAAAAGAATCGAAATTACTTTATTCATTGTAATAAAAGTATATATTTTGGATTTAAAAGCATTTTGATTGATTATTATATATTTAGAAACTCTTAAAAATGGTTTTCTATTATGAAATTTATGAATTTAGGAAAGTTTAATTGTTTAGCAATCCCAAACTAATAATTCTAGTTTAATCTCCCTTTTTTGAAAAATGAAAAAAGTTAAAGATTTTTTATGGAAACAGGATATGTCTGTTGAAGAGTGTGTTGATAGTTTTGGCTCTTTGGGTTACCAGGCGACAGAATTGAGCGAAGCAGTAAAAGTGGTTTTAAAGATGAAACGTTCTGGATCAAAGATTTTTTTAACATTTACTTCAAACATGGTCACTTCTGGATTGAGAGGATTTTTTGCTCAATTATGTAAAATGAAGATTCCAGATATTCTTGTTACAACTTCTGGTTCAATTGAAGAAGATATAATGAAAGCTGTTGGAGAAGATTTTGAAATTTCTAATTTTTATGCTGATGATACTCAAATGAGTGAAAGAGGGGAGAATAGAATTGGAAATTTATTAATTAGAAATGAAAGTTATATGAAATTTGAAGATAAAATGAATGAATTGCTAAGTAAAATTTATCAAAAACAAAAAAGAATTTCTTCTTCTGAACTGTTAAGAGAAATTGGATTAATGATTAATGATGAAAATTCAATTTTATATCAAGCTGCCAAAAATAATATACCCATTTATTGTCCTGGTATTGTAGATTCAGCATTTGGTTTTCATTTATTTATGTTTCAGCAAAAACATTCCGATTTTATTGTAGACACAATTCAAGATATGAAAAGAGTTGTTAGTGATTTGAGTTTTGATGATAAAAAAGGTTTGATTTCTTTAGGTGGAAGCATTTCAAAACATTATGCTATTTTTTCGGCTTTATTATCTGGAGGATTTGATTATGCTGTTTATTTAACAACCTCTCATGCAAGTTCTGGAAGTTTATCTGGGGCCACAACCCAAGAGGCGAAATCTTGGGGAAAATTAAAAGATGATGCCGAGGCAGCTACAGTAATTGGAGATGTTTGTATAACTTTTCCTTTAATGATGTGCTCTGTTTTAGATAAATTAAGCTCTGAACAAATTCAGGCCTCTTCCGCTAGTGAATCTGGAATCGAACGAAATGAAATCTAAATTTATTCTTTCTAGAAAGAAACTGTTAGAGCAAGTTAAGGTTCTTGAAAATTTGGGATTAAAAATATCATATAGTTATAAAACAAATAAGGAAGTTGGAGATGTTTTACAAGAAATTTCAGATGTTGATTTTTCAATTCATGCTCAAGAAGAAATTGAAAGAATTAAAAATAAATCAAAAGTTTGGTTTTTTATTCAAGCAGAATCTGAAGGAGAATTAAAAAATCTTTTAGAAAAAGGAATAAGAAATGTTGTTGTAGATAATGAAGTTGATCTTGAAAGAATTTTAAATGTAATTAAAGAAACTGGAACGAAAATAAATCTTTCTTTAAGAATGAAATTTCAAGAACATAGAATTGGTTCTGGAAAATATTTTGTTTATGGAAT
>CAZWIB010000018.1:0-10189 GCA_964634225.1 Candidatus Woesearchaeota archaeon
AAGAAAAGAAATAATTTTATTTAACTTCCCAAACATAAATTTCTTCCATAAATAATTTTTCTTTACCTATAATTTTTTTATGATAATTTTGCCAATCAATATCTTTTGTTAGTGAAGAAGTCAATAAAAAAATTACTCCGTCATCTTCCAAATAATTTTGTGATTGCTTTAAAAATTTATTAATTATTTCGCTTCCTTGATTTCCTCCTGTTGTTGCTAATTGAGAGTCTTTTGGTTCTTTTGAATTTTTTGGCAAATAAGGAGGATTAAATATTATTAGATTAAATTTGCCTTTAACGTTATCAAACAAAGATGAATAAAGGCAATTAAATCCCAAGCTTTTGCAATGGGTGACTGCTTCTTGATTTATATCAACTGCAAAAATATGTGATTTTTTAATTCCAAGCTTTGAAGCAGTTTCTAAAAGAATTCCTGAACCAGATCCAATTTCTAAAAATTTTAAATCTGGATTTGTTTCAAGCAAATTAGGAATTTCTTTTTCTAAAGTTTTTGCTAATAAATAAGAATCTTCTGCAGGTTGATAAATTTGAGACATTTTATGTAGAAAGTATAAATGCAATTAAAAGTCCTACAAAAATAAGACCAATTATAAGAAAAGCGATTAAGAACCATTTACCTATTTTTCTCTTTGGCTTGACAGTTGGTCCTCCATAAGAGGATATTTTTTTAGGAGAAAGAGGTATTTTTCCTTTTTTGATTTTTTTAGGTTTTTTAATTTCCAAAGGAACAGAAGGAATTTTTTCTTGTTGAAGAGCTTTTGTAGCTTCTTCTATTTCTTCTTTTTTATAACCAGCATTATAGAAAGTAATCATAGCTTTTTGTAAAGGCTCTCCTCTATTAATTGCTAATTTTAACCCTCCTAAAATTTCTTGATTTACCATTATACTTTTATGACTTTTCCATTAGAAGATAAATGAACACTATCTTGAATTTTATACCCCATTTCTTTTGCTAATTCAACCATTGGGGTTTCTTGTTCTGATGAACCATGTGCAGGGATTATGTTTTGAGGTTTTAACATATCTATTAAATCTCTTAAATCTTCTCTTCCTCCATGTCCTGAAACATGAATATCTGTTTGTAATCTTACACCTTTTTTTCTTAATTTTTTATCTAATTTCGCACGTGCATTAATATTAGGTGTAACAGGAATTATGCTTGAAGAAAAAATTATATTATCTCCTGTACGAAATTTAAAAGGTGTTTCCTCTTTTGCAAGTCTATCTAAAATAGATCCGCTTTCTCCTTGGTGTCCTGTACAAACAATCAGATATTTTCCTCTGTCTTTGTCAATTTTTTTAAGAATGGTATTTATGTGTTTTCTATATTTTACTAATTGAATTTTGTTATAAAAAGGACATTGTCCTATTTTATTTGCAGCATTTACATATTTATTCAAACTTCTTCCCATAAAAATTATCTGTCTCTTTGTTTTTTTTCCAAATTCAACAATGCTTTTTAATCTTGAAATGTGTGAAGAGAAAGTTGTTACAAATAATGCTGAATTTTTGTCTCTTATTGTGGAAAGTGCATCTTCTAAAAGATTTCTGGCAATTCTTTCACTTGCTGTTCTTCTATCTGTATCTGAATAAAGAGAATCAACAACAAGGCATTTGACTCCTTTTCTTCCTAATTCTTTTAATCTTCTATAGTTTGGAGGCTCTCCAATTCCAGGATGTTTATCAAATTTAAAATCAAGAGCATAAAAAAAAGTTCCCTCTTTTGAATGCCAAGCTCCAAAGATACATTGTAATGTAGAGTGGGTTGTATGAACAAATTCTAAATTTATATCTCCATTTGCACCTTTTAATTTTAATTTAGAACCTTGTTTAACAATTGTTTGTTTATTTCTCATAACTCTTTTTTCATCTTCTACAATTGAATTTAAAACTTCCATTGTAAAAGGAGTTGCAATAATCTCTGCTTTAGGATAACGGTGTGATAAATAAGGCAAACCTCCAACATGATCTAAATGAGCATGTCCAATAACAATTGCTCTAACTTTATCTCTCCAACCTAATTTATCAAGAACTAAATCATTTGGAATTGCTTTAATGTTTCTTAGCATTGGCTCCGTGTATTTAATTTGAGCTTCCCTTTCTTGTAATTCAATTAAAGGTGGAAGATAAATTCCAGCATCAAAAATAATAACATCATCGCCTACTTTTACAGCAGTCATATTTTTTCCAACTTCTTCATAACCGCCAATTGTACAAATTTCCATTTTCCTCTTTTACTTAATTAGAAAGATAGTTTTAATAATGTTTCTGATATAATAATATTATGAAGCCCTTAAAACCTTCAATGAAAGAGAGAAAAAGATATCTTTTAATTAAAGGAAAAAATTTGAAAACAAATATTCCAAAAGCTATTCATGATTTTATTGGAGTGTTGGGAATGTCAAAAGTTGCATTGAGTTTTATTAAATCTGGAAAAGATTCTGTTGTTATTTCTATAAATAGAGAAATGCTTGATTCTGTTAGAGCTTCACTTTGTGTTTGGGCAGATAAGATGAGTGTTGAGAAAGTTTCTGGAACTTTAAAAGGTTTAGGTAAATAGTAAGATTTATAAATCAATAAAATTTCTAATTTACAGTTGAGAAGAGAAACAATAAATAAAGGATTATAAAATTCTTAAAATGGATATGAATATGGACATGCAACATCAAGCAATGGGTTATGATAGAACTGCGACTATGTTCTCACCTGACGGGCACTTGCTTCAGGTAGAATATGCTGAAAAAACGGTTAGACTTGGTAGTGCAAGTATTGGAATGGTTTGTTCAGACGGAGTTTTTATATTAGCTGATAAAAGAATTGAAGATAAATTAATTGTAAAAGAATCTGCAAATAAAATTTATGAAATTGATTCTCATATAATTTCTAGTGTTGCAGGTATTGTTTCTGATGCAAGAGTTTTAATTGAAAAAGCACAGGTTTTATCTCAACAACACAGAATAACTTATGATTCTCCAATTGAGACAGAATTGATTGTAAAAGAAATTTCAAATATGAAACAGCAATTTACTCAATATGGTGGTGCAAGGCCCTTTGGAGTTTCTATTATGACTGCGGGAATTAATGGAAAGAAACCAGAATTATTTGTAAGTGATATTACTGGAAATTATTTTTCATATCATGCAAATGCAATTGGGGAAAATGATGATAAAGTAAAAGAAAAGTTAAAAGAAAAGTATAAACAAGGATTAAAAATTAAAGATGGTGTTAAATTGGCTTTAAGTATTTTTAAAGAAATTAAAGGGGATAAATTTGCTTTAAATAAATTTGAACTTGCCTATATTTCAACTGAAACGGGAAAAATAGAAAGATTAGAAGGAGAAGAGATTAATTCTAAAGCAAAAAGCTTTGAAAAATAAAATCTTAAAGAATTATAATGACACAGACTACAGCAAGAATAACAAAAGCGGGAAAACATTTTGAGATCTTGGTTGATTTGGAAGATGCTCTGAAATTCAAAAAAGGAGAAATTGATCATATTGAAGCTGATGGTGATAAAATATTCAAAAATATTGGACAAGGGGAAAGTGTTTCTAGTTCTGATTTAGAAAAATCTTTTGGAACAACAGACATTAATGAGATTGTTAAAAAAATTGTTAAAGAGGGGGAAGTTTTAGTTACGCAAGAACAAAGAAGCGCAGAACAAGAAAAAAAGTTCAAACAAGTTGTTGATTTCTTGGCTACAAATGCTACTAATCCTCAAACAGGGAATCCTCATTCAAGCGAAAGAATTAAAAGTGCTCTTGAACAAGCACATATTAATATAAAGAATATTCCAATTGAAAACCAGATTAATGATATTCTTCAAGAGATAAGCAAAATCATCCCAATAAGACTTGAGATGAAAAAAGTTAAAGTGACTGTTCCGGCAGCACATACAGGAAAAGCTTACGGGGTTGTTGCCCAATATAAAGAAGAAGAAAAATGGTTAGACAACGGAGATTTAGAAGTCATAGTAAATGTTCCTTCGGGAATAGTTATGGACTTTTATGATAAATTAAATTCAATAACGCACGGAAGTGCATTAACAGAAGAAATAAAAAATGACTGAACGAAAAATAGTAATCCCAGGAGAAGTGATTGTAAGTGGTGAAGATTATTTACCTGGAGATGGAACAGAGAAAAAAGGAGAAGATATCGTCTCTATAAAATTTGGATTAGCTGAAGAAGTTAGTAAACTTGTAAAAGTAATTCCTTTATCTGGTGGTTATGAACCAAGAAGAGGAAATGTTATAATTGGAAGAGTTGAAATGTTAACAATGAATGGTTGGATAATTAATTTTGGTAATTCTGAAAATGGTTTTTTACCTTTAATGGAAGTTCCAAGATTTGTAAATAAAGGTGCATTAGACGAAGTTATGAGTATTGGAGATATGGCCATTACAAAAATATTTTCGATAAAAGGAAAAAATATTGATTTAACAATAAAATCAAGAGGTTTAGGAAAAATCGAAGAAGGGATTATCTTTAAGATTAATCCTAGCAAAGTTCCAAGAGTTATTGGAAAAGAAGGAAGTATGATTAAATTAATTAAAGATGAAACCGGATGTAATATTTCTGTAGGGCAAAATGGATTTATCTGGATAAAAGGAGATAAAATTGAAGATGAATTACTTGCAAAAAAATCTATTATGTTTATTGCTGAAAAATCTTTTATTAAAGGTTTAACAGAAGCAGTTGAAAAATGGTTTAGCTCTGAGAAACCTCAGGCCTCATCCTCTAAAGGAGAACAAAAGGAGGAAAAGAAATAATGGTATTTAAGAGAGAAAGTGGAAGAAAATTAGATGAATTAAGACCTTTAAAAGCAAAAGTTGGAATAATTCCAAATGCAAGAGGAAGTGCAATGTTCCAATCTGGAGATACTATTGCTATCGCCGCTGTTTATGGGCCAAAGAAAATGCACCCCCAACATAAACAAGATCCTGAAAAAGGGGTTTTAAGATGTACTTACAATATGGATAGTTTTTCAGTTTCTGATAGAATTAGACCTGGACCTTCAAGAAGAAGCACTGAAATCTCTCAAATTATAGGGTGGGCCTTAGAACCAGTTTTAGATCTTAAGAAATTTCCAAATACTGTTGTTGATGTTCATATAAATATTCTTCAAGCTGATGCTGGAACTCGTTGTGCTGGAATTAATGCTGCTGCAATGGCTTTAGCACATGCAGGAATTGTTATGAAAGATATGGTTTCAAGTGTTGCAATTGGTAAACTAGACAAAACAATGGTTGTTGATGTTGATAAAGCAGAAGAAGATTTTGAAGACGGAGAAGGTTCAACAGATATTCCTATTTCAATGACTAATGGAGGAGAAATAACTCATTTACAATTAGATGGTAAAATAGATTCAAAGCAATTAAAAGAAGGAATTGAAATGGCTAGAAAAGCTTGTAAAGAAATTTATGAAGTTCAAAAACAAGCCTTAAAAGATTCAATTAAAAACGAATAAAATGGAAAGAATAAATTTAACACCAAAAGTAACAATAGAAAGGATAAAGAATTATTTGAAAGAAGATAAAAGATTTGACGGAAGAAAACCGGATGAATTTAGAGAATTGGTTCTTGAAAAAGATGTTTCTAAAAAAGCAGAAGGTTCTGTAAGAGTTAAATTAGGGGAAACAGAAGTTATTGTGGGAGTAAAGGCGGGAGTCGGTACACCTTATCCTGATTCTCCGGATAAAGGAAATATGATGGTAACTGCAGAATTATCACCAATAAGTTCTCCAAGATTTGAGCTTGGGCCTCCAAAATTTGAAGCTATTGAATTAGCAAGGGTTATTGATAGAGGGATTAGAGAAAGTAAAGTTATTGATTTTGAAAAATTAATGATTGAAAAAGGTGAAAAGGTATGGACAATTTTTATTGACATTTATTCTATTAATGATGGTGGAAATTTATTAGATGCTGCCGGAATTGGTGCTTTAACTGCATTGAAGTTGGCTAAATTACCTAAATATGATGAAAAAGAAGAAAAAATATTATATGATGAATCTGATAGAGATATTCCGTTAACAGGAGTAAATCCTATTGCTATAACTGTTCATAAAATAGGAGATAAATTAATTGTAGATCCTTCAAGAGAAGAAGAAGATGCAAGTGATGCAAGACTAACGATTGGAATTTCAGAAGGTATAATTTCTTCTATGCAAAAAGGTGAAATAACTCCTTTAAAAGATGAAGATATCTTAAATGCCATTGATATGGCTGATAAAGCATGGAAAGAATTATTTAAAAAGATTGAAAAATTATCAAAATAAGACAAAAAGCAAAGCTTTTAGCTGCGTTATTTGTAAACAAAAAACACAATGGAAATCGGTGAATATTCAAAATATGAAGTTGCTAGAATTCTAGGAGCAAGAGCATTGCAGATAGCAATGAATGCACCTTTGTTAATTAAAATTAAAGAAGAAGATTTAGAAAAAATAAACTTTGATGCTTTGAAAATTGCAGAAGTTGAATTAAATTCTGGAATTCTTCCTATTTCAGTTCACAAACCTTTTCCTAAGAAAAAAGAAGAAGAGTTGAAAAGAGTTAAAAAGAAAGCACTGAGTGATGAAGCAAAAGAAAAGTTAGAAGCAGAAGAAGAGGAAGAAATTGCTAAAGAAGGTGAAATTATGGAGCTTGCTAATCCTGAGGAATAAAGAGAAGAAGTTGTAGAAGACGGCGATGTTGAGTAATACTTATAAACTGGGAGTCTTTTTTTAAGATATGATAATCAAGGGAGTTGATGCTAAATCTATTCTAGATTCTAGAAAACAAAAAACAATACAAGTTACTATTAAAACAGATGTTGGAAATTTTTCTGCTTCTTCTCCAAGTGGTAAATCAACTGGAAAATATGAAGCAAAAATTTACAAAAAGAGTTTAGAAGAAGACATAAAAACAATTAAGAAATTTAGTGATTATTTTTCTGAAGAAATTTTGGAAAAATTTGATGATTTGAAAAGAGTGGAAGATATTGTTGAAGGCCATGTTGGTGCAAATACAGTGTTTGCTCTTGAATCTGCTGCATTGAAAGCAATTGCAAGCGAGAAATTTAAAACTTCTCACTCGTCCGCTAAAAATGTCAAACGAAAGGACAAAAGAAAAGATATTTGGCGATTAATTAATCCTGAAGCTAAAAAACTTCCAAGATTGGTTGGAAATTGTATTGGTGGAGGCAAACATTCTAAACTTGTTAAAAATAAAAAACCAGATTTTCAAGAATTCTTATTAATACCTAATAAAAAATCTGTTAAAGAATCTTTAGAAATAAATAAAAAAGCAAAAAAAGAAGTTGAGTTTCTTCTTAAGGAAGATGATAAAAATTTTAAAAGTCAGAAAAATGATGAAGATGCTTGGATGGTTTCTTTAAATGAAAAAGAAATTTTAGAGGTTCTTAAAAAAACAAAATTACCTCTTGGATTAGATGTTGCAGCATCAGGATTTTATAAAAGAAAAAAATATGATTATGAAAATCCTTTATTGAAAAGAACTCCTGAAGAACAAATAAGTTATTTAACAAATTTAATTAAAAATTTTAATTTATTTTATGTTGAAGATCCTTTTGATGAAGAAGATTTTGAAAGTTTTGCGAAATTGTTAGAACAATGTCCAAATTCATTAATTGTGGGAGATGATTTAACTGTTACAAATACAAAAAGATTAGAAAAAGCAATTAAATTGAAAAGTATAAATGCACTTATTGTCAAACCTAATCAAATTGGTTCTTTAATGGAAGTTAAAAGAGTTTGTAAGATGGCGAAAGAGAATAATATCAAAATTATATTTTCTCATAGAAGCGGGGAAACAGAAGAAAATATTTTGGCTGACATAGCTTTTGGTTTCCAAGCAGATTTTTTTAAATGTGGGATAACTGGCAAAGAAAGGCTGGCTAAAATAAATCGTTTGATTGAAATTGAGAAGAGTTTAAAGTAAACCTTTAAAGGCCTCACTAAACCTTGAAGCTCAACCTAAAAGTTCTTTCAGAGTGAAACCAAAGAACTTTTAAACATATTTTTCTCTGAATTCTAATGGCTGGCTCAAGTAAACTTGGCCTGACACTTTAATAAATTAAAATGCCAAAGAAGAAAACTGAAGAAATGTCTGAAGAAGAAATAGTTTCTGAAACAAAGTCCCAGGACTCGCTCTCAGAAAAAGAACTAAAACAAGCTGAAGCTGAATCAACAGATCCAAAAGAAGAAAAATCATTAGAAGAAAAAAAGAAAGCTCTTTTAGAGAAAGCTAAGAAATTAAAGAAAAAGTTAAAGGAAGAGGCTCCTCTTACAGAAGAGTTGAAAGAGCAAGTTAAAGCTAAGAAAAAAAGTGATATGCTTGTGGCTTTAGATGAATATGTTAAAGCTGGAATTTATCTTGGGACAAAGGTTGTGACCCCGACTATGAAACCTTTTGTTTATAGAAGAAGGGCAGATGGTTTAGCAATTTTTAATACTGATTTAATTGATGAGAAATTAAAGGAAGGTATTGAATTTTTATCTAAATTTGATGCTAAGGATGTAATTCTTGTTTGTAAGAGAGAAGCTGGATGGAAAGCGGTTGAAAAGTTTGGTGAATTAACTGGAATAAGAGTTTTTACAAAAAAATATCCTGCAGGTGTTTTAACAAATACCACCTTACCTGATTTTTTTGAAAATGAGTTGACTATAATTAGTGATGTTTGGTTGGATAAAAATGCTTTGAGTGATACTCTTAAAGTTCATAAGAAAGTTTTAATGATTTGTGATACAAATAATTTTTCAAAAGGTGCTGATCAAGTTATTATTGGTAATAATAAAAGTACAAAAAGTTTAGGTTTAATTTTTTACTTGCTTGCTCGAGGATATATGAAAGCAAAAGGGATGGACACTACTCAAATTCCTGATTTAGAGTGGTGGACAGGTGAGATAGTTGAGAAGCCTGTGAAAGTAAAACACGGTGTTTAAAACTTCATAAAGTAAATATAAAATTTTCATTATACAAATATTCGTTCCTCATATTTTCATAAACAACCAACTTTTTTCTGGCTTAGAACCATAATTTGTTTTTACTAAAACATATTTTCCCTTTAGTTTTTTTCCATGTAATTTAATTTCAATTTTTTTCTTATCTTTTTCAATTAATTCATAAGTTCCATTATCCCAAATTTCTACTTTTCCGGCACCATAATTTCCTTCTGGAATTACTCCTTTGAATTTTGCATAGGCTAAAGGATGATCTTCAACTTGTATTGCTAACCTTTTATTTGCTTTTGTCTTCGGTGGCTCCTTTGGAATTGCCCAAGATTTCAAAACCCCTTTCATCTCTAATCTTAGATCCCAATGCAAATGAGACGCATGATGTTTATGAATAACATATGAAAACAACCTAAGCGGTTTTTTTCGATTTTCCCTTCCTGTTCCTGTGAAGCGACTTTTTTTCTTTGCCTCCGCCGAAAGTCGCGCATTTTTGGAAGATTTCTTAGTTTTTCCTACAGGTTCGCCTGATTTTTTCAAATCTCTTTTTTTAGAATATTGAATTAATTTCATTTTTATATAGACAAAATCAATTTTATAAATCCACCGACGTCAACCCTCATTTTTTTCTACGAAAGATTTATAAACACTTTTCAGCTGAATTATTTGTAACTAAAATGAGT
This sequence comes from Candidatus Woesearchaeota archaeon, assembly GCA_964634225.1. Taxonomy (GTDB): domain Archaea; phylum Nanobdellota; class Nanobdellia; order Pacearchaeales; family GW2011-AR1; genus CAZWIB01. Next base: position 9,652 of record CAZWIB010000018.1, read on the forward strand.
GCCTTAACAAATTATATTTACCATATTAAGGTATGATGTATGTAGAAGCAGTTATTTAGTTGTAATTCTCAAAAGTCAATTAAAAATGATACGTAGCCAATAGTTAGGAGTTTGTGTGAAGTGTTCTTGATATCTTATATTCGAGAGTGCGCTGAGATTATTTTTTCATAATCATAATCGATGAAGTTTAAATCCAGTTGATCCTGCTGGCGGTTGCGGCTCTCTGGTTTGCATTTAGACATGCAAGTTTTTTCTTCTTTTTCGAAAGTGGAAAGGCAAACTGCTCAGTAACACGTAGCTAATCTACCCTTAGGTCAGGGATAATCTCGGGAAACTGAGGATAATACCTGATAGGGGACATACCCTGGAATGATTTGTCCTTTAAACTCGTGCCTAAGGATGGGGCTGCGGCGGATTAGGTTGTTGGCGGGGTAATAGCCCACCAAGCCGAAGATCCGTAAGGGCTCTTAGCGGAGAAGCCCTGAGAGGAAATCTGAGACACTATTTCCAGCCCTACGGGGTGCAGCAGTTAGGAATA
>CAZWIB010000019.1:0-8910 GCA_964634225.1 Candidatus Woesearchaeota archaeon
TCTTAAATTTTAGTTCTCTTGCTTTTTTATTTAAGATCCATTTTTTTATTACTCCGCAAATTGCACAGTTTTTCAAACCTTTTTGTTTTCCCTGTATCGCTGTTCTAAGATAACACATTCCACTACCCATTTCTTTTTTCATATCATAAATATGTAAATTAATTTTCAAATTTTTACATAATTCATTAACAACTTTTCTACAATCTTCACTATATTTTCCAATCTCTAAATCAATATGAAGTCCTTCTATTTTATATCCAAGTTTATGTAATAGATAAGCAACAAGAGTAGAATCTTTTCCGCCAGACAAAGCTACAAGAATTTTTTCTTTTTTGCTTAATTTTATTTTCTTTAGTGTTTGTTTAACTTTTTTTTCTATCATTTTATTTTAACATCCAAGACTTTCTCAGTCATTCCAATTATGTCTTTTTGAAGAATATTTACTTTTTCATTAAATTTCATTAATTTTCTTTTTTCTTCTTCAATTTTTTTATCAAGGTGATTAATTTCATAATCTATTTTTTCTAATCCTTCTCTTAAAGTTTCATTTTTTTCATTTACACTGTATGATTCACTTTTCTTTTTCAATTCCAATCTTTTTTCTGCTATTCTTTTTAATTCACTTCCTCCTTCTTTTAACATTTCAGCAAGTTCTAATTTTTCATCACTTTCCAAACCTTTTAAGAAATTATCACGATAATCTTTAATCAATATTCTTATTCTTTCAATCTCATGAAATTTTTTCAACAAAGATTTAAGGTCAATTTTTTCTTTCAACACATTAATATCTCTATTTAATTCCTTCATTTCATTTTTTATTTCTTCTTTTTTCTCAATCCATTTTTTAAATTCTTCACTTTCCTTAAACAAATTAATTTCTTTTTCTTTTTCATTTCTTTTATCCATAACCTTTTTCTTTTCTTCTTCCAAATTAAGGAATATCTTATTTGCATCATTCTGCGTTTCCTTAGCTCTAACAAATGATTCTTTCAAATCATGAAGTTTTTCTATATCTTCCATTTTTGAAATAGTCTTTTCATTCTCCTGAACAACTCTATTAATTTCTTTATAAAATGCTTTAACAATTGCTTCAGTTTGTGCAATCTCCTTTCCAATTAAAATAGTTGCTTTCTGAAGTTTTTTACTCGAACTCTTACTAAAACCATCAATAATAGAATTGATTTCCTTAAAATAAGAATTAATCTTCACCTCATCTATTTTTTCAAGACTACTTACCAATCTATCAAGTTCATTAATATATTCCTTTAAATTATGCAAAACTATTTCCTTTATTCTCTCAGGCTCTTTTTTCTCTTTCAAATCAATCAAATCTAAAACTTTTATCTTTTCTCTTATATTAGAAACAAACTCACTTATTTTCTCGCTAACTTCTTTCTTAACATCTTTAATTTTATCTTCTTCCTTACTTAATTCCTTTTCAACAAGAACATCCGCCTCACTAATATTTATCTCTCTAATTCCATTAATTTCTTTTTTCTTTTTTAAAAAATCAAACCATCCCATTAAAATATAGTAAATCTCACACTTATATTCTTTTTCTTCTTAATAAATTAGCATTTGTAACAACAGTTATAGAAGAAAGAGCCATTGCAATCTCTGCAATAACAGGATGTAATAAACCTGAAACTGCCACTGGAATTGCAATTATATTATAAGCAAATGCCCAGAATAAGTTTTGTTTAATTTTACCAAATGTGGCCTTAGAAAGATTAATTGATTTAACAACCCCTTCTAATGAATCTTTTGTTAAAACCAAATCACCTGCTTCTATTGCAATATCTGTTCCAGTTCCCATAGCAATTCCAACATTAGATTGTTTCAAAGCAGGAGCATCATTAATCCCATCCCCTATGAAAGTAACCATGCTTTCCTTTTGCAATTCTTCAACCTTTTTAGCTTTATATTCTGGAAGAACATTAGCAATTACTTCACCAATTCCTACTTTTTTTGCAATAGCTTTAGCTGTCCTTTCATTATCCCCTGTAATCATTATTGTTTTATATCCTTCGTCATTCAATTCTTTTATAATAGCAGTAGAATCCTCCTTAAGTACATCTGCAACAGCTATAACTCCTATTACTTTTTTATCTTCAGCAACAATCATTGTTGTTTTTCCATCTAATTCAAAAGTTTTTATTTTATTTTCATAACCTTTTATAGAAATCTTCTTTTCACTCATTAAAGTCTCATTTCCAATAATAACTTCTTTACTTCCAACTTTTCCTTCAACCCCTCTTCCTCTTAAAATCTTAAAGTTAGAGACTTTTCTGTATCTTTTTAATTTAGCTTTTTCAACAATAGCATGAGAAATAGGATGTTCACTTAATTTTTCAAGACTCGCTGCAATGTCCAATAAATATTTTTTATCAGTCTTTGTATAAATATCTGTAACTTCTGGCCTTCCTTTTGTTATTGTCCCTGTTTTATCAAAAACAATTATTTTAACTTTTTTCATAGTTTGCATAGCTTCACCTTTTCTAATTAATATTCCATTTTTTGCACCCATACCACTTCCAACCATCAAAGCAGTTGGTGTAGCTAAACCTAAAGCACATGGACAAGCAATAACTAAAACAGAAACAGCAACTTCAATAGATCTTCCTAAATTACCTTTTGAAAAATAAAACCACCAAGCCAGAAATGTAAATAAAGCAAGAACCAAAACAACTGGTACAAAAATATTTGTAATTTTATCAGCAAGTGCTTGAATTGGAATCTTTGTTCCTTGAGCTTCTTCTACTAATTTTATTATATGGGATAAGAAAGTGTCTTTACCAACTTTAGTAGCTTTCACATAAAGAATTCCATCTTGATTAATTGTTGCACCAATAACATTTTTATTTTTATTTTTTTCAACTGGAAGAGATTCTCCAGTTACCATTGACTCATCAACTGCACTTTCCCCTTTAACAACAATACCATCTGTTGGAATTTTCTCTCCAGGTTTAATAATCATAATATCTCCTTTTTTTACTTCTGAGATAGGAATTTCAATTTCTTTTCCATTTCTAATAACACGAGCATTTTTAGCACCCAGTTCTAAGAGTTTTTTTATTTCTTGACTAGCTTTACCTTTTGCTTTGGTCTCAACATATTTTCCTGTAAAAAAGAAAGCTAAAATCATAGCCGCAATACCAGAATAATCTTGAACAACTAAGAAAAAGCTCATAATTCCTGTTAAATACGCAACAATAGTTCCAAGGGAAATAAGAGAATCCATATTAAAATATAAACTTGTAAATCCTTTCAATCCTCCTTTAAGAGTTTTCCAACCAAGAATAAAAATAACAGGAAATGATAAAACCAATAAGACCGTCGTCATTGTTTGGTCTGAAAATAAACTTAATCCAAAAAGTCTTTCAGAAAACATAATAAATGCAATTGGAATTGTTATTAACCAAGCCCAGAAAACCTTTTTCTTCCACTTGTTTATTTCAACATCATCTGGAGCTTTAGAGTGATCATGTTCCATATCTTTGTGTTTAGCACGTTCTTCACTTTCAATATTTTTTACTTTGTAACTTCCTATACTTGAAACAGCTTTTTTTATATCTTCTTCATTAACATTCCCTTCAACACTTCCTTTTTTTAATAAAAAATTAACTTTTGAGTCTTTTACTCCTTTAACTCTCTTCAAACTTTTTTCAATATTTGTTGCACAACTAGCACAATTCATCCCCTCTATATCAAATGTTTTTTTCATCCTTTCAAGGCATGTTTATTTATTTCTAAATTACATGATTTATGTCTCTTCATATTTTTCCAAACATAATTTATAACGGGTTTTCTGCTTAATAACTTTGCTAATAAGTTTATTTCTCAATTGGGTATTTCAATAAGCTTCTTTTGTATCTTTTTTTGAGATCACATTTATCTAAACTTTTAGTAAGGAAGTAAATTGATACAATTAAAATTAGTACAGACAAGACTCTTAATTCAGCACCTTTAAATGGAAGATACATTAAAGCTAAAGGTGCTCCAAAAAGTGCAAACACCACACTTCCACAAGTTGGACATCCTGCACCAAAAACTCCAGCTACTAAACCTAAATACCCAAAAAAACCAATTGAATTTCCTTTTTTCTCTTTTATAGTCTTAATTAATTTAAATTTGTAAACCGCAAGACTCAAAAATACCCCAAATAAAACAGAGATCATAACAAAACTAAGCAATGTAAAATAAGTATAATTATAACCAGACATCATAATAAAAATTTTTAGACTATGATTTGTAATTTTTGCAAGCATTAATTTATAAAAAACAATAAAAGAAAGAAGTGCAACTATTAGAGTTAATAAATAATATTTTTTATTTGCATAAATTTGTTTTAAAATCTCTAAGGTTTTCATTTTATTCAACAATTAAGACACCTTTCATGCCTGCTTCTTTATGTCCTGGAATCATACAATAATATTCATATTCTCCTGCTTCAAGATTTCTTAATTTTATATTTAAACTATCTTTTCCTTTGAAACTCATATGTATGTCTAAATCATCAATATCAAATGAATGTGCAATATCAATACTTGTAATATTTATTGTAAAAGAATTTCCTGCTTTTGTTTTAATTATAGCTGGGTCAAACCCCATACTAAAAGCTTGCATATTTATCACCTCACCATCTTCAACAAAATAAAAATCAGAGCTAACAGGAATTGCATTTAATGGTCCTGGAATTATTATTGTCATCCAAAAGGTTACAATCAAAATTATTGATAATATGTAAATCCAAGCTCCTTTTTTAAATAAAGACTCAGAAAGATTAATGCTCCAAATAGTTCCAATTATTAATAAAATATATTTACTTATTGCACTCAAAGATTCTCCAATATTTATTAAGGGAGTTGTAAATCCAAACACAATTAAGAAAAACATTAAAGAAAATACCAGAGGCAAGAACACATAACCCCCTTTTATTAGATTTCTTCTAAAATTTCCTTTTGAAAGTCTTGTTGAAATATAAGTAATTAAAAAATAAAATAAAATAAAAGCTCCAATCCAAAAAACAAAATCCCAAGCTCTTAATAAACTTCCAGTTAAATTTAAATTTAAAAATCTTCCAATTTGAGTTCCTTTAGAAGTTAAAAGAACAGTTAATCCAAGCAAGGCAATAATAAATAATGATTCAGCAAGTTTAAATCCTGATTTTTTCTTTAATTCTTCTCCTGGTTTAACAAAACAAAGTTTTGCAGAATTATATGGACAATTTTTTATACAATTTGTACAAAGTAAACAGTTTTGATTGCTTTCAATATTTGGAACATTATTAAATAAAGGACAAGGTGCAACTTTTCCTCCTCTAATGCATTCTTTTGTTTCACATCTTCTACAGACTTCTTTATTTGTTCTAAGCCCTAAAAATGATAATCTACTAAAAACGCCCATTAATGTTCCAAGTGGACAAAAATGTTTACAAAATCCCCATCTTGGTAAAAGAATACCAATTATAAAAGCTGATACAAGAAATGTTACTAAAAATATCATAGTGAGATTTGTTGAGAAAAATAAGCCATATACTTGTTCCCAAAAAACAATTAAAAATAAAACAACAAAAGGAATCCAAACATATTTCAAAAGATAATCTCTTTTAGTTTTTCTTAAACTATTTCCCATCTCATTTGCTAATCCCGCAGGACAAATAAAACCACACCAAAATCTTCCTAAAAATAATAAACTAATATAAAGAAAAGGCCACCATAAAGTCCAAAGAACAAACATAACCCAAGTATTAGTAAAATTAAATATTAATTTAATAGATCCAAAATAAAGAATAAATAAAAGAAGTATAAAACCAATCAACGCTAAAATTCTAAAAATTAAAGGATTCCAGGTTTTTTTCAAAAGCCTGTTAATCATTTTAAACCCTCATAAACTCAGATGTTTTCCCATTATTTATTTGAAAGATTACAAAATCTCCAGATTTTACTCCAGGCATTCCAGGAGAACCCGCAGGCATATTTGGAAGTGAAATTCCATCAATATCTGGCTGTTCTTTTAATAATTTATCTATTGCTTCTATGGGTACATGACCCTCGACAAAATAATCATTAATAATTACTGTATGGCAACTTTCCATCCCCTCTGGAACACCATATTCTTCTTTTACTTCAGAGATAGAATTAGTATCAACAACATTTACATCAAAACCCTCTGCTTTTAGGTAAGGAATATAATTTCCACAACATCCACAACCAGGAGATTTGTAAACCGTAATTTCTACTCCTTTGTATTTTTTCTCTGAAGGGAAAATAAAAAATAAAGCTATGACTACAGCTATTACTAAAAAAATAACATATGTTGTTTTCCTTTTCATTTGAGTTTTAAAAAATAAAAAAGCTGATTAAAAATCAGCTAAAATATTTTAACAGCCACCAACCATAGCACTACTTGCTTGTCCTGCTGATTGTCCAGCAGTTACTACAGTGCTACTAGATGATCCTTGGAAAAACAATACATAAATAGTCAAGATCGCTAGTATTGCTATAATAATCCATAAAATAGTTTTTTTATCCATTTTAACAACCACCTACCATTCCACCGCTTGATTGACCTTGTTCAATTCCACGGTATTTGTTGCTAGCTAAATTAATGTAGTTAGTTTCTATTCCTTGTTCTTCTAATGCCTTAGCTTTTTCTTCATGTATTCCTGGGAAAAATAATACTTTCCACTTTCCAACTTCTCCTAAAATCTCTTCATCGGTATATTCATCTCCATGATACTTTATTAGATATTTAGCCAAACCCCTTATAGCATAACTATGTGCACATCCACATGCAGGATCTCCAGTTTCAAAAATAACTGATCTTGCTCCACAACAATACTCACAAGATATACCATTTTCAAGATTATATAATATATCTATATATCTTTGAAGTTCTGCCCCTTCAAGAGTTTCACTTCTATCAATGTTAGAAAGTACGCCAATAGTTGCATCTGCTAATTGAGGATTAGATGCTGAAACATCATCATAACTAATTTGTAATTCTTTTCCATAAACTGGAGGAACTCCAGTAGGAATGATATCTGAAGCAGAAACTGTTCCAATACCTTGGCTTGTTCCAGATGATGATTTTCCTAAACCATACATCAACGCCCCAACTAAAATTATTACAAGTGCTATTTGGATATAAAAACTTACCTCGTTTTTCTTTGACATTTTTTAGCTTACCTAAATTTAATTAATTTTTAATAAGAAATATTCTTTATAAACACTTTGATGAAACTAGTTACAAGAGTTTTATCCGAGGTTATCAAGCGGGGATTTTATATTTTTCAGATCTTTGTTTGCAACATGGGTATATATTTCAGTTGTAGCAGAAGAAGAATGCCCAAGCAATCTTTGAATGTATCTTATATCTGTTCCTTGTTCTAATAAATGTGTTGCAAAACTATGTCTTAACATATGGGGATGAATCTTTAATCCAATTTTATTGCCTAATCTTTCTAAAATTTTCTGAACAGATTTTTTAGAATATTTTCCATTTCTTCCTTCAAAAATATATTCTGTATTAAACTCACTAATACTATAATATTTTAATAAATCATCTTTAAGATTATGAGATAATAGAGTCATTCTATCCTTTGCACCCTTGCCTTTTTTTATTAAAATTAGATTATTATCAAAATCAATATCTTTTCTTTTAAGATTTAAAAGTTCTGAGAGTCTTAAACCAGAAGAATAAAGAAATTTGACAACTAGTTTATGTTTAATATTTGAACAACCATCAAGTATAAATTTTACTTTTTCTTTTGAAATTACCTTTGGAAGTCTTTTCTCTCTTTTCATTAAAGGGATTTCTTCTAATTGTAATGGAGTTTTTAATATTTCTAAAAAGAAAAAACGAATAGCCATGTGTTTTAATCTTACTGTATTTCTTGCTTTTTCTTGTGATAATAAATAAGACTTAACACCTTCATTATTAAGGTTAAGTCTACTTTTGTCTAGAAAATTTAAAAAATCTGAAACATGGAATGAATAAGACTTTATTGTTTGAGGACTAAATCCCTTTAATCTACACCTTTCAGTTAGTTTCTCTAGATATTTTGGTTTTGTAAGAAGATAACTCATAATACGACAAATAATTAAGGTTATTTAAATTTCAGTTGAAATTATATAAAGATAACGCCTATTACGACATTTTTGTAGATGTAATAGATGTTAAAGTAAATAAAAATTGATTTTTCTCTCTTCTTGGAATACACGCGATTTTTCAATAAATATATAAATGTGTTTTTCTCTTGTTTATTTAAGATGGTGCAAATTCATTATCTCTTTTATGCAGTTTATCTTATAGCAATTATTTTTATTTATAGATATGAATTTGCAAAGTATAAGAAAAACACTCCTTACAATCCTGCCAAAAAGAAAGGAGATTATTTTAATCGATTTTTTTTAGGAATACTTGGGGGAATTCATTATTCTCATTTTGTTGGAACTTATAGTCATAAGAAGTATAATACCCAAGTATTCACCCCAGAAACTTTCGAATGTGATGTTGCAGGGAGTGTGGCAGGATTGCTCGCAATAGCCTACCCCGTTGTTGCTTGGCATTTATCTAAGGCTATTGGAATAATTGGTTTTTCAATTATGCTTGTTCCAATTATTCTTAATTTAATCAGTATCTACTTAGATAGGAAAAATCGTGTAAAATAATTCTTTATATCTAAAAAGCAATTTTTACTCTTCGGAATTTTTTTGCTTTGCAAAAAACCACTTGCAGTTATTCCTCGTCCTAAGCTTCGCTTCGGATACCTTAACAGCGATTAAAACTTCGCTCACTTGCAGTTCGCTACGCCCTTCGGGGAAATAAATCCTTCGGATTTACTTCTCTTAATCGCGATGTTATACGCAATTAAATTTTCACTAGTCTAAATCTCATTCTTCTTTT
>CAZWIB010000020.1:0-8182 GCA_964634225.1 Candidatus Woesearchaeota archaeon
ATTTATATCAACACTCCAAGCACTAACAAACCCTATTAAAAATATCAATCCAAGACATAATAACAATACTCTATTCACACCCTTTTTCATACATAATGATATAATTCTTCATTTATAAAGATTTCTCAACTCTACAGTATAATTTAAAAAATATGAATGGTTTTTTTATTTATGAAAGAAAAGGGAAGATATAGGGAAGGAGTTTTTATTGTAACTTATAGAAAAACTCCTAAAGGAATAAGATATTTAATTCTAAAAAGAAAATTGCATTGGGTTGGTTGGGAATTTCCAAAAGGAGGATTGAAATCCAAAGAAAATATTAGAAAAACAATAAAAAGAGAAATTAAAGAAGAGACAGGACAGCTTTCTTTAAATATTAAAAAATATGATTTTTCTGGAAAGTATAATTATGAAAAAGAGCTTCCTGATCGAGATAGTATAATAGGACAAACCTTTTCTTTGTATTCGGTGGAGATAAAAGATAGTAAAATAAAAATAGATAAAAAAGAACATTCAGATTACAAATGGACTAATTTTGATGAAGCTATGAAAAAACTAACTTGGTCAAATCAAAAAAAATCCTTAAAAGTTGTTGATGGTTTTTTGAAAAAAATATCGAAGTTTAGAAATTTTACTCTTCCATCTGGAGCCACACTTCTTCTAGGAAAAGATGCAGGAAATAACGACGAATTAGTTAAAAATTACAAGGGAAAAGAAAATGTAATATTACATACTGCTAAACCTGGAAGCCCTTTTTGTATAATTGGTGATTTAAATCCTAGTAAAGAAGATATTAAACAATCTGCAATTATTTGTGCGGCCCATAGTCAAGATTGGAGAGATAATAAATCAGATGTTAAAATCCATCATTTTACTGGAAAAGATGTTAAAAAAACAATGAAAAAAGGTTCTTGGAAACTCAAATCAAAACCTAAGGTAATTAAAATAAAAAAATTAGATATTAAGAAATGGTCGTAAAAACAATTCAGCTGGGGAAATTGGGAATAACAGATAATTTTATTGAAAGTTTGAAAAATCAATTTAAAAAATCTAGGACGGTAAAAGTTTCTGTTTTAAGAAGCGCGAACAGAGAAGATATTGAAAAATATCAAGAAGAACTTTTAGATAAAATGGGAAAAAATTTCACAGCAAGAAAAATTGGTTTTACAATAATTTTGAAGAAGTGGCGAAAGGAAAGAAACAAATAGATATATTGAAAAATATAAATCCTTAAAAATTGTTAATTTATTTTACTCAAATGTATACTCCACTTTTAGCCATATCTTTTGTTTCAAGTGTTTTAATTATAGTGCTACTAATAGAATTAAGAAGACGAAGAAAAACTTTATAAACCAAAACCCCTCCTATTTCTTAGGTTAATTAACTCAAGAAGTTAATCTATTGCCGAAAGGTAAGCCAAGATGAATACAGTATATGAATTAAATGCTCAAGAATATAATTTAAAATTAGCAGAAGCTCTAAAACAAGTTCCAGAATTTAAAGAACCAGAATGGGCACAATTTGTTAAATCAGGTGCAGCAAAAGAAAGACCAATTGAAGACCCAAATTTTTGGCACAAAAGAGCAGCTTCAATCCTTAGACAAATTTACAAAAGAAACATTGTAGGTGTAAACAGATTAAAAACAAGATACGGAAGTCTAAAAGATAGAGGTATGAAACCAGAAGAATTTAGAAAAGCTTCAGGTAAAATCATAAGAACAATTCTTCAACAATCAGATGCAGCAGGTTTCACTGAAATTGCAAAAACAATTAAAGGGGTTAAAAGCAAAAGACCAGGAAGAAAACTAACTCAAAAAGGTAAAGATTTCTTGGAGGCAATTAAATAATGGGAATCAAAAGCAAGCTTAAAAAAGAAAAATTAGCAAAAAAAGCAAAACAAACAAAATGGGCTCCAGTTTGGGCAGTTCTTAAAAAATTCGGAGCAGGAAAAAGAATACATCCCTCAACAATGACTCGTCATAGAGGTTCATGGAGAAGAACAAAACTTAAAATCAAACCAAGAAAAATGAGGAAATCACACTATGGATAGTATTGAAACCAGAGTTGATGTTAAGACGATGGATAAAATAGAGACAATTGAAAATTTAGACGAGAAAGTTGTAAATGATTTAGATCGAAGTGGAAAATTTAAATTTGTTTCTGATTTAAATGGCACACTTTTATTTGAATATGAAAAAACTTCCAAAGCTTTGGTTTTAACCCTAAGAGGAGGAAGATTTGCGTTTTTAAATTTTTTAAGACCAAAGATAAAATATGATGCACATTTTTCAGAAAAGTATGCTCAAGAAATTAAACCAATTTTAGGATATTCTCCACAAAATTAAAATGGCAAAAAAGAAAAAAGTAGAGATAAAAAAAACTGAAAGAGAATATGTAATTCCACTTAGAGAAAAATGTAGATCTGTTCCAAGATACAAAAAAACAAACAAGGCTGTTAAAACAGTTAAAGAATTTTTAGTAAAACACATGAAGATTTATGATAGAGATTTAAGAAAAATAAAAATTGATAGACATTTAAATGAATATTTGTGGTTTAGAGGGATAAGATCTCCTCCCCATAAAGTTAAAGTTAAAGTAATAAAAGAAGGAGATATTGTTAAAGCCGAACTTGCCGAAATGCCAGACAAGCTAAAGTTCAAAAAAGCTCGTATGGAAAAGAGAGAGGCTAAAGCAAAACAAGCTTTAGAAAAAACCAAATCTACTTTACAAAAAGCTAAAGAATCTATGCAAAAACCTAAAGAAGACAAAGAGGAAAAAGAAGAAAAGAAAGAGGACGAAAAAGAAAAGAAATCAGCAGTTGTAGAACAAGGGGAAAAACAACAAAAACAACAAGCTAAAAAAGAAAAACATATGACTCAACCAAAAGCAGGCAAACAAATGCACAGAGAACAAAAGATTATGTCTAAATAGTTTTATCTAAAATGTTAAAACAATTAAAAAAAGAACTAGAAACTCTTGCAGATAAAAACAGGGCGGTAAGTTCCCAGAGATTTTTTAAAACAGGAAAAGGAGAATATGGAGAAGGAGACGTTTTCATTGGAATAACTGTCCCATTACAAAGAAAAGTAGCAAAAAAATATTCTAATCTTTCTATACCAAAGATTCAAGAATTAATGAAAAGCAAAATTCATGAGCATAGGTCAATAGCTCTTTTCATTTTAATAAATAAATACAAAAACTCAAATGAAACAGAAAAAGAAAATATTTTTAATTTATATTTAGAAAATACAAAATTCATTAATAATTGGGATTTAGTTGATTCTTCCGCACATAAAATTGTGGGAGATTTTATAACAGAAAAAGATAGAAAGATACTTTACAAACTAGCAAACTCAAAAGATCTCTGGGAAAAAAGAATTTCCATAATATCTACATTTGCATTCATAAATAATAAAGATTTTGAAGATGCCTTGGTTATTTCAGAGATTCTTCTAAATGATTCACATGATTTAATCCATAAGGCGGTTGGATGGGTTCTTAGGGAAATTGGTAAAAAAGATTTAGAAAAATTAGAAGCATTTCTTAAATTTCATTATAAAAAAATGCCAAGAACAATGCTTCGTTATGCAATTGAGAAATTTCCCGAGGATAAAAGAAAGAAGTATCTACTGGGAAATATATAATACAAAATATATATTGGAATATGGATATTGAAAAAATAAAAGAAAAAAAATCTACTAAAGAACTTTTAGAATTTGGAATCATTAATATTGACAAATCTTCAGGACCAACTTCATTTAATGTTTCAGAATTTGTAAAAAAGAAATTAAAATTAAGAAAAACTTCTCATGGAGGAACATTAGATCCAAAAGTAACTGGAGTTTTGCCTGTTTTCCTTAACCGGGCTTGTAAATTATTAGGATATTTTCTAGGAGAGGATAAAGAATATATTGGAATTATGAGATTACATGAAGAGGTTCCTTTAGAAAAAATAAAAGATAAAATAAAAGAAAAGTTTCTAGGAGAAATAATTCAAATGCCTCCTGTGAAATCAAGAGTTAAAAGACAATTAAGACCAAGAACCATTTACAAATTTGAATTACTAGAACAAGATGGAAAAGATATTTTATTTAGAACAGAAGTTGAAGGTGGAACTTACATAAGAAAATTAATTGATGATCTAGGAAAAGAACTCGGAATTGGAGCACACATGTTAGAATTAAGAAGAATAAGAGCTGGAATTTTCAAAGAAGATTCTATGATTAATTTATATGATTTTGAAAAAGCAGTAGAAGAATATGAAAAAGGAAATGAAGAGCCATTAAGAGAAATGATTGTTCCAGGAGAAATAATTTCAGAACTTCATCCAATTATGAAAATTAAAAAAGATAATTTAGAACAAATCTTTACCGGAAAACCAATTCATAAAGAAGATTTAATTAAAGACGAAAATTGGAAAAAAGATTCAATTGTTTTAGCTTTTAATGAAGACAAATTTATTGGAATCTATAAAATATTTAGAACTAAAGAAATATTTGCAAAACCAGAATTTGTAATGCAAACAATAAAATGAGACACTTTATATATTATTCAAAAGATGGAACAACTTCTGGAAAAGTTTTATCTCAAGGAAATTTAATGAAAGCAGGAAGAATTGACATAGCAATTCACTCTTTTATACAAGCAGTTTATCTTTCAAATGGATTTAGACAAGATACAACCTTTCATTTTATTCTTTGCGGAATGCCAGACCCCCCTAAACATATAGAAATAACTGTAAAAGACGAATCTCAAATTTCTAAAAAAGATGTTGCAAATTTAATTAAAAAACTTCTTTACAAATATAAAGAAGGAGAAAAAAGAGAAATCCTTTCAGGATGTTTTATAGAAAAGAAACATTTGTTAAAAGTAGTAGAAGAATTACAAGAACAAGGAAGTGAAATATTTCTTCTAGATAAAAAAGGAGAAGATCTTAGAGAAGCAAAAATAAAAGATAATTGTGTTTTTATTTTAGGAGATCACGATGGAATTCCAAAAAAGGAATTAAAAAGATTAAAACAAATGGCAAATCCAATTTCGATTGGTCCAAAAATGTATTTTGCCAGCCAAACAGTGGCAATTGTTAATAATGAATTAGATAGAAGAAATATTTAATAACCTAAATCCTTTTTTCTAAATATGAAAAAGTCAGTAAGAGTATACATTAAAGGGACAGTTCAAGGAGTTTTCTATAGGAGCTTTATTAAGGAAAATGCAGAAAGATATGATGTAAAAGGTTTTGTTAGAAATTTAGAGGATGGGAGAGTAGAAGCTTTTTTAGAAGGCAATGCAGAAGACGTGAATAAAATGATAGAACTTTGTAAAAAAGGACCAAAACACTCTCAAATAAGAGATGTTCAAGTAAAATCAGAAATATTTCAAGGATTTAATAATTTTAAAATATTACATATATAAAATGATATATACAAACAGCGACGGGGGTGCAAGAGGTAATCCAGGGCCAGGAGCAATAGGAGTAATAGTTAGAGAAGATGATAAAATTTTAATAAGATATGCTGAAAAAGTAGGAAATCTAGTCACAAATAATATGGCAGAATATGAGGGCTTAATCAAAGCACTAGAACTTGCAGCTGATTTTACAGATGACACAGTTACTTGTTTCTTAGATTCAGAATTAATTGTAAAACAACTTTTAGGGGAATATAAAGTAAGAAGTCCAAGGCTTCTTGAATTATTTTTAAAAGTGCAAAAACTCCAAGAGAAATTCAAAAAAATAATCTACAAACATGTTTCAAGATATGACACATATCAAGTAATTGCAGATGAATTACTTAATCAAGAATTAGATAAGCATGGGCACAAGAGGTATAGGAAATAATTTAAATCAAAATTGTATCTTTCTAATATGGCAGAAAAGTTTTTTTGGGCAGACCAAATTGCCGATAACATAATAAAACAAAAGGGGAACAAAAAAGAGTATGTTTGCGCCTCAGGAATAACCCCTTCTGGAACAGTTCATATCGGAAATTTTAGAGAAGTAATTACAACAGATTTAGTTGTAAGAGCATTAAAAGACAAAGGAAAAAAAGTTCGATTTATTTATTCTTGGGATGATTTTGACAGATTTAGAAAAGTCCCAAAAGGAGTAAGTGAATCATATAAAAAATATATTGGAATGTCAATTAGTGATATTCCTTCTCCACAAAATAAAAAATTAAGTTATGCAAAATATTTTGAACAAGAATTTGAAAAATCTTTAGAAAAAGTAGGAATCAAACCAAATTTCATTTATCAAAATGAAATGAATAAAAAATCTGCTTATGCAAAATTAATAAAAATAGCATTAGAAAAAACGGATGAAATTAAAGAAATACTAAATAAATTTAGAAAAGAGCCTTTAGAAAAAAATTGGTGGCCAATTATGATTTATTGTGATAAATGTAAAAAAGATAAAACAAAAATAACAGAAGTTAATGGGTATAATGTTTCATATGAATGTGAATGCGGAATAAAAGAAACTTTTGATATTCGTAAAAAAGGTCTTGTAAGTATTAAGTGGAGAGTAGATTGGCCCTTAAGATGGAAATATGAAGAAGTTGATTTTGAACCAGGAGGAATTGACCATAGTGTTCATGGAGGATCTTTTACAACAGCAAAAGAAATTTCTAAAAAAGTTTTTAATTTTGAACCTCCAGTATATCAATTTTATGATTGGGTAAAAATTAAAGGTGGAACAGAATTCTCTAGTTCCGCAGGAAATGTTTTAACTTTAGATGAAACAGAAGAAATCTATGAACCAGAAATTTTAAGATATTTATTTGTTGGAACAAAACCTAAAAGCGGTTTTCAAATTAGTTTTGACAACGATGTTATAAAAATCTATGAGGATTTTGATAGATTAGAAGACAATTATTATGGAGGAAAATTAAATCCTCAACAAAAAAGAATTTATGAATTATCTAAATTAAAAATAGAAAAGAAAAAACCTTCAAGAACTAGTTTTAGACATCTAACAACCCTTGTTCAAATTGGAAAAACAAAAGATTTAGATAAAAATGCCAAGATAAGAGCAGAAAAAGTAAAGAATTGGTTAGATAAATATGCTGGAGATGATATGAGATTTAAAATCCAAGATAAATTAAAATTTTCTTTTACAGGAAAGGAAAAAGATTCATTAATTGAATTAAAAAAGGTCCTTAAAGCAAAAGATTTCACATCAGAAGAATTATTTAATGAATTTTATGGAATTTGTCAAAAGTTCGACATTAAAAATACCGAATTTTTTAGAGCAGCATATCAAGCAATCATTGGAAAAGAAAAAGGTCCAAGATTAGCAGAATTTATTTTAGAAATAGGAAAAGATAAAGTTATTAAAATATTAAATCAATTAAAATAAAATGGCAAAGAAAAAAAAGGTGACAAAAAAAGCAGTGACAAAAAAAGAATCAAAAACTTCAACATTTTTTGTAAGTATTTTAGCTATTGTAAGTATCATGGGATTTGCTGCAATTATTTCTGAAAGTTTTTTTGAATTTAATATAACTCCTTACGTAGATTCATTACTTCTCCTTGCAATTGGAATTGGTTTTATTATCGAATCCAATCCAAAAAAAATGTTTAATAAAAAAGGAGGATTAAGTAGCTCTGATTTTCCAAAACTTACTACTTTTGTAATTGGAAGTTTAGCAATAATTTCTGGGTTTTTAAGTCTCCCTTTGATTGGTTTACAACACTTTATCTTTTTAGCAATTAAAGGACTAATAAGTATTATCGTAATAATTTTTATAGTTGTTGAAACTTGGTTTTTAAAATAAAATGACATTAATAGTTAAATCAAATATAAAAAAAGTTGTGAGAGAATTAGACAAAGAAAATTCTGTTTCTTCTGTTGCAGAGGAAGTCGGTCCAGCTTTAGAAAAAAAAATTGAAAATATTTTAGCAGACGCCATAGATAGAACAAAATCAAATAAAAGGCGAACTTTACAAGCTAGAGATTTATAACAACAAATCAAACAGTGGAATCCTCTTAGACGCATATTCTGAAACCAATACTAAAAATAAGGCTTTTAGTAGTTATATACTGAAATTTTCGGCGAACCTTAAATCTTACATAATAACTCTATCAACGCAATCTTCTTTTGCGGCCTTAATTGTCTCGTTTTGCGAATGGCTTCGAGCTTAGATGCATTCAGCTCTTATCCATATAGTGCGTGGCTATGCA
>CAZWIB010000021.1:0-4328 GCA_964634225.1 Candidatus Woesearchaeota archaeon
AATTATTTTTTGAGAGAGGCAAGGCTTACGCTAAATTGGCTGTTAATGCTTATAATGAATATCTTATTCAAGGATTAACTGGTGGGACCTGTAATAAAGAGAGTGATTGTACTGGAGGGAGATTATGTATTAATGGAGTTTGTAGTCTTCCTGAATTTGAAGTTGTAGAAGTTAATCTTGCTAATTTAAAATATGAATTTCAGAGAAAAGGAGTTACGGAAAGAAATCTTTGTTATAGGTATGTTGATAGTAAGTGGCATTGGTCATACACTAGTTTTGGAAGCTGTGAAGGAGTTAATAATGAGGATTGGAATCCTGTTTATTTTTATGTTGTTTCTGGATGCGATGATTGTGGATCTTTTAGTACATTAAAAGAATGTAAAAAACAATGGGGGGAGGATGCATTATGTGGGCCAATTCCTAATCCAGAAAATATTGATGATGTTATTGAAGATTTAAGATATAAAAATTATCAAGAAGGATTAAAAATTTTAATTGATAATACAATTACTCGTGCATCAGGTCAGGGCGAGGTGTTTGTGAAGAACAAATATGCTGAACTTGTAACTGATGATAGTGTCTTTGAATTTAAAGATATTCCAGATGTGGGAAGCATTTATATTATAAACGTGGAAGCAGACGAAGAATGGTGGTGGACTCCTGAAGAAGATGATAGCCATAAATTTGCTGAGCCTTCATGGAAAATACTTGAATCTCTTGGTAAGAGTGATCTTTATGAGGGAGCTGGTTTGATTTTTTCAGGGAATAGTCAAATTTCTAATGAAGTAAGAGCTGATTTATTGGAAATAGAACAAGTAAGTGGAACTGCAACTATTAATCAACAATATATTGATAGATATTCTCTTTACGAAACTGATTTTGATGAATATTCAAAAGATAATTTACCTAATGGATTTACCCAAATAGAATTTAAATCATTACTTGCTGCTGTTGCAACACAAGAAACTGGAATGGGAAGAGGAGAAGATTGTGGGGCAAATAGAGATGATGATTGTTCTGATTGGTTAATGGGTTATACAGGAGGCACAAGATATCCTGAAGCATGGATGGGGCCAACAATTCAAATTGAAAAGTCGTCAAATTTGTTCATGAGAGCTTTGAATGGACAAATTTCTATTTATAATCATTGTAATGATTTAGGTAAAGAAGCTAGATTGGTTTGTGTTTTGACTAAATATAGTGGAACTAGTGATTATGCTGATAAAGTTGTCTCTTTTAAGAATGGATGGGAAGATTATTTTGAAGAAAACTAGTTCTTTTAATTCTAAAATGCGGAGAATAGGATTCGAACCCATGTAGGCACTAAGCCAACGCCTCTTGAGGGCGTCCCGTTTGACCACTCCGGCATCTCCGCAAAATATTTGATGATGGACGAGCCAAAGAATATTGGCAACATCCGGCATCTCCGCTTAAATTTTCTATAGAATTAATATATAAAAAGCTTTATTCTTTATGCAAAATGTATCTTCGGGAGCATCTATGAATAAGAATTATTCTTCTTTTTTCTTTTTGGATTCAGCTTCTTTTTGTTTGATTTTTTCTTCAAGATTTAATTTATCAATTAATTCTTTATATCTATTTCTTATTGTTACTTCTGTTATTCCTGCAACATCTGCAACTTCTCTTTGTGTTTTTTTCTCGTCGTTTATTAATGCTGCTACATATAATGCAGCTGCTGCAATTCCAGCAGGACCCCTACCTGAAGTTAATTCAACCTTGTCTGCTTCTTTTAATAATTTTAATGCTTCGTTTTGAACTTTTGGAGAGAGTTTTAATACAGATGAAAATCTTGAAATATAATCTTTTGGAGAAGATTGCTTTACTTTTATTCCTAGTTTTCTTATTATGAATCTATATGTTCTTCCAATTTCTTTTCTTTCCATATCCGAAGCTGTTGCCATTTCATCAAGTGTTCTTGGAATATTGTATGAACGACATGCAGCATATAAACAAGCAGCAATTACTGATTCCATCGATCTTCCACGCACAAGACCTCTTTGTAAAACATAGTTGTAAATTCTTGCAGCTTCATCTCTTACTACATTTGGAAGATTTAGATAAGAAGCAGTAACTCTTAATTCCGCCATAGCAAGCCTTAAATTTCTCTCAATAGAAGTTGAAACTCTTTCTTGCCATTTTTTTAATCTCAAGAATTTTCGTGTCTGTTTTGGTTCTAATCTATAAATATCAGATATTTCACCCACATTTGTTGTTAGACCTTTGTCGAATTTTTGTATTGAAATTGGAGCCCCACCACGTCCCTTTTTTTCTGATTTATCAAATTTTCCAGATAAATCAATGCCTGTATCAACCATTTTCTCTTCTACAACTAGGCCACAATCATTACAGATTATTTCTCCTAAATGAGGATCATATGTTAAATGCACACTTCCACATTCCGGACATTTTTTTATAGCTGCCATTTTTAGAGTTAGTTTATAAATTTAACGCAACCTTTATAAATGAATTGACTTTAAAAAGTTTTGGCTTTTAAAGTTTTCTTCTTATGTTTAGGGAGTAAAAATTATTTAGAACTATTTAACTAAAATACCATTAACAACACCTTCTTGTGTTGGCCTATTTGTGACCTTAACTTTTCCAAGATCTGTTTCAACAATTGTGCCTTTGGTTAAAACATTTTGTCTTGCAAGAAATCTATTTGAAGGAGTTTCAAGAACATTTTTTATCTCTGTTTTTTTACCTTTAACATTAATTACTTTTCCTTTTAGTAAAAATGTTTTTGTGTTTCCACCTCTAGTTCTAACTGTTTTTCTTTTTTCTTCTCCTATTTTCACAATTCTTTTTTGCCCCGGTCTTTCATACACTTTCTTTTTTCTTCTTTTTATATATTTTCCACCGGTTATTTTTCTTCCAAGTTTCATAGTAATGAAATTGAGTTTTTGTTTATAAATGTTTTTGTAGAAAGGTTTAAAAATAAATTCCCTTGAATAAGACTATGGCTAATGTAATAACAAGACCTTTGGATTTGTTAAATAACTCCAAAGGGCAAGAAGTGTTAGCCACCTTAAAAGGTGGAAAACAGTATGTGGGAACTTTGTTAGCTTTTGATATCCATATCAATTTGGTATTGGATAATGTGAAGGAAATGGAAAACGGAGAAACTAAGAAAAGCTTAGGATTGACTTTTTTAAGAGGAGATACAATCATCTTTATCTCTCCGGCTTCAACTGCTTTGAAGTCTGAATAATTGCGTTTTTACCGTTGTTTTCGCAGAGCTCATGAGTTTTAAGTTAGTTGAAACTTTAATTTTATAAAGAGGTCTTACTAATTATATTTATGACTTCAAAAATTAAATTAACTTTTTTAGGAACTTCTGATGCTATCCCCAGTGCTAAAAGAAACCATAGTGCAATTTTGTTGGAATATAATGGAGAAAATATTTTAGTTGATTGTGGTGAAGGAACACAAAGACAATTTAGAAAAGCAAAATTAAATCCTTGCAAAATTACTAGATTATTAATTACTCATTGGCACGGAGATCATGTTTTAGGAATTCCTGGTTTACTACAGACTTTGTCTTTGAGTGGTTATAATAAAACTGTTTATATCTATGGACCAAAAGGAACAAAACAATATATGAAAGAAATGATGAAAGTTTTTAAGTTTCAAGAAAAATATAAAATAGAAATTGAAGAAGCTAAGGGTAAATTTTTTGAAACATCTGATTTTTATCTCGAGGCGGGATCAATGAAACATGGACCACCAACAAATGCTTATAATTTTGTAATAAAAGATAAAATTAGAATTGATAAAAATAAACTTAAAAAATCAAAACTTCCTATGGGACCTTTACTTCAAAAATTAAAACAAGGCAAAGATATTTCTTATAAAAATAAAAAATATAAAGCAAAAGATTTAACTTACGTCGATAAAGGCAAGAAAATTTCATTTGTTTTAGATACAATTATGCATGATAAGATTATTTCTTTTGCTAAGAATTCTGATTTACTAGTTTGTGAAGCGAGTTTTGGAAAGGAATTAAAAGAACAAGCTAAAGAACATTTACATTTAACTTCAGAACAAGCTGCAACAATTGCAAAAAAGAGCAAAGTTGGAAAATTAATTTTAACACATATTAGTGGAAGATATGAAAAAAATATGAAAAAAATTTTAAATGAATCAAAAAAGATTTTCAAAAATTCTTTTTTAGTAAACGATTTAGATAGTTTTGAAGTTTAATAGAAAGCTTTTAAATAGTTCTTGCAATATTTTTATATAGGCTCCTGTAGCTCAGTCTGGATAGAGCGACTGCCTTCTAAGCAGTAGGTCGCAGGTTCGAATCCTGT
>CAZWIB010000021.1:4428-6058 GCA_964634225.1 Candidatus Woesearchaeota archaeon
CAGTCTGGATAGAGCGACTGCCTTCTAAGCAGTAGGTCGCAGGTTCGAATCCTGTCAGGGGCGTTGCGCGGGTCGCATAGCGGCTATTGCTTTCGGTTGCAGCCCGAAAATTCGTGGGTTCGAGTCCCACCCCGCGCTTTATTTAAATTTAGGAAAATTTTTAAGAAAAAATTCTGAAATATTTATTTTACTCTTTTAGTTTTTAAGTCTCTTTAAAATTATTATTGCTATTAAAATAGTTATTAATGCTATTATTAAACTAACTAACCATATTTTTATAGAGTATTTTTTACTTATTATAAACCAAGCGCTATCACTTGCTACTTTTTCTTCATAATTTGCTCTAACATAAAGAACATGTCTTTCAAATTCTATATCTTTTGGAATATCAAAAGTTTTTATATAACTTATATCATTTTCTAACATAATTGTTTCACTTTCAAAAAGTATTTCATTTCCTTGTTCAAAATCTTTTATAATATAATCTACAGTGGTATTGATAGTTTCTGTTGTTCTCAGATTGAATAAATCTATTTTCGCAGATAATTTTTCTCGAGGATAAGTAATTAAAAATTCCTCAGGGATCTCTACTTCAACATCGAGTAAAGGTTCTTTTGTTTCAACTTCAATTGCAAGGGATACGTTTTTTTGTATTTCATCACCTTTTACTATTAATTTCCCAATATATAATTCAGGAATAGTTTCTTCTTTTGCTATAAATTTCAATGAAACTATTTCAGATTCTCCTGGTTCTAAATCAAAATTAATTTTATCTATTTTTACTAATTCTGGGAAAGGGTTTTCTAAACCCATATTTATTTTTAAATCCCCTATATTTTCAATTGTAAGGTTTTCTTCTTTTATTTCTCCTTGTTGTAATTTAATTATTATTTCTTCTTTATCTATGGAAAAATCTTTTTCAACAATACGAACTGCACCTCCTCCAGCTGCAGGAGGGGATGGTGCTGCCAAATCAACTGTAAAAGTTACATTTTTTTTAGTTAGTCCACCACTATCATTAGCAAAGAGATATAGTGTGTGAGTACCTTCTGTGGTGCTAAAAAGAGTATTTCCTGTTATAGTTATATTGGCTCCCTCATCGAGATTATACCAAAAATTATCTCCATTGCTTGTGAAATTTAATGGAAGATTATTAAAATAATTATATGTGATGTTTTCAGGACGAATGATTACTAAAGAAGGAGGACCTGTAATTGTTACTGAAACAGTTGTGTTGGCACTTGCAGATTTTCCAGTAATGACCACGCTAGTAATCTGGGGTAAAAGTAATTGAATAAAAAAAATTCCTAAAAAGAAAATTAAAACACCCCTATTTTTAATCATTAAAAAGAAAGCGTTTTTGTTTATTTAAATTTAATTAAAAAATTTATTTCTTTTTCTTAAGGCTCATCAATACTATTATTACCGCTATTATTGCTAGAATAATAAGAACTGTTGACCATGGAAAAGCTTTTTCAGGTTCCCCGCCTATTGATATTTCTGTTTCTGTCTCTTCACCTGGTAAAACATCTACAACCATAACATCAAATTTAGCAGAAACAGCTGTTGCTATTTGAACTTGTTCTCCATCTCCTTGAGGAACTGAAGTAAATTATGCTTCTACTGTATA
>CAZWIB010000022.1:0-5674 GCA_964634225.1 Candidatus Woesearchaeota archaeon
TTGAAATCATTATTGAGTATTTTCTAATCCATCTTAAAACAGAAGTGTGGTCAGAGTTATGTGGATAAAATGCCTTAAAATGTTCCTGAACTTTTCTTGTAGAAACTCCTCGATAAAATAAATCCAAAGCACAAGTTATTTTCTTTGGATGATTTCTCATTCTGAAAAACCCGTCATTAATTGTGAAAGTTTTATCACAATTATTACATTTGTGTCTTTGAATTACTCCTCTGTTCTGAGTTTTTCTTTTTGTCCATTTAATTATGTTTTTGGATTTGCAATTTGGACAAGAAAGTTTTTTATACTTCTTCTTCTTTAAATTGTTAGATTTCATTTGATTGACGTTAGGTGAAATCAGGGACTCTTCGGAGTCCCCTTACTTTATTTATTCTTACTATACAAAGTAATACTACTATATAAACTTTTCGGTTATTAAGTAACTACTTACAAAGTATAACTATAAAAAGTAATATTTATAAAGTATTTGAACATCTATTCATTATGCCAGAAATAGAAATTAAAGTGAAAGGTTATTTGTGTAACAACTGCGGATATAAATGGATTCCTCGTTCCAATAAGGAAAAACCTTTAATCTGCCCTAAATGTAAATCTGCCAGATGGGACAAACCCAAAAAGAAGTAATAGTTGAACCCTGCTTAGAAAATCCTTTTGACATTAATAATTTCTTCAGCGGAGAAATTAAGCGAAGCCGATTTCGGAGCAATTTGATATGGCATTTTAGAAAAGTATAAAAAGAATGTTTTTGTATTTTTATTATGGTAAAGGGAGTGAATTATAATTCTTTGAAAAAAGAATTATATTCTAAAAAAGAAAATATTACTAAAGAAGAAACAAAAAAAGAACCTTCTAAATATAAACTAATAAAAGAAAGGTTAACAGGAGATAGTTTTAGTGAACAAACTCCTTCTGAAAAAGCAGATACTCTTGCTTATGCATTTAAAGGTCAAAAAGGTTTTTATCAATATCTCAGAGTTGGAAAAACAGGAATGACTCAACCTACAATCCAGGATTTAAAAAAATGGAGCAAGTCAAAAGCAAAAAATTATTCTGACAAAGATATTGAAGAAGCAATAGTAAATGGCCTACATGAATTAGATTCAAAAGGAGTTCAACTTACTGCTGGTGGCAAAAGAAGTATGTATTACAAAGGAAAACATATGACAAAATACTCTGATATAGATCCTCGTTGGAGGGAATTTACAACGTCTTTTGATAATATTAAAAAATTGGAAACAATTTTATTCCATAAAAGATTTTTAAAAAAACATGGAATAACTTCAGATGAAATTAAAAAATATAAAAATACTTTTAAAAAAAGGGTTGGAAGAGTTTTAAAAAATGCTGTTGAATTCGCAAGAAATAAAGAAACACAAGAAATAACAGAACGAATGTTAAATTATGCAAAAAAAGAAGGATTAATCGATTATAAAAAAACAGGTTTAGAAAAATCTCTTGCAGTTATTTCTCTTGGTGCAGTTGTTGCTGGATTATTTTTTTTATCTCCTAATTTAACTGGAAATGTTATTGGAAGTATGACAAAAACAAATTCAAATTTTTTAGGTGTTGGATTATTTATGCTTGGAATTGTCGGAACTTTTGTATTTAAAAGAAAATAATTTTAATTTAGGTATAAATTACTTATTTTCCTTTTATTTTCTAAATTATTCCTATTCTGGATAAATATGACTAGGACCATTTTTCCTGTACCCAATATAGTTTTCTATAGCTTGCTCTTCTATTTTTTCAAAAGGAATTTTTTTATTATCTAAATCTATTATATCTTCTACATCAAAAGATTACTTTTTAGTTAAGATATATTTATAGAATGAGTATTAGAATTCCACCAACCTCTAACGCAACAATGCAGTGATGAAGTATAAAAAGCTTTAAATATTCCATCATTATTATGTATTTAAGGGTGTAAAAAAAGATGGCAAAAAAAATTTTAGTTGTTGATGATACTTTTGAGGATTTAGAAAGGGCTAAGAATGTTCTAAAAAAAGGAGAATATGATGTTTTTACTGCTACAAATGGGGCAGCTGCCTTAGACCTATTAAAAGACGATGGTTTTGCATTAATATTAGTTAATATAAATATGCCAACGCTTTCTGGATATGATTTATCAAGATTATTAAGAGCACGATTAGGAGATGGGGCAAAAATAGCTTACGTTTCTATTACTCCTAAAAAAGATGTTGATATGGATGGGGTGAATGGGTTTATACAAAAACCTTATTCTGAAGAAAGTTTTCTAAAAAGTGTTAAAGAAATTTTAGAAGGAGGTAATGATTAATGGCAAAAAAGATAATGGTTGTGGATGATGAAGAAGATAATAGGACAACTATAAAAACTGTTTTAGAAAAAGAAGGTTATGAAGTTAGTTTAGCTGTTAGTGGAGACGATTGTCTTAAAAAAGTTCAAGCTGGAGAAAAACCTGACTTGATTTTAATGGATATTATGATGCCTGGAACACCTGTAAGAGAAATTATCCCAAAATTAGGAAATATTAAAGTTGTTTATTTAAGTGTGGTTAGAACTTCTGAAGCAGAAAAAGAAGATTTAATGGGAAGCAAAAATCTTGTTGGTTTTATACAAAAACCCTTTGACATTGAAAAACTCGTAGCTAAAGTAAAAGAGATTGTAGGTTAAAATGGTTGATTTAAAAACAGAACTTTCTTCAAATCAAACAACACTATTGCTTATGCCGAATACTTCATATAATAGTGTCATAGTTGATACAATGAAACAATTATCAAACGAAAGTGTTTGTTATATTACATTGAATAAAACCTCTGATTCTTTAAAAGAAATATTTAATAAACAAAAAATCAATATGGATAATGTTATTTTTGTAGATGCTATTTCAAAGACACTTAAAAAAACTCCTGATACAGATGAAGGAATTTATTTTGTGAGTTCCCCTGGTGCTTTGACAGAACTTTCATTAGTTATAAATAAATTTCTAAAACATAAATTTGATTATTTGGTCTTTGATTCTATAACTAATTTAAAAATTTATAATAAATCACCTATTTGTGCTAAATTTATGACAAATTTGATTAATAAAATTAAAAAGACGCAAACAAAAGCTGTGTTTTATGCTGTTGGTTCTAAAGATGATGAGGTAGTGAAAGATACTAGTATGCTTGTTGATAAAGTAATTGATACTGAAAAAAAGGAATCTACCGTTAAAGAATAATTATAAAAATAGATAATTCTTATTTTGGTTTATAAAAATGGGTGATGAAATAGAAAGACCTAGTTTGAAAAGGTTTATATTTGGAAAGATAAATAGAAAATTAATTATAAATTTTTTATTAATTGGATTGGTTCCAATATTAATTTTAGGGCTTTTAAGTATTAATATTATGAAAAATGGTTTGCAAAATGAAATCTCTAGTAAAGTTTTAAATCTTGGTGAAGCAAAAGAAGCCCAGGTTTTTGCTTATTTAGATAGTATAGAATCAAGAACCATTGATTTTGCTTCTGAGGGGTTTATTAAGAATAATCTTGAAAAAATCAATAAAGGAGAAGATGTTCCAGAAACAACTGAAATTCTTAATAATTATTTAATTATAAATAAAAAATCTCTTGATGCAACAATTGGAGGTATCTTTATAATGGATTTAAATGGAAAGATTGTTGCTTCAACCCATAATGAAGAGATGGGAAAAGACGAATCAAAAGATGATTATTTTATTGAAGGTAGTAAAAAAGTATTTACAACAGAACTAAGAGGGCATAAGCATTTTGGTTTAACTAATCCACTTATTGTTACAACTCCTTTAATAGATTTAGAAACGGGAGAATTTTTAGGGGTTATTGCTAATATTTTTGATTCAAGAAAAATACAAGAGATTCTTTCAGGACAATTTCAAATAGAAAAAGGAGCTATTTCTGGACAAAGAGGTAAAACAAAGACTTTAGAAACATATCTTGTTAATAGAAATAAAGAAATGTTTGTACTTCCGAAATCTTTAGAAGGTCAGAAATATAATGAAGATTTTGGGGGAATGATTGTTGATACTTTGCCAGTTCAAAAATGCATTGAAGAGAGTAAAGAGATTGTTGATGTTTATGATAATTTCAGAAGTGAAGAGGTAATTGGGGCTTCAATGTGTATCTCAAAACAAGAGTGGGTGCTTTTAGTTGAAGTTCATACAGAAGAGGCGTTTATTCCAATAAAAACAATGTTCTTTATATTTGGTTCTATTCTTGGGTTTTTCTTACTTTTTGCTATCTTCTCTGGTTTTATTTCTGCTAAAAGAATCTCAAGACCAATTGAAAAAATATATAGAGCTACAGAAGAACTAGAAAAAGGAAATTTTGATATTAAAACAAATATTAAGACTGGAGATGAATTAGAAAAATTAGGAGAGGTTTTTAATAAAACAGCAAGAGTATTTAAACAAAGAGATGAGGAACACAAACAATTAGAACATGCAAAAACAGAATTTTTATCCATAACTTCTCATGAATTGAGAAGCCCCATGACTCCTATGAAAGCTCAATTACAAATGCTTATGGGCGAGTATTTTGGGAAACTTAATGATAAACAAAAAAAATCACTAGATATTGTTTTGAGAAATACTACAAGATTAGATAATATTATTGTGGATTTCTTAGAGATTTCAAGAATAGAGGCAGCAAGGTTGAAATTTAATTTTATTAAAACTAATTTAACTGAACATATTAATCGACTTGTTGAAGAAATGAAAGGTTTTATGCCAGAGAAAAATATTGAAGTTGTTGCAAAAATAGATAAATTGCCAGTAATAGAGGCTGACCCTGACAGAGTTATGCAGGTTTTAAGAAATTTAATTAATAATGCAAAAAAATTCTCTCCAGATAATAGCAAAATTTTTGTTAATGTTAAATTGCAAGAAAATATGATTTTATTTTCTGTTAAAGATCAGGGAATTGGAATTAAACCTGAAAACCAAAAGAGAATATTTGAGCCTTTTTTTCAGGCAGAGCAGACAATGTATAGAAAATCTGGAGGCACTGGATTAGGATTAGCTATTATCAAAGGGATAGTTGAATCACAAGAAGGAAAAGTTTGGATTGAAAGTGAAAAAGGAAAAGGAACAACTTTCTATTTTACTGTTCCATTAAAGCCAGTAAGAGAAATTAAGCCAATCAAGATATTGTTTTCTCCACAAGCAAATGTTGAAAAAAAGATTGAACCTATTTTTATAGAGTTGCTTGGATTAATGGGAAAACACGAATTTGAAAATTTAAAAGAAAGAAATCAAATAAATCAAAAAGCTCTAATTTTATACATAGATGAATTATATAATAAAGGAATTTTTACAAAAGAAAAAGCAGAAATTTTTAAAGGTAAAATATTTAATATATTTGGAGAAAAACCAAGAACAGGGGTTGGAGCAAAAGAGCTTTTTAAGAAAGGTTTAATAAAGAGGAAGGTTGAAAAAACCATTGCTGAAAAGTTAATAGAGAAGGGGCTTGTTAAAGGAAAAAAAGAGGATAAAAAATAAAATGTTTGTGAAGATACACTTCGCATAAAGAGGTTGAAAAATAAAATGCTTGTGAGGATACACTTCGCATAAAGAGGTTGAAAAATAAAATGCTTGTGAGGATACACTTCGCATAAAGAGGTTGAAAAATAAAATGCTTGTGAGGATACACTTCG